>NZ_CP034999.1:0-335643 GCF_002531755.2 Rhizobium acidisoli | reverse complement strand
GCTCGAACACCCGCTCCAGAGCCGGGCGTGCTTTCGCAAGGGCGAGCGGTGAGCCGACGATCTCGAAGAGAGGATTTGCAAGCTGCAACGCTGTGAAGGAGTGAAAGGTGGCGGGCGGCGGCGTCATTAGAACCAGCTCCCAGGCGTCCGCAGTGGCCCTCACTGTCACCTCGGGATCATCGCTTTCCCCCGAGATCGCCGCGCCGCCTTCAGCGAAATTGAGGGCGATCACCTGATCGCCGACGTAGAAGGCGATGTCCATTGTCAGGTCCGGAGTGAGCCGGGGCAATTCCCGATCCCCAAGAGCCTCCGCTATGCGGGACCGCAATTCATTAAAAGTGCCCAAAGCAACCTCCCTGTTCGAACAAGCGCCAGGCCGCACGCGTCGGCGCCATGACTTCGAATAAGCAGATTATCAGACAATCTGTCAATACCGACTGTTGCCGCTTCTTCAATCGCCGTCGTTTTCGGAGGTTTTACGAAGGTAGTCCAGTGCGACCTTAGCCGCCATATCGATGTGGTACTTGCAGGCTGCGGCGGCTTTCGCTCCGTTTCGGTCAGTAATGGCCGCAGCGATCTCCTTTATCTCTTCCACACTGTGGTTCAAGCGCCCCGGCTGCGTCATCGACGTCATGCGCAGGAGAGTCACCCGATTGTGGAGCGATGTCAGCATTTGCTTGACGAAGACGTTTCCACTCCCTTGCATCAGGCAATCGTAAAACGCGGTTTTCGCCTTGATGAGCCTGCTCCCACCGCCGCTTGCCGCCGCTTCCGCAAACTCAGCAACCGCCTCATTGAGTGTATGGATATCCTGGGCGGTTCCGTTTTCAGCGAATTCCTTTCCGGCGTAGCTCTCTAGCAAAGCCCTGACGCTGTAGAGCTGAGCGGCTTCTTCGTAGGTGATAGTGCTGACGACGGGACCGCGGTGCGGATAGCTGGTAATGAGGCCCTCGGCCTCGAGTTGTCGAAGCGCCTCGCGGATTGATGTCCGTCCTACACCGATCGACTCGCAGAGCTCTCGCTCAACGAGGCGCTGACCCGGCTTGAAACGGCCGCTTGATATCGCCTGCCGCAGTTTATCTTCTACCTGAGTGCGCAATGTGGCACTCTGTCGTGCAATCTGTAAATCCATATCACCCATCGGATCCAAAAGTCCGTTTTACCAAGGCCGAAAGCGGCCGCGCAAGTCATGGTACTATATGGTGGGTTATCCGGATGATACAACCCGATTGTCTGACAAAAGCGAAGAACGCCCTAGCTTTGTCTCTTACCGGACATTCCACGCGTCCCCATTACCGCAGAACCTTTGCAAAAGCGAGATCGGGTGACAGCGATCGAAAACCCGTCAGGACTGCGGGATCGTGGCCTGGAACAAGTACTCCGGACGGTCCTGATAGCTCACGGAGAGTTCGGTATCCCTCCAGTACGTCGGCGTAATCGGCGAAAAGCGGAAAGACGTCGTCATGCTCCAGATAGCGTTGAAAATGGAGTGCGTCCGATGCGATGACGACGACTTCATCGCCATCGTCCAGCCTCACGACCTGAAGGCCTTTGGAATGACCGCCGACGAGATGGATGGTGAGTCCCTCCACAATCTCGCCGTTCCCGTCGTGGAAGCGCATCCTGCCGGTAAACGTCAGACGGACCGCATCGACGACGGCGTCCACTGCAAAGGGACGCCGAAGACGATCATGGCACATGCATCGTCCTGTACCGTAGGCCATCTCCCGATCCTGCAAGTGGAACAGCGCTTCGGGGAAGTCCGCAAGGTTTCCCGCGTGATCATAGTGGAGATGCGTGATGACGACGTCGGTGATGGACGATGCGGAAATCCCGAGCTGGCGAAGCGCCTCGACCGGATGGATCAACATGGTCCTCCCGCGCCTTTCAGCCTCCTGCGGGCTAAACCCGGTGTCAACCAGGATCAGACGTTCACCACGGCGGATCAACCAAACGAAATACTCGATCCTGCCCGGGGCGTCGTGGGGATCTCCTGCTTCCAGGCCGAGTTCGCCAACGGGGCGAACCGCAGTGCCGTAATGTATCGCCAGGACTTTCCAGTCGCTCAAATTCTCGCTCCTTGCCCAGGCTCAGGGAACCAGCAGATGTCGGATCACCTCGCCACGGTCTAACCGGTCGAAGGCCTCGTTGATTTCCTCAAGCGGGCCAGTGCTGGACAGCAGTCTCTCCACGGGCAACCTACCTTTGAGGAACAGGTCGATATAACGGGGAATATCGCGCGAAGGCACGCAAGACCCCATGTAGCTGCCTTTGATGATGCGTTCTTCCCCAACAAGAGGAAGCGGCGAGATCTCGAATTTGGTGTTCACGTTCGCCAGACCCGCTGTCGCCGTCATGCCGCCGCGCCGCGTAATGCCATAAGCGGTTTCGAACGCTTTGCTCGACCCTGCCATCTCGATGGCGTAGTCCACTCCCCCGCGTGTCGCTTGCTTGACCTCGCCGATGACATCCGGCGTGGTTGCCAGGAAGGTAAGCGTCGCGCCCAGCGACTTAGCCAGCTCAAGCTTCTCCGGCATCAAATCGATGGCGATAATTTCGCTTGCCCCGCTGGCCACCGCTCCGAGGACTGCCGACAAGCCCACGCCTCCCAGGCCGACGACGGCGACCGACTGTCCCGGCTTCACGCCACACGTGTTTACGACGGCACCGACGCCTGTCATGACGGCGCATCCGAACAAGGCCGCCATCGTGACGTCCACGTCTTTGGTGATCTTGACGACCGAGTGCGCCGACACGACCGCGTATTCCGAAAACGCCGATACGCCGCTATGATGGTTGATATCGTAGCCGCGAAGACGGATATGCTTGCTGCCGTTCAACAATGTCCCGGCGGCGTTTGCGCGATAGCCCGGCTCACAGAGGCTTGCGCGGCCTCCCGCGCAGTAGTCGCAGTGTCCGCAGATGGGCAGGAACGACATCACGACGTGATCGCCAACCTTCACTGTATCGACACCGGGTCCGATTTCTTCGACAATGCCGGAGGCTTCATGCCCCAGCGCGACAGGCAATGGGCGGGGGCGGTCGCCATTTATCGCCGACAGATCGGAGTGGCACACACCAGCGGCCTTGATTTTAACCAAGACCTCAAGATTGCCCGGAGGGGTCAGATCGACGGTCTCGACACTGAGAGGTCGCGAACTTGCATACGGCTTGGGAAGCCCTGACTCTCGGAGAATGACGGATTTCATCTGCATTGTCGCGTATTCCTATCTCGAGAGCATCTGCATGGCGGCGGGTACATAGCGGAAGCCTTCCCGCTCCCGGGCGACGTTGCCGAGCCCGGGCCACGCAAAGTGATAGGACATCACTGGTATGCGGTCTGTCGCGAGCATATCCAGCACCCGGGTGCGCGACCGCGCCGAGAGCTTGGGATCGGTGTCGTACTTGAACTCCATCCACGGGCGTTCCATCAGCAGGATATGATGATGGGTGAGATCGCCGAGGAAGCAGAGCCGATCGTTGTCAGACTGCATGAGGAAGCAGAAGTGGCCCAAGGTGTGGCCTGGAGCGTGCACGGCCTGCACGCCCGGCAGAAACTCCTGACCGTCCACGAAATGCGTTATCCGATCACGGTGTGGAAGAAGGTTCCTCCGGGCATTTTCCACCTGGGCCTTGAAACCGTCATCAAGCTTGCCTCCGTCGGTCCAGTCATCGAAGTCGCTTTCGCTTATGAAGATCTCCGCGTTCGGAAAATTAAGCTTTCCGTCCTGATCGCAAAGTCCGCCGGTGTGGTCGATGTGGGCGTGGGACAACACTACGGCATCGACTTCCAACGGCTCGATCCCTGCCTCCTGCATGCTCTTCAGCAGGCGGCCGGTCGTCGGCCCGAAAATCTTCGACGTCCCCATCCCGGTGTCGAACAGGATGGTCTTTCCGTTGATTTTGACCAGGGGGATGTTCTGCTCGAGGGTCACCGACGAGCTGGACAGAAAGTTCCTGTCGAGCATTTCCGTCACCGTGGCCGCGTCGACCCCCAGGAAATTCTCCCGCGGGTCGCCCAATTCCAACGGTCCGTCCGAAAGTACCGTTATTTCGCCGGTTCCGAACTTGAACGGATAGAAATAGGGCAACTTAGTCTGATGCGCTTGGTCATTGAGCACGCCGCTTATCCTCCCAGATTGGCTGCACTATTTGACAGATTGTATGAAAATCTGTCAACACAATATTGGTGATCGCGATGACGTCAGGAAACGACCGAAAGCACGTGACCCCTTGGCCTGCCGATGTTGAACTGTTCGATCTGTTGCATCAGCCGCTGGGTCTCTTTTGTAAGTTCCTGAGTGGCGGCGTGGGCTTGCTCGGCGATGGCAGCGTTTCGCTGGGTGCTGTCATCGATCTCGCCAACGGCCTGGTTCACTTCGATAAGCGAAGCAGCCTGGTCCCTGCTCGAAGCAGCGATAAGCTCAACCCTTTCGGAAATTCCGGCAACATTCGACGATATCGCAATAAGCACCCTGCCCGCCTCGTTCACCAATCGCGATCCCGAGGCGACTTCCTCGGTCGATCTTGCGATGAGTCCCTTGATTTCCTGGGCGGCTAGAGCCGACCGCTGGGCAAGTTCCCGGACTTCTTGGGCGACGACCGCGAAACCCTGCCCGGCTTCTCCTGCTCTCGCGGCCTCGACGCCGGCATTGAGTGCCAGGAGATTGGTCTGGAACGCTATCTCGTCAATAACGCCGATGATTTGCGAAATGCGCCCGGAAGCCGCTTCTATACGGCCCATAGCGTCGACCGCGTTCGTGACCACTGAAGCAGACGCATCCGCGGCCTGCTTGGTTTCCTTTACAAGCCGGGCTGCGGCCTGCGCCTGCTCTGTCGACGAACGCACCGTCGCGGTGAGTTGATGAACCGCAGCCGCGGTCTCCTCCAACGACGCGGCTTGACGCTCGCTGCGGCGGGAGAGATCATCGGCGCCACTGCTGAGATTGTCTGCATTTTGCCGAATGAGCACGATGTTGCCGCGAAGTTCCGACATCGTCGCCTGCAAACGCAGCAACGAATTGTTGAAGTCCTTTCGCAACTGTTCCAGCCGCCCGGAGAACGGTTGATCGATCGTGCTCGAAACATCACCGTTGGATAACCTCTCCAGCCCAGCGGCGAGACTGTCGACGGCGTCGCCGATCTGTTTGTCGATCTCGGCTTTCTCCGCCTCGTTGTGCCGACGTTCAGCTTCGGAAGCTGATCGTTGACGATCCGCGTCGTTCTCGATCTCGATTTTCCTTACGGCATTCTCCCTGAAGACACAGAGTGCCCGGGCCATTTCTCCGAGCTCATCAGCGCGCTCAGAACCGCCGATCTCTATGTCAAGGTCCCCTTCGGACAAACGCCGCATGTCGTCGGTCAACCGGACGACAGGTTTCTTGAAAGTCGCAATCATCCCGAAGCCAGCGAGAAGCGCGACGAGGACGCCTGCAAATATCGTGATGAGGGCAATGCCGTTCGCACGGGCCGTCTCTTCGATGGCCCTGGCACGCTGGGCGTCGGCAAACGTCGTGAGGTGGCCCCATATGGTGTTCAACTGGTCTGTCGTTTGCCTATATTGCGCACGCCTGACTTCCGAGATCTCGACGAGCTTCGCACTGTCCTGCGTCATACCCTCTACCGCCGGAGGGACCGTATTCTGGACTGTCTTGAAAAGGTCGAGATCGGAAGCGGCACTCCAGATGTCCAATATCTCCTTCTTCGTTCGGTCGAAGTTCTGGACGAGCTGCGCGCGGTTTTGTTCGGTAGGGTCGGCTATGAAGCGCGCAAGGTGTATCCTGATGAGATAGCTGGAGTCCGAAAGTCTTCGGCTGCCGTCCAAGGCGCTGCTGATCTTGGCCAAACGTTGGTCGAGACCTGCGAACTCGACGATTGCTTTCTTTGTTTGCTGGTTCGCCACCGCGTTAATCCCGACGGAGATTTCCTTGAACGCGGACATTGCGGTGTCGAGGCCTACGGCGTCGTGCGATGCGGCGCCCTGCGACAGAATTTCTGTTACGCTTTTCACCGCGCCGTCGACCGAGCTCGACAGTTTTGCAGCGTCCGACGGCAAGGAAGCCCGCAGATTTCGGGCGCTTCGACGCAACTCGCCCACTTTGCCGCGCAAATATTCGAGTTTCAGCTCGGTCGTTCCGGCGGATTGGTAGCCCGCGGCAAAATCAAGGAAGAAGGTTGCATAGCCTGTCACCCTGTCGGCATCGCGCAACATCGATTTGGCGGCGCCCTCGGACTGCTCGCCGGACTTCCTCAACTCGTCAGCTAGCCTGAGCATTTCATCCTGCGACCAAACCAGCGATTCAGAATGATTGGCGATCGAGGTTATCAGTTGCTCTTCGCTTTCATGGATACTCCAGAGAGAGCCAAAATTGTCCACCACGTCCCGCATGATCGCGTTTGCCGACAGGAGGCCTTCGCTTTCCCCCGCAGCTCCGGCATTCGTCACTAAAGCCTGCAGATGCGATTGCTGGGCGAGCAGGTCAGCCTTCACGCGATCGCGCCTTTCTTCCGACGCCTCGTCGAGAAACTCTCTCATCGAGGCGGAGACGTCACGGAAACCCGAGAGCACCTGCATCACCTGACTCGAGGTTTCCAGGCGGCTTTGTAGGAGACCCGCGGCGTAGTGCCCCAAAAACCCCACCGCGCAAATGCTGATTATGAAAGGCAGTACGAAAATGATTACTTTGGTCTGTAGCCGGAAACGGGACAACAGCCTGTCCATTGTGATCGATCCTTGTCCATAGGCGGTGAAGAAACTTCATCAATCGGGATCCGCCTCCGATGGAAGCATCGAATCATCAATGACGAAACGAAAGCTGCGCGACCGATGATTGTCTGTCAACAGATTGTCTGATAAAGCTTGCTAACGTTCGAACTGTCTCACGAACTTGCGGAGGAATAACTCTGTAACAGAACCGGCGCTGCCGCAGCCGGCACAAATTTCACGGCTGACATCGATCAAACCGCGATGTCCTTGTTTTCAGTGGAAAGCGGTGACCGCATCTCGGCTATGTGAAGGCTGCGAACATGTCGTCGTCCTCGCGATGGCGGGACGCGACGCCTTGGTGAACAAACGGGCCGTCCTTTTCATGGATGGACGGCTCTATGGCGCCGAGATCACCAGCTTCCCCAATATGCATCTCGAGATGCCGATCTGGGAAAAGGTAGGTGTTGAGATTGAGGAAGCAGAGAAGATGATTGATACGAAAGCATTGCTCGATAATATGACCTTGGCCGAGCAGGTCTCGCTACTTTCCGGCGATACGTTCTGGTCTTTACCCCCATCGACCGCCTAGGGATAAGGAGATTGCGCTTGACCGACGGCCCCAACGGCGCCCGCGGGGCGGGGTCTTTTGTCGGAGGTGTGACTGCAGCGGCTTTCCCGGTGGGCATCGCCATCGGAGCGAGTTGGAATCCGGACCTAGCCAAGGAAATCGGCAGTGCCCTAGGTGACGAGGTTCTTTCAAAAGGTGCCCACGTCTCGTTAGCCCCCACCGTTAACATCCAGCGCAGCGTCACAAATGGCCGCAACTTTGAGTGCTTCTCTGAGGATCCGATACTGACGGCGGAACTTGCCGTCGGCTATATCGAGGGTCTGCAGTCCAAGAAAGTCGGCGCCACGATAAAACATTTCGCCGGCAACGAGTCCGAGATCGAACGTACAACCATCTCTTCAGATATCGATGAACGCACTCTGCGCGAAGTCTACCTAATACCCTTTGAGGCGGCGGTGAAGCGGGCAAAGGTCTGGGCCGTGATGTCTTCGTATAACAAGCTAAACGGTACTTACACGGCAGAAAGCCACTGGCTGTTGAACGAGGTTCTGCGTGGTGACTGGGATTTTGACGGCGTGGTGATGTCGGACTGGTTCGGCTCGCGTTCGACCGCACCCACCGTGAATGCGGGGCTGGATCTGGAGATGCCTGGTCCGACCCGCGACCGCGGCCCCAAGCTTCTGGCCGCGGTCGAAGGCGGCGAGGTGAGTGTCGAGACGATCCGCGCCTGTGTGCGCAATATCCTGACCCTGATGGAACGCACCGGCGCTATCAACGATCATCGCGAGTTTAAGGAGTACGCCATTGATCGACCGGAACATAGGGCACTGATCAGGCGCGCGGGAGCGGAAAGCGCAGTTCTGCTACAGAATGACGGGATCCTGCCATTGGCTCAGCAAGGTATGGTCGCCATCATTGGACCCAATGCCAAGGTCGCGCAGGTTATGGGAGGCGGCTCGGCGCAGTTGAACCCTCACTATGTCATCAGTCCGTGGCAAGGGCTGGTGGACGCGCTGGGTGAGGAGAATCTGTTCTACGCTCAGGGTTGCAACAATTATCGGTTTCAGCCTCTGATAGAAAACCCGACAACCTTCGAATTTTTCCAAGGAAGGGAGCTAGCTGGCGAGCCGGTGAAGGTCGTCGAGGAACCGTCGAGCCTTGGTGTATGGTTGCCCCCCGTGGCCGAGGGCCTCGTCGATCCGCATCGCTTTTCGGCCCGAATGCGCACGATCTTCACAGCCTCGGAAGCCGGCGTCTATCGCGTCGGACTAACCTCGGCCGGGCTTGGCCGGGTCTATGTGGATGGTAGACTTGTGGTGGACGCTTGGGCTTCCTGGACACGTGGTACCACATTCTTTGAAGAAGGCTGCGAAGAGGTCTTGGGTGAAATCGCGCTCGAAGCCGGCCGTACCTATGAGGTCGTCGCCGAGTACGCCCGGCACGATCACGTCAACCTCTATATCGCCGCAATTCGGGTAGGAATGGGCAGGTTTTCGGCCGAAGCGGAGATTGCCGAGGCAGCAGCCGTCGCCGCAAAGGCTGATCACGCGGTAGTCTTCGTGGGCAGAACGGGCGACTGGGATACCGAGGGCTCCGATCTTCGCGGCATTGCACTTCCTGGTCTGCAGAACCAGCTTGTTGAGGCGGTAATTGCGGCCAATCCGAACACGATTGTCGTACTACAAACCGGTGGACCGGTGGAAATGCCCTGGCTTTCCGGTGCTCGTGCAGTACTGCAATGCTGGTATCCCGGACAGGAGGCTGGCAACGCGATCGCCGATGTGCTCCTCGGCAAGGCCGAGCCCTCGGGCCGACTGGCACAGACCTTCCCCGTGCGCTGGGCTGACAATCCCACACATACCGAGGATGACGCGGTCTATCCAGGCAAGGATGGCCATGTGCGATATGACGAAGGTGTGTTCGTCGGCTATCGGCACTACGATCGCCACGGCATTAAGCCGCTGTTCCCCTTCGGTCATGGTCTCGGTTATTCAAGCTTTGCGATGTCGGATCTGATGGTAGGGCTACCGGACGCTGCCGGCGCGGTGACAGTGACACTGGGATTGACCAACATCAGCGAGCGGCCAGGTTCGGCAGTCGTGCAAATCTATGTTGGGGATGTTGAAGCATCTGTACCCAGACCGGTGAAAGAACTGAAAGCCTTCTCGAAAAGCGCCCTGGAACCCGGTGAGAAACGAAAAATGAGTTTCGTTCTCGACGTCCGAACATTTGCCTTCTTCGACACGACCGAGCGGCGCTGGCGGGTAGAGGCGGGGAAATTTGCAGTAATGGCTGGGTTCTCGGCCACCGACATCCGTTTGAGTGTAACTGTCACGCAAAAGGGCGCTGTCTTGGCGCTCTGATTGTGCCGCAAATCAATGACTACGTTGGGCAGTGGTTGAGTTCCAACGAATGCAGTTTTGGCGATGAAGCTGGGTGAGTTGAGTGAGAGAATGCCTCAGTAAAACAGGTGCTTGGTTGATGGCATGGCCAAACACCGCCTGCGCCTCCAAAAACAGGCAATTGTTGTTTTCTAAACGATCATAACCAACAGTTTGACCGATCAGGAAAATCGAGAGGGAAAAAACAACACTTCCCGAATGACCGCCCAGATGTTCCAGAGATGCGACAGTCTCGCCTCTCGACGCACTGGTCAACGCCAATGTCGGTAACAAGGATGACGACCTTCAGCCTGGTGGAAACTATGAGCGTTTGGAATCCGCAGCTAGGCACGTCGAGCGGGACGCCGCCGACCGCTGCCTTGCCGTCGCGCACGATCGCTTGAATCGCATTGGTATCCTCAAGAAACGCATGACAAAGCCGTGGCCGGGTTGCGGTCGGCGAGATCGAGCGGCTCTCCTGAACGTGCGTGACGGACAAGGCGAGACGCCGAGTTCTTCGTGGAACTTGATCTGAACCCTTCAAACTGGACCAGTTTTGGTTAGAGTTTTCCGGTGCATTTTCCTGGCTGGGAAAGGGACCAGAAGACGATGAAAGCATCGCAGTTTTCGGACGCTCAGAAGGCGTTCATTCTGAAGCAAGGTGATGAAGGCGTGTCGGTTGCTGAAATCTGCAGGAAGGCGGGGATCAGCCAGGCGACTTATTTCAACTGGAAGAAAAAATATGCGGGCATGCTGCCACCGGAGATGAAGAGGCTGAAACAGCTCGAGGACGAGAATTCGCGCCTGAAGAAGATCGTCGCGGATCTGACGCTGGACCGCGAGATGTTGCAGGATGTCATCCGCCGAAAGCTCTAAGGCCTGCTCGGAAGCGGGAGATGGTGAAAGGCATGTGCTGCGATTGGGCGATCTCGATCCGGCGTGCTTGTGGAGCGTTGAACTTCGATCGATCAACTCACCACTATACCTCTCGCCGTGCTGATCAGGCCGGTCTGGAACGTCGTATTCGCGAGATCTGCGAGGTCCGTGTGCGGTACGGCTATCGCCGCGTGCATGTGCTGTTGGAACGCGAAGGTTGGGGCACCAACATCAAGCGAACTTACCGCATTTACAGGGACTTGGGGCTACAGTTGCGGAACAAGACACCGAAGCGGAGGGTAAAAGCCAAGCTTCGCGAGGATCGGCACATGGCCGTCGGACCCAACGACGTCTGGGCGATGGACTTCGTTCACGACCAACTCGCAACGGGTAAGAAACTGCGCGTGCTGACGGTGGTCGACACCTTCTCGCGCTACGTGCCGGTGCTTGATCCACGTCATAGCTATAGAGGCGAAGACGTTGTGCAAACCCTTGAACGGGTGTGCCAAAAAGCCGGCTATCCGAAAACGATCCGTGTCGACCAAGGGACCGAGTTCGTGTCGCGCGACTTGGACCTGTGGGCCTATTCCAAGGGCGTGACGTTGGACTTCTCACGCCCCGGCAAGCCGACTGATAATGCTTTCATCGAAGCGTTCAATGGCCGCTTCCGTGCAGAATGCCTGAACCAGCATTGGTTCCTGACCCTTGCGGATGCCCGCGAAAAGATGGAGGATTGGCGTAGATACTACAATGAGGAAAGACCTCATGGTGCGATCGGCAACAAGGTACCGATCTCGTTGGTGAATTCAGGGTGCGCAACCAGCCCGCCTCCCTGAGTAAAGCCGGAAAACTCTAGCGTCCGGTGGTCCAACGTTTGGGAGCGGTTCAAGAACCGCCGAGGCTCTAATCGCAGTCGGATGAAAATTCAGTGGCAGGTCAAATTCCCTCAGCCAGCGCCGAAGGTCTCCGTCTCACATCCACCGCGCTCAAGGGTCGTCGGCGGCTGCGCCTTACTTGCTGCTGGCGTCATGAGGCGGCCAAGCTGCCACACGCTCTCGTGTTAGAATTATTTTCTTCAATTATCAGCGTCTTTTGGTACCAATCGGAATAGTCATCCCCCCGACGCCTTTATATAATCTATTAAATTGATAGACTAATGGCGCCTTCGCAAAAGGGCAGATCTTATCGGAGGATCGCAATGGCCAAACAAGTGATCGAATACGCGGGCGTTCCGGTTGGTATCGTCGTTCCGGACAACGACGGGCTGAAGTTCATCGCCGTTAAGTTCCACGTGCATGATCTCGATGGTCAGCACTTCGCCTCGCCGCTTGAGGTTCTGCGGGCAATCCACAAACTGATGTCGGCGTCACATACCGTTCATCACGCCGCCTAATCGGAGAGACACCATGGGTAGACTACGCCAGTTCTTCCGGCTCTCTGCGCTGCGCGACGATCTCGAAACGAGGTTGCTTGCTCAGGAGTATCGCGCCCTGCTCCTCGACGATCATTTCGAAGACGGCACCCATAAGGAACTCCAATCGAAATGCGCTGAGCTCTCCACCGAAATCTGTTCGCGCCACTACAGGCATCGCCATTGAACGAGCATGCCCAAGGCCGTCGTCCGTGAGCCCTCCGCATGGTGACTCTACGAGCGGCAACCCAGTCAAGAATGCGGTCAATACAAACACCCCACGAGCCCAATCAGGTAGACGGTATCGACAACAAGGAAGTTGGTTAAACCAGGACTATAATTCATGCAAAACAGATTTTTCGCCCAAAGGGCCCTCGCATTACGAACCACATTGAGAGCAGCCGTTCTGGCTGCCGTCATCCCGTTTGCATTCCAGAATACAGCGCTGGCAGACCAAAAGGTGCTTCTGTCCTACGAGGCAACGCCTTCCGCAGGTTTCCATTTGCCGCGGCTTTCCCAGGCCAGCTATGATGATCGAGCGGCATTTGCAGCCGAAGTGCTCAAAGAGATCGTGCCGAAAGTCGTCACTGCCAACGGTATCGACCCTGCGACCTTGGAGACAGAGGTAACGCCAGGCGGGTATCTGCTCAAAACCAATGCATCGCTTCAGACCGAGGGGGATCTTGATGACCCCACGGCTGATCGACTTGCCGGTTCGCTGGGCTACGTCTTCCGCCAATATAGCGTCCTTGTCTCCCGCCTTGACGACACGAAAGGTAAGACCGGGTTTGTGGTCGTGCGGTTCCCCAAAGACAGCCTCAACGCCACCGTCGCGCAGAAGTTCTTCGAGGCAGCGGACGCAACGAAAAAGGGCTTGGGCGGTGGCTACACCGCGTTCGGAGACGAACAGATCTTCTTCAATGTGACGAATCCCGAAGGAAAGCCCTACAGCGGCCTTGATGATGCGACCTTCGAAGACGGTCTGAAACGCACAGCCGCATCCTTTGGCAATCCCGAAGCAGAGGTGTCTTCTTCCGGCAAGGCCACCGCACGCTTTATCGGGAATGATTGGGACAAGGCACAAAGAGGCGAGGACTATCAAAGCCTGCTCGGTGGAGCGGACAGTGAACTGGTCAAAAAGCTCGACGAGATCGGCAAGGACTATGCATCCCTTGTCGTAAACACAGCTGAAAGCAAAGGCTGGAACCGAGATGAATGAGGAGCTGTAGGGCCATCCACGCGCAAGCCGCTGATCGTTTCCAGGGCTTTTGCGCTCATGCAAGTGTCGGAGGCAGACCCACTGCTGTCCGAGCCAGTTCAGCTGAACGTATCGAACTTGCAACCGCATGGCGTCATTCGTTGCCAACATAGCAAACGACGCTATCGCCCTTTGTGCAAGCGGGCGTATCGCCAACTCGAGGCCGACCCGCAAACCGTAAACCGGTCGCTTGGAGTTGGCGAGAAAGAATCTCTTGCCGTGAACTCAAATAGATATTGCTGGACTTGCACCGACATTCGCCAAACCTTTGAACCCGAACCGCGGCCTGCAAAGCCGACAAACATGGGGCTGATATGTCTTTCGAACGCGATGTAACGGATCCCTTCGTTGCCAAGGCTGTCGAGTTGGCGGCGATTTTCGATCAAGATGCGGTCGAGCGCGACAAGCTGGGCGGCAGGCCGATCGAGCAGATCCGGCTTCTCAAAGAAAGCGGCTTGCCATCGGCCCAGATCCCGGTCGGCTATGGCGGACGGGGGGCCTCCTGGCTATCGGTTCTGCGTGTCGTGCGAGAATTCGCCCGCACCGACGGTTCGCTGGCCCATCTCTACGGCTATCACCATCTTCCCCTCAACCTCGTGCTTTTCCGAGGCTCGAGCGCACAGAAAGACCGCTGGCTGCGCGCGTCAGCCGCTGGACATCTGATGTGGAGCAATTCCGGCAATGCAATGTCGAAGACTTCGTCGGGCCGGCGCATCGACAATGGCTGGGTCGTGAACGGCTCGCGCCCGTTCTCCTCCGGTTCCCACATCGCCGACTACATCCAGATTTCATGGGAAAATCCGGAGGGAGAGCGGCTGACCGCCGCTGTTCCCGCCGATCGGATCGGCATCGTCATCGAAAACGACTGGGACGGTATCGGCCAGCGGCAGACGGGCAGCGGCACAGTCAGATTCAAAGATCTCGAAATCCTCGACGAAGAGCTGATCAGCTCGCCTAATATCCCTTTGACACCCTACACGTCGCTGACGTCGCTGCTGCAGCAGAGCGTCCTTCTCAACGTCTTCGTCGGCAGCGCCCAAGGCTCTCTGGAGGAAGGCAGGGAATATACCTCGACCCAGTCGCGTCCCTGGATCTATTCCGGCGTGGAAAAACACACCGACGATCCATGGATCAAACGGCAATATGGCGAGCTCTACATCAAGACGCTGGCCGCGACCGAACTTGCAGACAAGGCTGCCCGCAGCCTCGATGACGCCTTCAACCAGGGACCTGGCCTGACAGCCGGTGATCGGGGTGCCGCGGCAATCGATATCGCAACAGCCAATGTCTATGCGGGCGAGGCCGGCCTGGCCGTTTCGAGCGAAATCTTCGAGGTCATGGGCGCCCGGTCGGCAACCAATGCCAATGGCTTCGACCGGTTTTGGCGCAATGTCCGCACCCACACCCTCCACAATCCGGCTGAGTACAAAAGACGGACGATCGGCACCTGGCTGCTTTCGGGCGAATTCCCCGTGCCGGCAATGTACCGCTGAAGGGACATCTCATGGGCAGACGTAAAAATAAGATCAAGCTTGGCGCATTCCTGCTGTTTACCGGTCATCATGTCGCGGCATGGCGCCATCCGCAGGCTTCGGTCGGCACCGACTTCGAGAACTATTTTGAACTCGCCAAGCTTGCCGAAGCGGCAAAGTTCGACGCGATCTTTTTCGCCGACGGCGTGGCGGCGCGGCTGAAGGACGTCGAAGCCGCAAGCCGGAAGGCGCATAGCGGCGTCTATCCTTTCGAGCCGATCACGCTCCTGTCCGCCCTATCAAGCGTCACGCGCAACATCGGCTTGATTGCCACGGCATCGACCAGTTTCTCCGACCCTTATAATCTTGCCCGCCAATTCGGATCGCTCGACCGATTGAGCGGCGGCCGCGCCGGCTGGAACCTGGTGACCTCGTCAGACCAGGAGGCCGCCTATAATTTCGGGCATGAAACGCGGATCCTGCATGCCGATCGCTACGAGCGGGCCGAGGAATTTGCCGATGTGGTGCTCGGTCTCTGGGACAGCTGGGATGACGACGCCTTTATCCGTGATCAGGCTGGCGGCCGCTATTTCGACCCGGAAAAGCTGCACAGGCTCAACCACAAAGGCCGCCACTTCAAAGTGCGCGGACCGCTGAACATACCGCGTTCGCCGCAAGGCCGCCCGGTTCTGGTTCAGGCCGGCGCCTCGGGGCCGGGCAAGGAGCTTGCCGCCCGCACCGCGGAGGCGATTTTCGCCGCGCACATCACGCTCGAAGAAGCCAAGGCCTTCTATGCCGACGTCAAGGGAAAGCTCGGCGCATACGGCCGCTCCCCGGACGATCTCAAGATCTTGCCGGGCATCTTTCCGGTCGTCGGCCGCAGCGAGACGGAGGCTCAGGAGAAGTTCGAGGCGCTGCAGGAGCTGATCCAGCCGCAGGTTGGCCTCAACCTGTTGTCACAGCTGAGTGGCGTCGATCTCAGCTCCTATCCGCTCGACGGGCCGATCCCGTCCGATCTGCCGGTGACCAATGCTGGAAAGAGCCGGCAGGAACTGGTGCTCGATCTCGCTCGCCGGGAAAACCTCACCATCCGCCAGCTCTATCTGCGGACCGCCGGCGCACGCGGACACTGGCAGGTCGTCGGCACGCCATCTCAGATCGCCGATGTGATGGAAGAGCGCTTCGAAAATTACGGCGCGGACGGGTTCAACATCATGGCGCCGATCATGCCGGGCGGCCTTGTCGATTTCATCGAGCTTGTCGTGCCGGAGCTGCGCCGCCGCGGTCTCTTCCGCACCGAGTACGAGGGAACGACGCTGCGCGAAAATCTCGGCCTCAAACGTCCGGTCAACCGCTTCGCAGCCGGCACTGCGGCTGCTGCAGAATAGGATAAGATCAATGGCGCGTGACAAGCTCTACCTCATCGAGCCCGGCTTTTCAGACCCGAAACATCCCGGAATCACCTTTGTCTGCCCTCATTGCAACGCGATCGAGGGGCTGCTCGCCAGCTTTCCGCAGCTTGCAGCCGGCATCGACGTCGAGCGGGTCCCCTTCCCTCGTCCGCGACGCAAAGTCATCGAGGATGTCGGTGAAGACAATCAATCCCTGCCGGTCTTCATTCTTGCCAACGCAGCTCCGCCGGACGCGGGCGACTGGCGCGGCAAGCGTTTCGTCAACACGACTGATCGCATTCTCCAACTGCTTTCCGAACGACACGGGTTTCCGCGCCTGCACAAATGAGGAGTGACCAGCCATGACCGTAAAGCCCGCCGGTTTCGAGCAGCCCGTGCACTCGCCTGAACTTTTCGAGCCGGATAGAACGAACCCCAATATCGCCAAGGCAACAGAGCTGCGCGATATTTTCGCGGGGGATGCGATCGAGCGAGATCAAGCCGGCGGCCGGCCGGAAGAGCAGATCCGGCTGTTGAAGGAAAGCGGGCTGGTCAACCTGCTGATCCCCGAGGAATTCGGCGGCATCGGCGAACGTTACTCGACGGCGATGCAGATCGTTCGCGAGTTCGCCAAGGTCGACGGATCGCTCGGGCATCTGTTCGGATACCATTTCAGTCCGCTGCAAAATGCCATGAACTCCGGACCGGACGCTCACGCCCGCGATCTTCTTCGTCGCTCGGCGGCCGGAAGCTGGTTCTGGGGCAATACCAGCAACAGCTTTTCGAAAAGTCTCTTCGGGCGGCGTGAACGGGATGGGGTTGTCCTCAACGGGTCCAGGCCGTTCGCCTCGGGGTCGCATGTGGCCGATTATCTGCTGGTCGCCTGGGAGGACGAAGAGACGAACGCGCGCAGCATCGCTTATATCTCGCCGACCCGCGAAGGTATCACCGTCGCCAATGACTGGGATGGCATCGGACAGAGGCAGACGGGCAGCGGCCGGGTCTTCTACAAGGATGTGAAAATCCACGCCGATGAGATCGTGCCCGAACGGCCGCGGGATCCGATCGCGCTGCTTGCACCGCTGCAGCAGCAGAGCGTGCTGTTGAATGTTTTCATCGGCAGCGCCCAGGGAGCGCTTATCGCCGCGCGGGACTATAGCGTCACCAAGTCTCGCCCCTGGATCTTTTCCGGTGTCGAGCGTCATCAGGACGATCCCTGGATCAAGCGCCAGTATGGCGAGCTATGGATCAAGGTCCAGGCGGCGACCGCGCTCGCCGACCGCGCCCTGACGGCGGTCGACGCGGTCTATGAAAAAGGGCAGGACCTGACGGATGCGGACCGTGGAACCGCCGCGATCGCCGTCGCCTCGGCGAACGTCCTTGCCGGCCGCGTCGCGCTCGAAGTGACCAGCGAGATTTTCGAGGTCATGGGAGCGCGGTCAGCGGTTCGCCCCTACGGTCTCGATCGTTTCTGGCGCAACGTCCGCATTCACACGCTGCACAATCCGGCAGAGTATAAGACCCGCAATGTCGGGTCATGGTTCCTGACGGGCGACTATCCCGAGCCCGGGATCTTTCAATGAGCCCGCGCGAGCTTCATCTCAACATCAACATCCTGCATTCAGGTTTTTCCCCCGCGGCCTGGCGCATGGAGGGCAGCGATCCCCGCGCTTCGTTCGACGTCAACCACTACATCAACGTCGCCAGGATCGCCGAGAGAGGCACCTTCGACGCCGTCTTCCTCGCCGACCAGGCGGCGATCTCGGATCGGGTGGACTTCCGGCCATTGACGTCGCTGGAGCCCACCATCGTGCTGGCTCTGGTCGCGGGCCATACGGAGCGGATCGGTCTGATCGCCACGGCGTCGACGACATACAACGAACCTTACAATCTCGCGCGCCGGTTCGCGACGCTCGATCACGCAAGCGGGGGCCGGGCGGGGTGGAACATCGTCACCAGCGCGGACCTGTCCCAGAGCCGCAATTTCGGACTGGAAAAACCGGTCGCCCATAGCAGCCGCTATGAGCGCGCCGGCGAATTCACCGAAATCGTCAAGGCCCTCTGGGACAGCTGGGAAGAGGATGCTTTTGTCGGCGACGCAGCGACGGGGCGTTTTGTCGATCCGGCAAAGGTGCATGCGATCGCCCATCGCGGAAAGCACTTTTCCGTGCATGGGCCGCACAACATCCCGCGCCCCCCGCAGGGCCATCCGGTTCTCGTCCAGGCCGGCGGCTCCGACGACGGGAGGGAGCTTGCTGCCGAACATGCGGAGGCGGTTTTTTCCGCCTCGCAGTCCTTCGAGGAAGCGCTTGAGTACGCAGCCGACCTCAGAAGGCGCGCCGGCAGCTTCGGACGTCCGCCGGACAGTCTCCTGGTCCTGGCGGGGCTTGCGACGATCATCGCCAGCACCGAGGCCGAGGCGCGTCGCCGTCAAGAAGAGCTCCGCGAACTGATCCCGCTGGAATACAGCCTGTCGCGGCTCGCAGGGGTGCTGCAGCTCGATCCAAAAGGCCTCGATCTCGATGCGCCGCTGCCGGATGATATTCCGCTTCCGGCGGATGGTGGCCATACCTTTTTCCGCGCCACACTGGCGCTTGCGCGGCGCGAGCGCCTGACCGTGCGGGGTCTGATCCGGGCGCTCAATGGCGGCACCGGCCATCGCACCATCGTCGGCACGCCCAGGGATGTCGCCGACGATATCGAGCGGTGGTTCAGCGCGAGGGCCGCCGACGGCTTCAATCTCATGCCGGATGTGCTGCCCCACGGCCTGGAAGTTTTCGTCGACGAGGTGGTGCCGATCCTGCGTCAACGCGGCCTTTTCCGGCGGCAATACACCGGCAGGACCCTGCGGGAGCATCTTGGTCTCGCCCGTCCCGCCAACCCTTATGCCGCAGCGGCGGAATGACGAAATCAACAAGGAGAACGAGATGACCCCTTCCTTAGCGACCAAGCCAAATGATAGCGATCGCCTGAAAGAGCTTGCCGGCGAGCGTTATCGCAATGACCAGCGCCTCGAGGGACGCTGGAACGAGACCGTCGATACGATCCTCAGCCACCGGAGCGTGCGCCAATATCTGCCCACCCCGGTGCCATACGAAGCGGTCGAACTTGCAGTTGCCGCCGCCCAGTCGGCGCCGAGCTCATCCAATCTGCAGGCCTGGAGCGTGGTCGCCGTCGAGGATGCGGGGCGCCGCAGCCGATTGAATGCCGTTGCCGGCAATCAGCGGCAGATCGCACAGGCGCCGCTCCTGCTCATCTGGCTCGCGGATCTCGCCCGGCCACGCGCGATCGCGACGGAGCGCGGCTCGACGGCAGAAGGCCTCGACTATATCGAGAGCTTTCTTCTCGGTGTCATCGACGCGGCCCTTGCTGCGCAAAATGCGGTCGTCGCCCTTGAATCGCTCGGGCTCGGGACATGCTATATCGGTGCGATCCGCAACGATCCGGAAACCGTCGCCCGTGAGCTCGGCCTGCCGGATGGCGTTTTCCCCGTCTTCGGCCTCACGGTCGGCTTTCCCGATCCGGCGGTGCCGGCAGGGATAAAGCCGCGCTTGGCCCAGAGCACCGTCCTGCATCGCGAGATCTATCGCCCGGAACTGCCGCAGGATCTTGCCGACTATAACCGGGTGCTGCGCAGCTTCCAGAGCGAGCAGGCGATGCCATCGATCGACTGGACCGATCAGGTGCTGAGCCGCATCGGCACTGTCGAATCTCTCAAGGGCCGTCATGTCCTCGGAGAGGTCACGCGCAGGCTTGGCTTCAAACTGAAGTGAAGACCGATCGGCCCCGGCTTGACGCAGGCTCCTATTCGGCCGCGATCATGCCGAGGGCCGGACGGATGCTGCGCATCGCGATCGCATCGATGGTCTGTGAGGCGCGCGCCTCGGCAAGCAGCCAGTTACGAAACAGGTCGACGCGCATCAACCGCGCCTTGTGCTGCGTTGTCGCGAAGAAATAGGAAAAGCTCACAGGCTGCGCCCCGCCGAAGGGGCTGACCAGCCGGCCGGACCGGATTTCGGCTTCCGCAAGCCTTATCTTGCCAAGGCCGAGCCCCTGCCCTGCCATTGCTGCATCGAGCACGAGCGAGGATTGATTGAGGTGAAAGCCGCCCTGCGACGGTTGATAGGAAAGTCCCTCCGCGCGCAGCCAGCTGTGCCAATCGGGGCAGGAGTGGTCGTGTTCGGCGCCCTCCTCGTGCAGCAACGGCACGCCCTCGATCGCTTCCGCACCTTTCCAGAGCCCGTGGCGGTCGGCGAATTCGGGACTGCAGACCGGCAGCACCGCTTCGGACAGGAGATAATCGACGGCGAGCCCAGAATAGGCGCCGCTCCCGTAGCGGATGACGCAATCCGCATCGCCGGCATCGAGATCGGTCAGCTGTGTCGAGGCATCGACGAGGATTTGCAGGCCCGGCGCTGCGCGACGCAACGCATCGAGCCGTGGGATCAGCCATTTGCTGGCGAAGGAAGGAGCGACGGACACACGGATCGGCTGTTCGTGGTCGCTCGTCACGAATTGCGTCATCGCCGACAGCACGGTGTCGAAGGCCGCGGTGAGGCCAGGCACCAATGCCAGGCCCGCCGGCGTCAGCTGCAGTTGGCCGCGCGCGCGGTGAAACAGCGCCTGGCCGAGATAATCCTCCAGCAACCGGATCTGCTGGCCGACGGCGGCTGAGGTGACATGCAGCTCTTCGGCTGCGCGGATGAAATTCAGATGCCGCGCCGTCGCAACGAAAGCGCGCAGCGAAGTCAGCGGCGGCAGCCGCGCGAGCGTCGGCTGGATGACTGTCTTGCGTGGTTGGACAGACGTGTTCATGAGACGATTGCACCACAAACAGCCCGACCTAGACGAGCACATGCTTTGCGTGAGGCTCGCGTGCGAGGACATTTTCTTCTGCCCCGGCCGTCCGACTGAGACGCAAAAACTAAAACCTGCGAATTCTCTATATATTACTAGACTATAGGTTCCGTGCGCGGCGTCGAATCCTCGGTGAGCGCAAGCTTTTCTTTCGGCCGCCGGCAGAAAAACATTCTTCGCGATCCCCTTTTCCCGCCCGATGATGCGCCCCGACACAGCATTGCCCCGAAAGGGCTCGTCCCGGATCAGGGGGTATCGATGGACATTCGCAGGCGTCAGCTTAATCAGATTCTCGCTTTGAGCGCGTTCAGTGCCATCGTGCCGTTCCGGGGTTTTGCGCAAGCCGCGGAACCCGTCGCGGGCGGAACGCTCAACCTTCTCGTCCAGCCCGAGCCGCCGACGCTCGTGACACTTGCCCATACGGCAGGCCCGACGACCCGCGTCAGCGGCAAGGTCACCGAGGGCCTGCTTGCCTATGGTCTCGATTTCAAGCCGATCCCGCAGCTCGCCACCGAATGGCATATCAGCGACGACGGGTTGGAATATAGTTTCAAGCTGCGAGAGGGCGTGAAGTGGCATGACGGGAGGGAATTCACGTCCGAGGACGTGGCCTTTTCGATCCTGGCGCTCAAGGAGGTCCATCCGCGCGGTCGGGCCACCTTCTCCAGCGTGAAGGAGGTCGCGACCCCTGACCCCCACACGGCGATCATCCGGCTTGCGAAACCCGCGCCTTACCTGATCGGCGCCTTGCAGGCCAGCGAATCGCCGATCGTTCCCAAACATGTCTACGACGGTTCGAAAGACCTCGCCGGCCATACGAACGGCCGCGCGCCGATCGGAACCGGACCGTTCATCTTCCGGGAATGGGCCGTCGGCAGCCACATCATCCTCGATCGCAATCCTGACTACTGGGACAAGAGCAAGCCCTATCTTGATCGCATCGTCATCAAGTTCATTCCCGATGCCAGCGCCAGGCTCGCGGCGCTGGAGACAGGTGAGGTAGATATCGCGCCTGACACCCCGGTCTCGCTCAGCGAAATCGATCGCCTGAAGGCGTCGGCGACGCTTGCCGTCGACGACCGCGGCAACGACTATTCGCCGACCGTCTACCGCATCGAGTTCAATCTCGCCAACGACTACTTCAAACATGACAAGGTCCGCCAGGCGGTCGCCCACGCAATCGACCGGCAGAAGATTGCCGACATCGCCTTCTATGGTTACGCCGTGCCGGCCCCAAGCCCGATCAGCCCCTTCCTCAAGGCATTCTATAATACCGAGGTGCCGATCTATGCCCACGATCCCGCCAAAGCGGAACAACTTCTCGACGAGGCGGGCTTCCCGCGAGGAGCCGATGGCATTCGTTTCGAGGTGCCGCACGACGTCATGCCTTATGGCGATACCTACACGCGGATCGGCAACTATCTCCGCGACGCGCTGTCGAAAATCGGCGTCAACGTCAACCTGCGTGGTCAGGACGTGCCGACATGGCTGAAACGCGTCTATACGGATCGCGATTTCGCCTTCGTCACAAACGGCATGGGCAACACCTTCGATCCGACAATCGGCGTCCAACGCCTCTACTGGTCGAAGAACTTCAAGAAGGGCGTGCCCTTCTCCAACGGCTCCGGCTACAACAATCCGGAAATCGATGCGATCTTCGAACAGGCGGCGGTCGAGAACGATCGTGCCAAACGCGTCGAACTCTTTAACCGCATGCAGGTGATCATCGCCCGCGACCTGCCGGACATTACGCTGGTCTCCTTCCGGCAGCTGACGATCTTTAACAAGAAGGTGCAGGACCATACGGTCGTCGCAGACGGCCTCTCCGGCAGCCTTTCCTCCGCCTACATCCTCAAGAACGCCTGACGCTGACAAGGAATGGTCCGATGAGCATCAATCGACGCCGATTCAACCAATTGCTGCTGTTGTCGACGGCCGGCACACTGTTGCCGTCCCTCGGCGCCAAAGCGAACCAGGAGACGCCGCAGAGCGGGGGAACACTCAATTTCATCGTCGAGCCGGAGCCGCCGACAATTCTTGCGCTGGCGCATACGGCAGGCGGCACCCAGAAGGTCAGTCCCAAGATCACCGAGGGACTTCTAACCTATGATTTCGACCTGACGCCGAAGCCGCAGCTGGCGACCGAGTGGTCGATCGCCGATGACGGGCTGAGCTACACCTTCAAACTTCGCCCGAATGTCAAATGGCACGATGGTAAGCCTTTTACTGCAGACGACGTCGCCCATTCCATCGAGCTTCTCAAACAGGTTCATCCGCGAGGTCGGGGAACTTTTGCCAATGTCACGAAGGTCGAGACGCCGGATCCTCTGACGGCCGTCATCCGCCTTTCCAAACCGGCACCCTATCTGCTGCGGGCGCTCTATGCGGCGGAATCGCCGATCGTGCCGAAGCATATCTACGACAATGTCGCGATTTCAGACGTGCCGGTCAATCCGAACGGCAGCGCACCGATCGGCACCGGTCCCTTCGTCTTCAAGGAATGGGTGCGCGGTTCGCATATCATCCTGGAGCGCAATCCCAACTACTGGGACGCCGGCAAGCCCTATCTCGATCAGATCGCCATCCGTTTCGTGCCGGACGGCGCAGCGCGCGCGGCCGGATTCGAGACCGGCGAGTTTGACATCGGCGGCGATAATCCGATACCGCTTAGCGATCTCGAGCGGATCAAGGCCTTGCCGAATATCAGCGTCGATTCCCGCGGCTACGAAACCAAGGGTGACCTGACCCAGCTGATCTTCAATCTCGACAACGAGTATCTGAAGGACGTCAAAGTCAGACGCGCGATTGCCCACGCCATCGACCTCGACGTCATCCTGAACACCGTCTGGTATGGCTACGGCCATATCTCTCCGACACCGATCAGCGTCTTCCTGCCGCGCTACTACGATCCATCGATCAAACCCTACGCCTTCGACCTCAAGGCTGCCGAACAACTGCTCGACGAGGCCGGCTACAAGCGCGGCGCCGACGGCATCCGTTTCAAGCTGCGGCTGACCCACAATTCCTACAATGACGGTTTCAAGCGCGTCATCGAATATCTGAAGCAGAACCTGGCGCGCATCGGCATTGCCGGAACGATCGATTCCTATGATTTCTCGACCTATATTCAGAAAGTCTACAAGGAGCGCGTCTTCGACGTAACGGCCGAATACCTCGGCAACCAGTTCGATCCGACGCTCGGCGTGCAGCGCGTCTATTGGTCGAAGAATTTCAAACTCGGCCTGCCCTTCTCCAATGCCAGCCACTATGCCAATCCCGAGGTTGATCGTCTTCTGGAAGCGGCGTCGGTTGAAATCGACGAGGACAAGCGTAAGCAGGAGTTCAATGCCTTCCAGAAGATCATCGCTGACGAGGTTCCAGTCGTGAACCTCATCGCACTCGAGAACGTCACGGTCTTCAACAAGCGTGTGAAGAACCACACGATCGGCGCCGAGGGCGTTCAGGCGAATTTCGCCGAGGTCTATATCAAGGACGGGCAAGGCTGAGCGGGCAATAGCGGCCGCCTGCAAGATAAAAGGGGCGCATCGGCAGATGCGCCCCTTTTATCGTGTGCCGGATGACGCCGTCAGGACGCGGCCCGAGCAGGCGTGAACTTCAACAGGATACGATCCGCGAGCGCGATCGCCTGCGTTCGCTGCTCCGTGATCGAACTCGACTCCCAGGCAACGCCGCGCAGCGGATGGCCGATGGCGCTGAGGTTGCGGTGGACACGTCCCTCCTCATCGATGAGATCGCCCTCCGGCGTGGCGTCGATGCCGAAGCCGGTGGAATGCGGACGCACCTCGCCGCCGGCAAGAAGCTGGCGTATGAACGGATCGGAGATGCGACGCCAGTCGTGCAGCTGGTGGCCGCGGCAATCAATCACGCCATCGAACACCTGTCTTTCGGTGCCGGCCCGCGTCTTCAACCGCGCGGCGATGCCTTTCCTGTCGACGGTCAGATCGATGAGACGCGCCACGCCGTGAGACAGTCGGCCTTGCGAAAGAACCGTCTCGACGATCCGGTTGCTCTCGGGAGCGGAGCGGTGCGCCGTCACCTCCCAGAATGCCCGGAGGTGGCGGGTGAAACGCAGCCTTTCCCGATCACTCGCCTTCTGCCAGAGAGACAGGATGTGCGGGCGGATGGCGAGCGGCAGGCCTTGCCAGTCGCCGCCGCTCGCCGCGATCGCACGCCGCTCGGTCTTGACAAGCGATAGCAGAGACCGGGCGGTCGAGGGCAGCGGTTTGTCGGCGAGGAAGTCTCGTGCCGCTGCGACATCCCGTCTGCCTTCGACGAACTGGCCGCGCCGCGATATCACTTTGTAGCGGCCCAGGAAGCCTCTTGCCTCCATGCTGGCGATGGCATCGACCATCGAAAGGCTTGCGCCGATGAGCAGGATTTCCGCGCAGTCCTGAAGCCGGTCGAGTGCCGCCGCATCCCAGGGATTGACAGCAAAACGCGGATGGCCGGCAACCGCGCTCCCATGCGCGGCCGGATCCGGGGCAAAAACGCCGAGCGCCAGCACCGCCTCGTCCGCTTCGACCACCGTGCCGTCGCTTGTGGAAACCCGAATCCGATGCGGGGTGGACGACAGCGTTGACGCCGAGGCGCGAATATGGCGCAAGCTCGACCCGAACCTGGCTTCGCCGACGGCACGCTTCAGCTCATCGCGCACATAGGTTCCATAGAGATAACGCGGCGGACAGCTCGAGCCGATATTCTCCGGCGACAGCCAGCCGTTGGCCCCGGCCTTTTCCGACAGCCATCGCGACAGATGCCCGGGATCGTCGGCATAGAGCGAGAAATTGTCCGCCGGTCCGTTGACCAGATGTACGGGGTCGGTCGTGCTGTAAGCGACGCCGCGACCGAGCTCTTCGCGCCGTTCAATGATGGTGATGGCGAGCGGCACTGCCGTTCGATCGAGGAGGTTGAGCGCCGTCAACGCCCCCGCAAAACCGCCGCCGACGATCACGATGGAATGGTGGGGACTATGATCGATGCGCATGAACACTCCTTCCTGCCAGCTGCAGGGGATTAGATCGGAATATGGAAGCAAAGGATGACCGTCCCTTCCCGGCCCATTACTCTGCCGCGACAACACGCGCCTGGCGCGCCGCGATGCCCGCTTTGACCAGCGGCGCGACATCGCGCCCGTAGGCGACGGTATCCTCGGTCGGATAGAACCCGCGCATCAGGAAGTTGGAGACGCCAGCGTCATAATAGTCGAGGATCGCCTCGGCGACCTGGTCGGGCGTGCCGACAAGGGCCGTCGAGTTGCCGCCGGCCCCGCTTGCCGCTGCAACCTCCCTCCAGAGCCGCTTGTCGAGAACCCTGCCGCGCGCCGCGGCCTCGCGAAGCCGAACCGAACCCACATTGGATGGCAGCTTTTCGCCATTGCCGCCCGGCCGCGCGATTGATTTCACCCGCTCGAGGATGGCGTCAGCCTTTTCCCATGCCTTGTCCTCGGTTTCGGCAACGACGATGCGGAAGGCGAGCGTGAAGCGAATGTCGCCGGCCCGACCGAAAGGCGCTGCCGCTTCCCGTATCTTGCCGATCGTCTCATGCACGCCGTCCAGCGGCTCACCCCAGAGCGCATAGATATCGGCGTGCTTGCCCGCCACCTTGAAGGCTGCCTCCGACGAGCCACCGAAAGAGATCGGGATGCGCTGGCCGCGGACTGGCTTGACCTGCGAAAGTGCACCTTTGAATTTGTAGAATTCGCCCTCGTGGTCGAAAGGCTCCTCGCTTTCCCAGACCTTCTTGAGCACGGTCAGATATTCGTCGGTGCGCTCGTGGCGTCGGTCGTGATCGAGGAAATCGCCATCGCGCTGCTGGTCCGCGTCGGAGCCTCCGGTGATGATATGGACCCAGAGCCGGCCGTCGGAAAACTGATCGAGCGTCGCGAGCTGACGGGCAGCCAGGGTCGGCGCCATGAAGCCGGTGCGGTGGGCCAGAAGCGCGCCGATGCGGCTTGTGTGGGAAAAGACATGAGCGGCGATCTGGTTGTTGTCCGGCCAGGTCGAGAAAGCGCCGATCAGCAATCGGTCTATACCGGCCTCTTCAGCCGCCCGGGCATGTCTCAGGATATAGTCCTTGTCGATGACAGGCCCCTGCGGTGGCACGATATCCGAACCTTCGCGGTTCGAGACATGCCCCATGAATTCCGAAGTCATGAAATAGCCTTTCCCAGCAGGCGACGGGGCTAGAAGACCCTGCCTTCCTCCAGATGCGTCGTCGTGCCGTTGATGTAATAGTCGCCGACCACGCGCGCCTTGTGCAGCAGCGGATTGTGGTTCAGGACCGTACGGATATTGCGCCAGTGCCGGTCGAGATTGAGATGACGGGAGGTGGCCGAACCGCCGCCGAGTTCGAAGACATTGGTGGCCGCGGCAAGGGCGATCTGCGAGGCGACGATCTGTGTGCGTGCCGTCGTCAGCGCACTTTCGATCAGCGCCGCTTCCAGTCCGTCCGGATCTCCGGTGCCGAAGGCCTCGACTGAGCGGTCGAGCGCGCGGGCGCTCTCGCGGATCAGCGTGTCGACGGCAAACGAGCCGGCGGCGATCTCGCCCAATATCTTTTGAACGAAGGGATCGGCATTGGCGGTTTCGGCTGCACTATGGGCGGCGGAGCGCGCCTGCCGGCGCACGTAGTCGGTGCCCTCGGCGACGGCACCGCGGACGGCGCCGGCCATGGAAGCGGCGAGATGGAGTTGGCGCAGCGTTGAGGTGTGACGCCCGACCTGCGTGTCGAGGCCGCGCGTGGAGATTTCGTGCGGCAGCACTTCGACATCGTCGAGCAGCACGCCGCCGCTTGCCGTCAGCCGCTGGCCCATCCCATCCCAGTCGTCGAGGATGGTGATGCCCTTGCGGTCGACCGGCAGGAGGAGGCTGACGAGCTGATCCTCCTCGTTCCATGCGCTGAACGAGGCAAAATCGGAAAAAGCGGTCCCCGTCGCGTACCACTTGCGGCCGTTGAGGCGAAAGCTGTCGCCGGATTTCGTCAGCCGTGTCGTCACTTCGCCCGGCCGTTTGGTGCCCTGCTCGGTGTGCGCTCCGCCAAAAAGCTTGCCGGCAAGCACACGTCCGAGCTGGGTGCGGTCGATTGCCGTATTCGGATTAAGAAGTAGGCTTTCGGTGAAATTGAAATGGCTGCGGAGCGCATGGGCGACATTCGAGTCGGCCGCGCCGAGCGCCATGATCGTCTCGATATAGTCGACGACGGATCCCCCCGGCCCGCCGAGCGAAACCGGAATGCGCAGCGTCCCGAGCCCGGCCTCCTTGAACTGACGAAAGGCCTCGAAGGGCAGCTCGCGCTCGAGATCGCGCTTCGCCGCTTCCCTGGCAATTTCGGCCGCAAGCTCCGGCACCTTGGCGAGCAGCGCGGCAAGATCGGTTGTAGCGGACCCGGAAACGGGGGACAGGGCGGTGTTCGGCATGCGGCGGAAACCTTCTCGGCACCAACTGGAAAGACAGGCTGGATCCGCGATCGGCGGTCCAGTCTGGGCTGTCAGGCAACAGCGCGCGTCAGCGGCACGACATTGTCGGCGCCGGACGCCGGGCTGCGCGGCACGCGGCCTTCGACCGGATGGCTCGGATCGTTGAAACCGGGCGTCGAGGGGTGGCCGGTCGCCACCAGCCGATCGACCAGCGCCTCGTCCTCGGCATCGAGCTTGACGTCGAGCGCCCTGACGTAACTGTCCCAGTGTTCTTCGGTGCGCGGACCGGTGATAGCAGCCGAGATCAGTTTGTTGTTCAGCACCCAGGCCAGAGCAAATTCGGTCGGGCTGATGCCCTTGCGGGTCGCGTGCGCTGCGATCTCCTTCGCAATGGCGATCGATTCCGGACGCCATTCGGTCTCCAGAATGCGCTTGTCGCCGCGGCCGGCACGGGTATCCGCGGCCGGCTCCTTGCCGGGCTCGTATTTGCCGGTCAGCACTCCGCGGGCGAGCGGCGAATAGGAAACGGCACCAAGACCGTAATATTGCGCGGCAGGAAGCTGCTCGGCCTCGGCGGTGCGGTTGACGATATTGTAGAGCGGCTGGCTTGCCACCGGACGATCGATGCCGAGCTGATCGGCAAGATGCGAGATCTCTGCAATGCGCCAGCCGCGGAAGTTGGAAACGCCGAAATAGCGCAGCTTGCCGGCGCGGATGAGGTCGGCGATGGCGCGCACCGGTTCTTCCAGCGGCGCATCGAAGACGGCGCGGTGGAAATAGAGGATGTCGATATAGTCGGTGTTGAGGCGGCGCAGCGAATTCTCGACCGTCTCGATCACCCATTTGCGCGAATGGCCGCCGAGGTTCGGTCCCTTGGTATGGGAATTGACGAATTTGGTCGCCAACACCCAATGATCGCGATGCGCCTTGATACCGCGCCCGACCACCTCTTCGGACTTGCCGTCGTGATAAACGTCGGCGGTATCGATGAAGTTGATCCCCTGCTCGCGCGCCTTGTCGATGATTCGGAAGGCGATGTCATCCGGTGTCGGCCCACCGAACATCATCGTTCCCAAGCTGAGCGGCGAGACTTTCAGCGCGCTGCGTCCGAGATAGCGATAATCGACCATTTCATTCTCCATTCATTGAGCGTGGTGACAGGCAACGGCGTGGCCGCCTGCGAGTTGGCGGAAGATTGGATCCTCGGTCCGGCAAATGCCGGTGGCCAGCGGACAGCGGATGTGGAAACGACAGCCAGCCGGTGGATTGTGCGGGCTCGGCAGATCGCCGGTAATGGGAGCCGCCTGCTTGCGGCGGCTTGGGTCGGGAACGGCGGCAAGCAGCGCCTGCGTATAGGGGTGCTTCGCGCCGCGCCAGAGATCGCTCGTCGCCGCACTTTCGACGATCCGGCCGAGATACATGACGAGCACGCGGTCGGCGAAATAGCGGACGACCGACAGGTCATGCGAAATAAACAGGTAGGAAAGCGACAGTTCGGTCTTCATCTCGACGAGGAGATTGAGGATCTGCGCCTGGATGGAGAGATCGAGCGCGGAAACCGGCTCGTCACAAATCACCAGCTGCGGCTGCAGGATCAGCGCGCGGGCGATGCCGATGCGCTGGCGCTGGCCACCGGAGAATTCATGCGGAAAACGATCCAGCGCGTCGGCCGGCAGGCCGACATGCTCCACCATCTGGGCGGCGATCTCTTCACGCCGCTTCCGGCCGCTGACGCCATGGACGGCGAGCGGCGCCGTCAGGATCGTGCGGATCGTCTGGCGCGGATTGAGCGAAGCGAAGGGATCCTGGAAGATCATCTGAACGCTGCGGCGGATCGACTGCAATTCCTTCGACGACATCGCCGACTTGCCGAGCGTCGACTTGCCGCAGCCGGATTCCCCGACCAAAGCCACCGTTTCACCCTCAGCAATCTCCAGCGATACGCCGTCGACGGCCCTGACCGTACCGGCAGCCCCAGGATAATGGGTCGAGAGATTATCGACCGACAGAAGCGACATGGGCTACCTCCGAAGGGATCGGAACATAGGGGCAGGCGACCTGCCGCTCGGCGGAAACCGACAGCAGTTCAGGCACGGCAAAAGCGCAGGCCGGCCGGGCGACCGGACAACGCGGGCGAAAGGAGCAGCCTCTTTCGCCCGACGCCGAGATGATCGAACCCGGAATTTCCGAAAGCGGGCCGTCGCTATAGTGATAGTCGGCCTTCAGCCGGGGCGAGGCGGCGAGCAGCCCGCGCGTATAGGGATGGTATGGGGTGTCGAAAACGGGGCCCGGAAAGCCTTCCTCGATTTTACGTCCGGCATACATGACGACGACGCGATCGGCCCATTGCGCCACGATGCCAAGGTCGTGGGTGATGAGGATGACGGCCATGTTCAGCTTGACGCGGAGATTGTCGAGCAACTGCAGCACTTGCGCCTGGATCGTCACGTCGAGTGCGGTCGTTGCTTCATCGGCGATCAGCAGCTTCGGATTGCAGGCAACCGCAATCGCAATCATCACCCGCTGGCGCATGCCGCCGGAGAGTTGGTGAGGATAGTCATCGATGCGCCGGGCAGGTTCCGGGATGCTGACGAGCTCCAGCAGTTCGATCGCCCTCGCGCGGGCATGCCGGCGGCTGAGATCCTCGTGGATGCGCAGCACCTCGACAATCTGATCGCCAATCGTCAGCACCGGATTGAGCGAAGTCATCGGTTCCTGAAAGATCATCGCGATGTCGCGGCCGCGAATGCGCCGCAGGTCCCTCTCGCGGAGCGACAGCAGATCGCGGCCGTCGAAAGAAATCTGTCCGCCGGCCCGCGCCTGCCTCGGCAAAAGCCCCATCAGCGCCAATGCCGTGAGCGACTTTCCTGATCCGGATTCGCCGACGATCGCCAGCATCTCGCCGGGATTGGCGGTAAAGCTCACGCCCTTGACCGGTTCGGCGGAGGGAAAGCGAACCGCGGACATCTAGCAAGGCCGCCATCAGCGCTCCTCCGAAAAACGTGGATTGAGCGCGTCATTGAGGCCGTCGCCGATCAGGTTGAGGGCAAGCACGGTGAAGACGATCGCCAGGCCTGGCAGGGCCGTGAGGTACCATGCGGTGCGGATCACGTCCCGGCCGGCGCCGATCATCGACCCCCAGGAGATGCGATTGGGATCGCCAAGTCCCATGAAGGAGAGCGCCGACTCCATCAGGATTGCGCTCGCCACCATGACCGACGAGGTGACGATCAGCGGCGGCAGCGCGTTGGGCAGGATTTCCCGAAAGATGATGCGCGCATGGCCAAAACCGAGGCTGCGAGCGGCAAGCACGTAGTCTTTCTCCCGGATCGCGCGGAATTCCGCCCGGGTCAGCCGCGCCACGGTCGGCCAACTGACGGTGGCGATGGCCACCGTCACTGTCCCGGTGGTCGGCTGCGCGATGGCGACCAGCACTACCAGCAGGACGAAGCTCGGTATCGTCTGGAAGATCTCGATGAACTTGACGAGGATGTCGTCGACAATCCCGCCGAAATAACCAGCGGTCGCACCGATCAGTATGCCTGCCGAAAGCCCGAGCAATGTCGCGGCGATGCCGACCGTCAGCGAAATGCGCGCCCCATGCAGGATACCGGCAAGCACATCGCGACCCATGGAATCCGTCCCCAGTGGGTAGGTCACGTTCTGGCCGGGCCAAAGAAACGGTCTCGCCACCATTTCCATCGGATCGCTCGGATAGATCACCGAAGCGAGGAGTGCGGAAAGGGCGACGACCAGCAGGAAAGCGACGCCGAACAGTGCATTGGGATTGGACAGGAAAACCTTGAATTCCCGGCGCAAGCCACGCCAGGCGGTGCTGCGAACGGCGGAAGCGCGCACATCCGGCGCATGGATGTGCGTCCAGCGCGGTTGGGCTGCCGGTTGGGCTGCCGGATTAGTCGCGGGCCGCGCGGTCTCCGCCCTTGCCGGCGGTTCGAGATCGATTGTCTCCGCCGCATAGGTTCCAAGTTTGTTCATCGACTTGCTCCAATTCGGGGATCGATCCAGGCCTGCAGAAGGTCGACAGCCGCATTGGCGACGATCACCATAAAGGAAGAGAGCAGCAGAATACCGAGGAGAACGCTGAAGTCGCGCGCCATGACAGCCTCGAAGGCAAGCCGGCCGAGACCCGGCCAGCTATAGACCGTTTCGACGACGACGGCGCCGCCAAGCATGCCGCCGAAGTGCATACCGGCCATCGTGGTGATCGGGATCAGCGCATTGCGCAGAATATGGCGTGTGATCAGGAAAAATGGCGACACACCCTTGGCGCGGGCCGTACGGACGAAATCCTGCGATTTCACTTCCAGCATGGCAGCGCGCGTCAGGCGCGCATAGATGGCGAGATAGAAGAGGGCCAGCGATGTGGCCGGCAGCACCATGTAGCGGACACGGTCGAAGAGCGCCGGCAGCCCGGTCAGCCGCGAACCGATGGTGCTGTCTCCGCCGCTCGGCAGCCAGCCTAGCTTGACCGAGAAGAGCAGGATCAGCATCAGCCCGATCCAGAAGCCGGGAATGGAATAGAAAAGCAACGAGACGATCGAGATCACCCGATCGGCAACCCGGCCGGAAAATGTCGCCATCAGAGAGCCGAGCAGCAGGCCGACAGTGATGGCGATCACTAGCGCGGCCAGCATCAGCATCAGCGTGCCTGGCAAACGCTGGCCGATAAGGTCGGCGACCGGCATTCCATAGCGCGGCGAAAAGCCGAGGCTAAAGTGCGCGAGATTGTTTAGGTAGTTAGCCAGTTGCACCAGAATCGGATTGTCGAGACCGAAACGTTCCCGCAGGGCGGCCATGGTCTCGACCGTCGCAGAGCCCGATTCAGCCGCCATCACATCCGCGGCATCACCCGGCGCGAGCTTCAGCAGAAAGAAATTCAAGACGACAATGCCCAGCATCGTCGGAATAGCCTGGAGGATCGTCTTTCTGATAGTGCGGCCGACACGCCCGTAAGCTGACATTGCCTTTTCCCCGCGTGAGAAGATTTCGGCTTCGCGATGCAATATTAGTTGACTAAATCTGTAGGTTTTGTCAAATCCGCAATTGGTAAATAATTCGAAGATGGCCAGAATTATTGGCCTCATCTGGAATTCTTTGTTGCCAATATGTCGTTCTTGGGAACGGATTATTACGGATTGCTTCCTGGCAGGTAAAAAACTCTACGAGAGGGCCTGTCCATGGAAAGTCGAAACAGCAAGGGCCGCCGGCATCCTCGCGGTCCCAGATCAGGGTTGAACCAATGGCAGTATTTCCGGCATCCTCGCGCCGCAGCTTTCTCCTCGCCTCCGTCGCCCTCGGCATAACGGCGACGGCCCGCATCCCAGCCCTGGCGGCACCGGCGCGCGGCGGTACGGCAACACTTCTGCTTTCGGCAGAACCGCCGGTGCTGACGACCATCGCCAACACGGCCTTCAACTCGGTCTATGTATCACCGAAGGTCATCGAAGGATTGCTGACCTATGACTTCGATCTCAATCCGAAGCCGCTTCTGGCGAAGGAGTGGTCGGTCAGCCAGGACGGACTGGCCTATACCTTCAAGCTACGCGACGGCGTGAAGTGGCACGATGGTCAGCCATTCACCTCGGCCGATGTCGCCTTCTCCATCAAGACGCTGAAGGAAATTCATCCGCGCGGCCGCAACACGTTCCTCAACCTGGTGGACGTCCAGACGCCCGATCCGCTCACGGCCGTGTTGAGGCTTTCCAAGCCGGCGCCCTACCTGATCACGGCGCTTGCGGCTTCCGAAACGCCGATCGTGCCGCGTCACATCTACGAAGGCACCAAAGTGGCCGAAAACCCGGCAAATCTTGCGCCGATCGGCACCGGGGCCTTCAAATTCAAGGAATGGATCCGCGGCAGCCACATCGTCTACGAGCGCAATCCGGAGTATTGGGATCAGCCGCGCCCCTATCTCGATCAGCTCATCGTCCGCTTCATTCCCGACGCCGCTGCACGCTCGATCGCCATCGAGACCGGAGAAATCGATCTTGCGCCCTCTACGCCCGTGCCGCTCAGCGACCTGGAACGCTTCAAGTCCTTCCCCGACATCGCTTTTGAACCGCGCGGTTATCAGTATGCCAACGGCATCAGCCGCGTCGAATTCAACCTCGAGCGTCCGTTCTTCAAGGATATCCGCGTGCGGCAGGCCTTCGCGCACGTCATCGACAGGAAGGTCATCCTCAATACCATCAACTACGGCTATGGCAGCGCCATTCCCGGCCCAATAAGTCCCAACCTGACGAAATGGTACGATCCGGATCTGAAAACCTATCCGATCGATCTGGCGGCAGCCGAGAAGCTGCTTGACGAGGCCGGCTACCCGCGCGGCAGCGACGGCGTTCGCGCCCGCATCAATCTCGACTATGTGCCGAGCGGAGAAAGCTACCCACGAGGCTCCGAATATATCCGCCAGGCGCTCGCCAAAGTCGGCATCGACGCGACGGTACGCAGCCAGGATTTCGCCACCTATACCAAGCGTATCTATACCGACCGCGACTTCGACTTCGCTTTCGAGGGAATGAGCAACCTCTTCGATCCGACCGTCGGCGTGCAGCGCCTCTATTGGAGCAAGAATTTCAAGCCCGGCGTCCCCTTCTCCAATGGCTCGGCCTACAGCAATCCCAAGGTCGACGCGCTTCTGGAAGCCGCGGCAGTCGAGGTCAATCCAAACAAGCGGGTGGAGCAGTGGCGCGAGATCCAGCAGATCCTCGTCGAAGACCTGCCCGCGATCGATATCGTCAGCCAGCCGGAACTGACCATCTATAACAAACGCATCGCCGACCACACGGTCGGCGGCGAAGGGGTTTCCGGCAGCCTCGCTTACGCCTATGTGGCGGCATCCTGAGCGACGAGCCAACGATCACGCGGAGGACAAGCATGTCCGTTCAACATCTTCCCGGCTCCATCGTCGGTCTGCCGAAATTCTCAGCCCCGACCGATTTTCCTGAAAGCCCGCTGTCGCAGGCTCTCAAGCAGCCGGTTCTTCTCGGCCTCTTCCTGCCGATCCAGGCGGGCGGCTGGACACAATCGACGCTCGAACGCTCGACCGACTGGCGGTTCGACTACAACAAGGCGCTCACACTCAGAGCCGAGGAACTCGGCTTCGATCTCGTCTTTGCCCTGTCGCAATGGCTGCCGAAGGGTGGTTACGGCGGCGTCTTCGATGGCCAGGCGCTCGACAGCTTCGTCTCCACGGCGGCTCTTGCCGGCCTAACCAAAAAGATCATGCTGATCTCGACCATGCACGTGCTGTACGGGCCGTGGCATCCGCTGCATCTGGCAAAGTTCGGCGCGACGCTCGATCACATCACCGGGGGCCGCTGGGGCATCAATGTCGTCACCGGTCACCGCGCGGTCGAGCACGAGATGTTCGGCTGGCCGCGCATCGAACATGACAGGCGCTACGAACTTGCGGCCGAATTCCTTGAAGTTGTGCAGCGGCTCTGGAGCGATACAGAAAACTTCTCCTTCGAAGGCGAAAGCAGCTGGAAGCTCGGCGGCGGCTTCGTGACGCCGAAACCGAATTTCGGCCGACCGATCCTCGTCAACGCCACCGGTTCGGATGCCGGCATTGCCTTTGCCGGGCGCTACTCTGACATCGTCTTCATCACCAGCCCGACGGGCGCCGACATCGACAGCGCGCTGCAGTCGCTGCCGGCCCACACAAAGCGGGTCAAGGACGCGGCGACCGACGTCGGCCGCACCGTGCGAACGCTGCTCAATCCGATGGTCATCTGCCGTCCGACCGAGAAGGAAGCATGGGACTTCGCCGACCGCATCGTCGCGCATGCCGATCAGCGTTCGCCACAAGGTTTTCAGTCATTGAATTCCGACGCGCAGGCATGGAAGGGCCGCGATCCGCAGGACGCCTATCGTTCCGTCGGCGGCAATATCAGGGTGATCGGATCACCGGAGAGTGTGGTCGACCAGTTCGTCAAGCTGAAGGCCGCCGGCGTCGACGGTCTGCAGCTGAGCTTCTTCGACTTCCGCGACGATCTCGAATTCTTCGGCAGCGAGGTGCTGCCGCTGATGAAACAGGCGGGGCTGCGCCACTGAAAGGGACGATCATGACGAGCAATGCCATTTCGGAAATCTGGTACACCCGCTGCCCGGTGCCGACGCCGGTCGGCCTCGCCGCACAGCTCGGCTTTCTCGAGGAGAGCTTCCGCGCGGAAGGGGTGGCGCTGAAATCGATCATCGACTCGCCCGATCGCAGCATCCGCCAAAGCCATTTCAACCACACGCTCGACTGGTCATTCCGCCATGGCGGCAACGTGCCGCCGATCCGCGCCCGATCGGAGGGCCGCAAGACCCGGCTGGTCGGCATTACCTGGACGGATGAGTTCCAGGCGATCATCACGCTGCCGGGGACCGGCATCAAAAGCACGAGGGATCTCAAAGGCCGCCGCTTCGGCATCGCCCGCCGTCCGGAGGGCATTGTCGACTTCATGCGGGCGACCGCGTTGAAGGGCCTCGTCTCGGCTCTTTCGCTCGAAGGGCTGGAACTTGCAGATGTCGAGGTCGTCGACATCGCGCTTGCCGATTCCGTTCTCGAGAGCCAGGAAGGTCCGTCTCTCTTCAGGTTGAAGCGTCGGCAAGCTTATGGCGACGAGATCGCTTCGCTCATTCGCGGTGAGGTGGATGCGATCTACGTCAAGGGAACGGCGGGCATCAACGTCGCCAATCTGGTCGGCGCCGTCCAGGTCGCCGAATTCGGCTTCCATCCCGACCCGAAGATCCGCATCAATTCCGGCTCACCCCGTGTATTGACGGTTGACGAACTTCTTGCTGAAGAACGTCCCGATCTGGTTCACCGGTTGCTGGAATCGATCTTCAAGGCCAGCGCCTGGGCTGAAGCGCATCCGGAAGAGACACGTCGTTTCGTTGCCCGCGAGGCCGGCGCGACCGAAGAACAGGTGCTCGCGGCCAATGGTCCGGAGGTCCACCGTCACCTCGGTCTCGGTCTGCAGCCGGAACTGGTCGAGGCCATCGGCCATTACAAGGATTTCCTGCGCGATTTCGGCTTCCTCGCTGCCGACTTTGATATAGCCGAGTGGGTCGATCACCGGCATCTTGAAGCTTTCGCCAGACGCGCCGTGGCCTGAGAAGAAAGGCGTGTGAGATCATGTTGCAGGAACCAATCGATCCCGTCGGCAAGGCGCGGCGGCTGGCCGTCGACTTCGCCGAGCGTGCGGCCCATTTCGATGCGACCGGGGAATTTCCCTTCGAGAACTTCACACATCTCTACGAGGCTGGTCTGCTCGGCCTCGTGACGGCTCGCGAACATGGCGGCTTTGACGGCGGCCTGGTCGAAGCACAGGCCGTCATCAGCGAGATCGCTCGTGGGGAACCGTCGACCGCGCTGGTGCTCGCCATGCACTACAATAGCCATTACGGCCTGCGCCGCTTCGGAAAGTGGCCGGAGCATCTGGCGCAGCGGATCTTGTCGGCCAACCGCCTCGGCCCTGCCCTCCTCAATGCCGCCCAGGCCGAACCCCGCATCGGCTCACCCGCCCATGGTGCCCTTCCCGAAACGATCGCCAGGCGCGACGGCGACCGCTGGCGGATCACCGGCCGCAAGACCTACGTCACGGGTATTCCGATCTTGAAATGGGTGTCGCTGCTGGCGCTCACCGACGAGCCGGAGCCGCGTCTGGCGTCCTTCCTCGTGCCCACCGACAGTCCCGGCCTGCGGATAGAGAAGACCTGGAACGCGGCCGGCATGCATGCGACAGCCAGCGACGACATCATTCTCGACGATGTCGTCATCCCATTTTCAGATGTGATCGAGGCCCAACCCGCATCCGAACCGATACGGCGCGAAGAACATGCGACAGCCTTCTTCTTTTCGCTGATCGGCGCCGTCTATCACGGCGTTGCCTTGTCCGCGCGCGACCGAGTGTTGTCGTTTGCCGCCCGCCATGCGCCGGCAAGCCTCGGTGCGCCAATTGCGACAGTGCCGCGCATCCAGGACGGGCTGGGCGAGATCGAAGTCCGGCTCGCGACCAGCGCCAGGCTGCTCCGATCGCTCGGCGAAGATGTCGATGCCGGCAAGACAGTCGGCATGGATGGCATGAACGTCCGCCATGTCGTCATCGACAACAGCGTGGCGGTGACGAGCCTGGCCCTTGATCTCGCCGGCAATCCCGGCCTGAACCGCGACTTCCAGCTCGAACGCCAGCATCGCGATGCGATGACCGCCCGCTCGCACGCGCCTCAGAACCACATGATCCGAACGATCGCCGCAAAGAACGCGCTTGCACGCTTGGTGGCGACGGGGATCTGACGAAGGCTGAAGATTGCGGTCGTTTCAGTCGTTCTCATCTCTAGCGCCGAAGTGTTGCGGGGACTTGCAAGGTCCCCCGGTTTTTTCATCAAGCGACCGCGCTCAGCTGCTCGGCCGAGAAATCAACCAGCAGTATCGCGATTTCAAAGCCGCGCCGTTGAAGCCAATGCGCAACGGTGCGTGCCCGCACCCCGAGCGGATCGTCGATGAGGACGACGCGCGCACCGCGAACGGCGATGGTTCGATAGGCGACGCCGAGCAACTGGCCGCCCTCCGACGAAAGCGTCCCGTCGAGATGGCTGTTTTCGAACTCCTCTGGCGTGCGCACATCAAGAAGATAGGTGGTCCTGCCCGGATCGTTCGCCCAGTTACGGGCGGTGGCAATATCAATCTCGGGAAAACGGTCATCGGCGCTCAGTGCCTGGACATGCTCGCGTGCGAAATCCAGCGCCGCTGGGCTTGCCTCGCCGTAGATACGCGTGCTGCCGGTTTCGAGTTCCAGCCCGGCGCCGGTCCAGGCCTTCGTGCCGTCATGCAGATAGGAGACCTGATTGGCGACTTTCGCATCGATCAGCGTCTGGGCGCCGAGGATTGCGCGCGGCAGCCCGGCGCAGGAGACGACGACCCTGGTCTTTTCGGATGGCACGACGTCCTTGAAGCGCAATAGTAATTCCGCGCCCGGCACGCTGATGGCGCCGGGGACATGATCGCGGCTGAATTCGGCAACGGTGCGCGTATCAATGACGACAACGTCTTCACCGGCGTCGTGCAAGCGCTTCAACTCTTCAACCGAGATGACCGGCGTGTTCTTTTCGTCGCGCACGGCACGCGAAAAATCGACGCCTGGTATGTCGAATGTCGGGAGGGAAACCTCCGCTCCCGCCGTCCAGGCGGGAATGCCGCCTTCGAGCGCGAAGACATTCGCGCGCCCTGCTTTCCCCAGTTTTTCAGCAAGCCCGGCAGCGGCGCCATCGCCGCCATCGGCAAGCACGGTGCGGACGACGGGACGCGGGACGAAGCGGCCGATTTCGCTTTCCACGAACTCAGCCGGCAAATTGGTGGCGAAGAGAGGTGATGCATAGCCGACAGCCGCCGGGTCTCGGATGTCGAATACCGCCAGTTCCTCACCATCGACGAGCCAGTTGCGGAATGTGTCTCGGGAGATTGTCTTCTGGGTCACGCTGGGCCTCCGTCACGCTTTGTTGTTGATCTCTGAAAGACATTTGGTGGGGCAGGAGAGGCGTAAACTATGTTTCCCCACCTGCGTTATCGTGGCGGCTGGCAGCATCAGCTCTCCGGGCTGAGCCATATCTGGCTGAAGCTGTTGTTGATGCCTTGCGCGCCGGGTGCGAAGTCCCTGACCTTCTTGCTTGCAATGATCTGCGAGCCGGCCGCGACCAGATCGACAGAGACGACATCTTCGTGAATGATGCGCTGGAACTGATACCAGAGGTCGCGTCGCGTCGCTTCGTCGGGCTCGACTGCCGCCGCTTCGAGAAGCCGATCCACCTCGGGATTGACGTAGTGGCTGGCGTTGGAGAAAACGAGACCGATCTTGAAGTTCTTCGACCAGTAGGCGCGCTGCACGCCGAGGCTTGGATCGAAGGTGTTCGAAAGGGATTCGATCACCAGATCCGATGCGCGATCGGTGTAAATGGTCTTAAGGTAGGTCGCGAGATCGAACTTGAGGATCTCCGCCTCGATACCGACGACGGCGAGTGATTGCTTGATGAAGTCCGCATAAGACGGCGTGAGGAACGAGTTATAGGCGAGACGAAGCTTGAAACGGCTGCCATTTGCGCCCCTGGGATAGCCGGCCCCATCCAGCAGTTTTTCCGCCAGTTTCGGATCCGGCGTCCGGGCCTTGATGCTCGGATCATACCATTTCGGCAGCGCCGTGCTGACTGGGCTCGGCGATACGGCGCCATAACCATAGAGGGCGATATCCAGCAGCTTCTGCAGATCGATGGCATGCGCGATCGCCAGCCGTACCTCGCGCTTGGTGAGAATCTCGTTCTCATAGTTGAAGAACAGCTGCTGCTGCGGACCGGAATAGGCGTAGGTCGTCGTATCGACGACCAGGTTTGGATTGGCCTTGAGGCGCTCGAGGTCCGACAAAGGCACCGGGTTGGCGCCAATGTCGATTTCACCGGTCTCGAGCGCGGCGGCACGGGCGGATGGATCGAGGATGACGCGAAGGACGACCCGGTCGAGATAGGGCTTTCCCGCGTCCCAATAGTTCGGGTTGCGGTCGAAGATCAGATGACTGCCCGGCACCCACTCCTTGAGGATGAAGGGTCCGGTTCCGATCGTCTGCGCGAGCTTGGGCTGTTCCTCCGGCTTGAAGGTTTCATAGATATGCTTCGGCACGATCGGCGATTCCGAACTGCTCAGCGCCGTGATCAGATATGGCGCGGGTTTGGAAAGGACGATAATCGCCGTATGGGGATCAGGCGTCTCGACGGCTGTCACGTTCTGATAGGTGATGCGGCCGCGCGGATGGGCTTCCTTTAATCGAAGGATCGAGAAAGCCACGTCGGCAGCGGTAAAGTCTGCACCGTCATGCCACTTTACGCCGTCGCGCAGCTTAAAGGTATAGCGCAGCTGATCATCGCTGACCGACCATTCCGTCGCCAGCAACGGAATCGGATTGAGGTCGTAGTCGAAATCGAACAGACCCTCATTGATCTTCGGTCCGATCGCCTGACCGGTGCCCGACGACGTGTTGATCGCGATCAGCGCGCTCGGATCGGGATAGTAGGCCCAGTTGAGCGTACCGCCCCTGACCGGTGTTTCGTCCAGGCTGCCGACCTCCCTGCGGATCATGCGGCGGATTTGACCGACGCGATCCTGTTCGGCGAGCCTGAAGGCTACACCATTGCATTGACCGCCTTGATCGAGTGCCATCATCAGGCCGGGCTGGGCCTCTGTCGCGCGCCAGCGCGTCATATGCAGACAGAAGGATCGGTGCCAACCTCGAGCGCCGGCGCGCCGCCACTCCACCGCATCGAAATCCGGCTTCCAGATCAGCGAACCGTAAGCAAACACCCAGAGCGGCCTGCCGAGGGATTCGCGATGCAGACGTTCGGCGAGGTTTTCCAGCTGCCCATCACTCAGCGGGATACGGCTGGGATCCGGTCCTGGGTCTGCCTCCAGCCTGAGGCAGAGTGAGACCAGCTCATCGGTCAGGGCCATCGCACTTCCACGCTGCCGGTCCAACCGTCGCCCGACACCGGCGCCTTCCGTCAGCAGATCGTTTTCGGAGATCGCTCTCATGTCAGTGGATAGTAAACTTGCTAAAATAGGCTTGCCGTTCCTTCAGGGTTCGCATCAACAGCGCAGCCTCCCTCATGATGGCGGTGAAGGTCTTGTCGTCGGCCGACGCAATGCTATCCGACATGGTCTGCAGTATGGCGACCAACTGGCCTACCGAGGCCCGCCAGCGCTCATCCCGTGTGTCGAGATCGTTGATAAATTCGCCCAGCGTCAGAACGATCTTGTCGACCATCTCGCGGCGGCGGTCCCGTGGCGTCGCTTCGCGAGGAGCATCAGCAACCAGCGCGTCTTCGATATCGCTATCGGCCATGTCGCCCACCGTATGGAGGAAGCGCCGCCTTCACGCGGTATCGGCCCCTATCTCGCCGTCCCGTGCAGGTCTCAATCATATCAATCCGATCACCAGGGCGAAGACGAAGGCAAATGAACCTATGGCCGCCAGGATATGAAGGCCGGAACATACCGATGAAAGCCAAGCGATCTCCCGGTGGCGGGAAAGGCAGCGCTCATGGTCATAGACGAGGGCCATGGATCGCTGCCTCAATACCAAAAGCCGGTCGCAGCTCTCCAAAAGGAAAGCTCGTATTCCCTGGCTGATCTTTCTTCGTCCGTCGGCGGCAATGTCTTGGACAGGCGATTGAAACGACCTGCTATTCCAACGAGTTTGAGAACGAGCATCGGTCTTCCTTTCGTTGAAATAGTATTGTCTACAAAATTACTGGATTAAAGAAATGGCAATTTATGATCGGGACACATCGCGGAAAACTATCCTTCTCCAGACAGCCAGATGGCGAAAGCTGTGGGCTCCGACCAGCAGCGGTCGCCGGCGGCGGGCCAGCCTCACGCCGCCGACGTGCCGCCATCCCTCGGTGCGGAAAGATTGCGGCGTGACCGGCGACAGGCGAATAATCTACAAATTTGCTGGAAAAATAAAATGCGTTTTCCCGGATCGCTAATTTATCGCATCAGCTCTCTTTGAATATCGTCCTGCAGCTTGGGACATTGTAACAGTCGAACGTGCAGTTTCCGGCACAGGCTCGACGCCATTTCCAGCAGGAAGGATAATGCCGTGACCGCTGCAGCGAGGACGCTTCCGATACTCGACCTCGGGCGTTTTGAATCCGCTCATCCGGAACGAGAACAAGCGCTGGCGGAGCTTCGTGACGTCAGCCGGACGCTCGGATTTTTCTATCTCACCGGACATGGTATTCCGCAGCGACGGATCGACGATCTGACCGGACTCGCACGCCGCTTCTTCTCGCTGCCGGAAGAACAGAAGCTCGAAATCGAGATGCGAAAGTCGCCGCATTTCCGCGGCTATAACAGGGCCGGCTTCGAATATACGCGCGGCAAGCAGGATTGGCGCGAGCAGGTCGATTTTGGTCCCGAGCGCCAGAGGCTGGAGATTGGCCCGGGCGATCCTCCATGGAAGCGGCTGTTCGGCCCAAACCAATTTCCCTCAGCGCTCCCGCAAATGCGTGCGGCCGTGCTCGAATGGATCGAAGAGGTGACGGCCGTCGGCCTGAAGGTTATCCAGGCATTTTCCGAGGCGCTCGGCCAGAGCCCGGATATCTTTGCGCCGATCTACGCCAATGGTCCGAACCAGCTTCTGAAGATCGTGCGTTATCCCGGTCGCGATCAGACTGAGAGCGACCAGGGCGTCGGCGCACATAAGGATGGCGGCTTCGTCACCATCCTGTTGCAGGATGTGATTGGCGGCCTGCAGGTGGATGACGGCGAAGGCGGCTGGATCGACGCGCCGCCAATCCCAGGCACCTTCGTCGTCAACGTCGGAGAGTTGCTGGAACTCGCCTCCAACGGCTACCTCAAAGCCAATATCCACCGCGTCGTCACCCCGCCGGCCGGCGGCGACAGGCTATCAATCCCGTTCTTCCTCGGCGCCAACCTGGCCGCCACCATTCCTGTTCTCGATTTGCCGCCGGCGCTTCTTGCCGAGGTGCGGGGCGTGACACAGGATCCTCTCAATCCCTTGTTCCGCGAGGTGGGGCGCAACGTACTGAAGTCGCGCCTGCGTTCGCATCCCGATGTGGCGCAGGAACATCACGCGGACCTTTTGGACGCGCAGGCAACATAGACGTCGACCACCGGCGCTCACCAAAGGACGCTGGCATTAACACATCTGGCGCGGGGGCCGCCCTTGAAGCTGAATATGTCTTCGATCATAACCATGATCCTGCTCGCGGCCATGTTCGGCCTCGTCGCTCTCAATCCCTTTGGCAGGAATATCGTCGTCCACCACGATATCGGGCCGACGCTATCTGCGAACTGAAGAATTATGCAGTAGCCTTTGGTTTAAGGAGCGGCTCGGGAACTCGACCAGAATTGCGTCTGATCGGCCGCCAAATTCGGGACCGACGCGATGAGCGATCGCGTGTAGGAATGCCGAGGATGGTCGAACACCTGCTCCACCGATCCGCTTTCGACGATCTCCCCAGCCTTCATGACGGCGATCCGGTGGCTCATATGCTGGACGACACCCAGATCATGCGAGATGAACACCATCGAAAGCGCCAGCCGCTGCTGAAGATCCGCCAGCAGATCCAAAACCTGTGCCTGCGTCGTCACATCCAGCGCAGAAACCGGCTCGTCGCAGATCAAAAGCTTCGGTTCTGCTGCCAGGGCCTGCGCAATCGAGACGCGTTGGCGCTGCCCACCGGAAAGTGCTGAAGGACGGCGGACGAGCAACTCCGGGCCGAGGCCTACCATCTCGCTGAGCTCTACCACCTTCCGCCGGCGGGCGGCTTTATCAAAGTCGCCGCGCAGCCGTAACGGCTGCTCTATGATGCGCTCGACCGTAAAACGCGGATCGAATGAGCTCAACGGATCCTGGCTGATCGTCTGGAGGCCGGCTCGCACCGGTCGGCGGGCGGCTTCTGTCAGCGCACTCCAGGGGCGCCCGTCGAAGAGCACGTCACCGCTATCCGGCCTCCGCAGCGCTAGCGCAATCTTGCCGAGCGTCGTCTTGCCGGAGCCGGATTCACCGACAATGCCCAGCGTTTCTCCACGGCCGATCTGCAGCGATACGTCGCTCACCGCTTCCAGCAGGCTACCATCGGGACGCCGGAAGCTGACGGAGACGTTTCGGATCTCCAGGAGCGGCTCTCCATCCACCGGCGCGCGGTTATAGGCTGGCGCAGCGTCTGGTGCGCTCAAGCGCCGGCCGCGCGTGGCGCCGGTCGGGACTGCGGCGAGAAGACGGCGAGTATAGGCGTGCTGTGGGGCGGAGAGGACGTCTTGCGCCGGGCCTGATTCAACGAGACGGCCATTTTGCATGACCGCCACACGATCGGCCAATTGCGCCGCAACGGCGAGATCATGGGTGATGAGAAGAACGCCGAAGCCGGCGTTGGCAAGACCCTTGAAGACCGATAGCACCTGTTGCTGTACGGTCGCGTCCAGCGCCGTGGTCGGCTCGTCGGCGATCAGCAAACGCGGCTCCGCCGCAAGCGCTGATGCAATGAGGGCCCGTTGCCTCAGCCCTCCGGAAAGCTCATGTGGATACTGGGCGGCGCGGATCTCCGGATCGGCGATACCGACGCGGGTCAGCAATTCGCCGACGCGCGCTGCCACCTGCGATCGTGCCGCGAGCCGATGCGCGAGCAACGGCTCGGCGACCTCGCGCCCGACCAGGCGCAACGGGTCGAGGGAAACCAGGGCATCTTGCAGCACGAAACCGATCTCCCGCCCACGGATCTCCCGCCAAGTCCTCTGCGACTGCCGCAGCAGATCCAGCGGCCGGCCGTCATGTGCCGCCAGCACCATCTTGCGGGCCTGGACATGCGCATGTGGACCGGCAAGGCCAACCAGCGTGCGCGCCGTCACCGACTTGCCTGATCCGGACTCGCCGACAAGAGCGAAAATCTCGCCCGGCGCGATCTGCAGGGAAAGATCCGAAACGGCCTCGATAACGCCCTGTGGCGTGTCGAAAGCGACATGCAGCCCGTCGATCTCGAGGAGCACTGGGCTGGGCGAGGCGAGGACAGGCGGACGCGGACCGGGTCGTATGTTCATCACGCGTCCCCCCGGGCCAGAAGCGTCTGCAATCGCCTGGCGACAAGAGTGATCGAAATCACCGAAACCGCGACCACGGTGGCCGGCAGCAGACTTGTCCAGGGAGCAATGTCGATTAAATTGCGGCCGTTCGCCAGGAGCGCTCCCCATTCGGCGGCGGGCGGTACGACGCCGAGGCCGAGAAAACTCAAGGCCGAGGCGGTGAGCACCGAGGCGCCGACGCCGATCGTCGCGAGGATGACCAGCGGCCGAACGGCGTTCGGCACGATATGCTGGATAGTGATCGTCCAGGGATGTTCACCAAGCGCCACGGCATGCTCGACATAGCCGGAGAGTTTGACCTGCAAGACTTGCGAGCGGATCAGGCGGGCGTAACCGGCGATGGAGGAGAGGCCGACGGCCAGCAGGGTGTTGAGGGGGCCGCGCCCGAGCACGGCAATCACCAGCAGCGCCAGCAGTATTTCCGGAAAGGCCAGAAGAATGTCGATGACGCGCACCAGAAGCCGGCTTATCGGCTTCGGCGACAGGGCCGCCGCCGTCCCCAGAATGACGCCGCCGAAACAGGCGATCAGCGTGGCGCCGATGCCGATCGTCAGCGACTGCGATGTTCCGTAGACGATGCGGGAAAAGAGATCGCGTCCCAGTTCATCGGTTCCAAACCAGTGACTGCCGCTTGGCGCTTCCAAGATGGCATTGGTATCGATCGCGTCCGGATCGAATGCTGTAAACCATTGCGGCACCCAGACGGCGAAGGCGAGGACGACGACCGCGGCAAGCGGCAGCAGCAGCCCCGGCGCGAGCCACGGATGCCTGCGACGGGAACCCGCAGCCGTGCGGCCGCGCAGCACCGTATCGAACAATTCCGTACTGCTCATGCTGCACTCCTTCGCAGGCGCGGATCGATCAGCAGATAGAGGGCATCAACCAGAAGGTTGATCATGACGAAGACGAAGGCGGACAGCATCACCAGCCCGAGGACGAGCGGCATGTCGCGGGTCTTGATGGCCTGAAGGGTAATCTGCCCGATACCGGAGCGGCCGAAGACGGTTTCGGTGAGGATCGAACCGCCGAGGGTGCTTGCAAACAGTGTTCCCGTCAAAGTCGAGGCGGCAAGCGCTGCATGGCGCAGGCCGTGCCGCAGCCGGAGAGCCGTCTCACCGACGCCACGGGTGCGGACCGTCAGCGAAAAGGGCTGGAGCAGGGCTTCCTCCAGACCATCCCGCAGCACCTGGGTCAGCAGTGCCGCCAGCGGCAGGCTGAGCGCGATGGCCGGCAGGACCAGTGCGGAAAAGCCGGCATTGCCCGTCACCGGAAACCATTGCAGCCGGAAACTGAAGACCGACAGCAGCACGATGCCGATCCAGTAGACGGGCGTACTGAGGAGGACCAGCTCGATCCCCGAGACGGCAACGGCGATCCCCCTGCGCCGGCCGGCGGTGGCCAAAGCAATGCTCAACGCCAGGATCAAGGCGATGAAAATCGCACTGCCGGCGAGCTGCAATGTCGGTCCGGCCGCCTCGTAGACGAGCTCCGTAACCGGCTGGCGATATTGGTAGCTTTCACCGAAGTCGCCGGTCAGGGCGCTGAGCACATAACGTGCGTATTGCACGTAGAGCGGCTGATCCAATCCATATTGTTGCGTCAGCACGGCGCGCTCAGTCGCATCGACGACGTTCTCGCCGCCTGACAGCACCGATACGGGATCGCCGGGAATGAGCTGTACGGCGGCAAAGGCAATCGTTGCGGCGCCCCAGAGCACCGCGACGACGACACCGAGCCGCTTCAGCACGGCGCGGATCACATTACGGCTCGAGCCAGGCATCATAGAAAAGCGGCTTTGCGTTTGTTGCCCAGCTGATGCCGTGTAGCTTCTTCGACGCCCCGAGCTGGTATGCTGCCACAAAGAGCGGCACTGCATAGGCCTGCCCGACGATCTCAGACTGGATCTCGCCATAGAGCTGCTTCCGTTCCGCATCGCTCGCGCCGATGGCCTTGCTCAGTTTCTCATCGAGGCTGGTGACGCGAACGTAGTCGGATCCGTTCGGCGGCACATAGGCCGAATGGAACACGGTGCGCAGTATGTCCGGTTCCGCCCGGACATAGAAGAAGGAAACCAGATCATAATCATTGCTGTTGGCCCGGGCGGTGTAACCACCGGCGTCGACCGGATCGAGCTGGAATTCGAACCCGGCCTGACGGACCTGATATTGCACCGCCTGCGCAAGGGTCACATTCGATGCGCCGACAGAGGCGCTGTCATAGACATAATGCACGGTGAGGCGACGGCCGTCCTTCGTGCGAAATCCGTCGGCATCCTTCTTCGTCCAACCGGCCTCGTCGAGCAGCTCGTTCGCCTTGGCGAGATCGAAGCCCCATTTGCTCGCCACGCCGCTATCGTAATAGAGCGTCGACGGCCCGAGAATGTTATCGGCCGGCTTGAGCGTGCCGAGATAGGCCGCCTTCACCGCCGCCGCGCCGTTCACGGCGCTCTGGAACGCCTGACGGACCTTGGTGTCCTGGAAGGGCTCCTTGGACGTGTTCAGGAAATAGGAATTGTTGACGCCGGGATTCTCCCTGGTCACGACCTGAAGCTTCTCATCGCCCTGCACGGAGCGGTAATTGGCGGGCGGAACTTCGTCGATCGCCTGAACCTGGCCGCTTGCCAGGGCGCCGAGGCGAACCGATGATTCCGGCAGATATTTGAAGTCGATCCCATTGAAATGGGCCGGGCCGGCATGCTTGGCATAACCCGGCCCCCAATTGTAATCGGCGCGGCGCGTAAGCTTGCTGCCGCTGCCCTTGACGAAGCTTTCGAGAATATAAGGACCGGAGCCGACAACCGTATTGGTCGTGCTCGTCGCCTTCTGCAAATAGGTCGGCGACTGGATCCCAAGATAGGGCAGGCTCAGCCCCTGAAGCAGCGGCGCGAAGGACTTTTTATAGTGGATGACGACCGTGCCGGTATCGACCGCCTCGATCTTGTCGATCGGGCCGAGCAGCGATTTTGCGTAGCTCGACGTCGTCTTCGGATCCAGGATCCGGTCGAAATTATACTTGACCGCGGCGGCATCGAGCGGCGTGCCGTCGCTGAAGGTCACGCCCTGTTTGAGATGAAACGTATAGACGCTGTTGTCGCTGTTGATCTCCCAGCGTTCGGCCAGCCACGGCACGAAACTATTGTCCTCGGCTTGCCCGACGAGGGAATCGACCAGGTTTCGGGTGATGACGGCGGTAATCGAGCTGCCTGTTATCGAAGGATCGATGATCGCCGTGTCGGTGGCGAGCCCAACGGTTAGCGTGCCGCCTTCCACCGGCTTTGCGCTCTCGGCCGCAGACGCCTGCGTGCCTGTAAATGCGACAAGGGAAAATGCCAACGCAACAGCGATGGGATTTCGTCTCGGGAATGTCTTGAAAGGCTTTACCGTCATCTCTGATCCCAGAATTGGTGATGCTTCAGCTCCGCTCGATGTCCATTCATATGTCGGCGAACAATCAGCGCGTCAGCATATATTGTCTATTAAATTTATAGACTAAAGGCATTCTGGTTCGTTTGCGCCCGCGGATGAAAAAATCCGTTCCGCAAGAATCTTGTCAGGGAGCTTTGGAAAAGCGGCCTCTTTACCGACATGACGGGTTGCGTCCTTCGCCGTCGTCAAAATGTGAAACGAAGGCCGTCGGTTTGAGCGGCGATCGAAATCGTCCCAGTCATCACCTCGTCGGTGCATGCGTCCTTGCTTGCTCATTGGCGCCCGCTGGAACGTGAGACAAGGGCGAAGGCTTAAACGGCGGCGGCAAGATTCGGCGTCGAATATTGCGCAAGCCGATCCGGCAGCCCGAGGTTGGAACGCAGCGTGGCCTCGACGTAGTCGGTCCGGTAGACGCCTCTTTCCTGGAGGATCGGCACGACCCGTTCGACGAATTCGTCGAAGCCGCCGGGGGTCAGGTGCGGTGCGAAGACAAATCCGTCGGCAGCGTCCGCCTGCACATAGTGGTTGATCTCCGTAGCGATCTCGTCCGGCGTACCCACGAAATGCTGCCGGCCGGTGACGCGAATGATCAACTGGCGAATACTGAGCTTGTCTCTCTCGGCCAGCTCGCGCCACACACGCGCCGTTTCCAGCCTGCTGGCGACGTCCTGATTGTTGGCGCGCCCTTGTGCCAGCCGCGTCTCGGAAATATCCGGCTCGATATCCGGCAAAGGTCCGTCCGGATCATAGTTCGAAAGATCCCGGTTCCAGACCTGCTCCAGAAAGACGATCGCATTCCTCGGGCTGACCTGCTGAAGACGGATTGCTCTCATTCTCCTGGGCATCCGCCTGCGTGTCGCCGATCACGAAATTGGCGCCGGGCAGGATCTTCAGCGCATCCGGGCTTCGGCCGTATTTCGTCAGACGACGTTTCACATCGGCATAAAAGGCCTGCCCGGCTTCGAGCGAGCCGTGGCAGGAATAGATCAGGTCGGCATGGCTGGCGGCAAGCACAGGCCGCTGCCAGATACATTGCTGCCGGAGGTGACCAGCATCAACCGCAGGCGCAGAAGAGTGGAAATTTTCCGTCGCTATGCGCGCCAGGGACTGACGCTGCGCGAACTGATCATTCAGGCGCAGGAGACCGGCCACTGGTCGATTGCCGGCACGCCGGAGCAGTTGGCAGATGCGATCGAGGAGCGCGTCAAGTCAGGCGTTCTCGATGTCTTGTCGCTGCACGGCCTAGGCAATCCCGATGAATGGATTGCTTCCGGAACTGCGGCGCCGTCAACTGATCGATACCGACTATGTCGGAGAAGATTTCCGTTCCAATCTGGAACTGCCGCCGCTGGCGCCGCCGACGGTCAGCCAGGCATCGCGAACGGCCTGACGGCAGGCCGTTCCCAGCTCTGGATGAAGCAGGTCACTCTTACACGTCGTCAAAGACATTGACGACGTCGCGGGCTTTGGCCGCCTCACCAATCCAGCCATTGAGCAATGACGCAGCCGCATGGCTTTGCGACACGATCTGAGGCACCAGATCGATATCCGGGAGGCTGCCGAGACCAAGCGGCCCCATTGCGAACAGCCCATGCAAGGCGGCCGACTTTGTCCGCCCGCTTTCGTCCACGACGATACCGATTTCGAGTTCGTCCCGCGTTGCAAGACCCGCAACGATCAGCGAGCGGACCAGCGGGCTATCGGTGCCGGACGGTCGGAAGCGGCAGTCTATCGTCAGATCCGCGGGAAGGACCTCGAGCCCGGCCGGGGCCGAAAACAGCACGCCGTTCGTGGCGACACGATCTACTTTTCCCTTCCTCACGGTAATCGCGCCGCTGGCGATCGCATGATGAAGGCGCTGATAGTGCTCAGGCGGCAAGCGGTTGCGATGGCTGTCGTAAATGGCCTTCACGTGGCGTTTGAACCGTGCCCGCTCTTGCGGCGTCAGTCCCGCCCAGAGATCGCGCGCGCGTGAACGAAAGCCGTTCATGATGCCTTGCCATCCTGTACCTTCCAGATCGGCCTTGTTCGCAGCCTCACGCAGGAAGCGGAAGGCGCCGCGCAGCGTGCCCGGCATGGGATGGTCGGTGAGAACAGCTCCGACGGCGGCAGGTGCATGCGACTGCGGCAGGAAACCCGATTCCGAAATCAAGGTGACATGCGAAATCTTGGCGTCTGCCAGCAATGCGAGCGCCCTGTCGACCGCGTGGATGCCGCCGCCGATCACGACAGCATTTTGCGCTCCGCCGGCAGGGGCTGCGTCCGACGTTTCCCGCAGGCCGTAACCGGTCGCGAGAAAGACGGCATCGAAGCGGGTTCGCTGCTCAGGCCCAAGGAAAACCGAATATCCCCCGCCGGGATGCCTGTCGATCGCCGTCACGGCATCCGAGCCAAACTGGACAATGACATCGGGCCGATGCGTCAGGGCTTCGGAGAAGCGTTTATACACATAGGTGCTGAAGATATCTCCGGGCACGAAGGCGTGTTCGAGACCGGCGGGATCCGAGGTCAGGCGATCGCGCCATGTGTCGTCCGTTTCCAACCACCGGCGAAAATCGGCCGGCAGCTCGGGATCAAGGGAAAGGTCGCGAACGCGGCTGGTCAGCACCGTCGACGCCGGCTGGCTGATGCCATCGCTAATATCGATCTTTGCGCGCGGGTCGAACATCACCAGATGGAAGGGCCGATCAACTCTCTTGAAAAGAGCGATCGCGGTCATGATCCCGGTAAAACCCCGACCGATAATCGCAATCCTTGCGAGATGGTCGGCATTCCTGTTCTCCGAATTCGAAGAACGTGACGAGAGAAGAGTCATTCATCGGCTCCTTCTGCGTTGGATCGCCCGGCCCTGTATCCGCCAGCTCCGATCGGCCGCATAATTCTCTACTAAAATAATAGAAAATGAAATCCGGAACGCAAGCCCTATTCGACGTGAAATGATGACGGCGTGGCTTGGCGCCTGGCGGAGCACAGGTGACAGCCGTCGCCCACTGGCTTTGGCATCACGACCGCCTCCATTTGGCGCGCCACATCCAGAGCGTATTTCTGAAGTTTTCGGTGTCGACATTCATCCCGCCGCAAAGATGGGCAGGAGCATCATGCTCGATCATGGGAGCGGCTTGGTTATCGGCGAGACGGCGGTTGTCGAAGACGACGTATCCATACTCCAGAATGCCACATTGGGAGGAACGGGTAAGGAGACCGGCGACCGGCACCCCAAGGTGCGGCGCGGCGCTCTGATTGGAGCGGGAGCCAAGATCCTTGGCAACATCGAAATCGGCGTCGGCGCCAAGGTCGGTGCTGGCAGCGTGGTCGTCAATGCCGTTACCGCCTATACATCCGTCGCCGGCATTCCGGCGAGGCAGGTGGGCAAGCGCCACTTCAACCTTCCCGGCATCACGATGGACCAAACCTTGTCTGAACCGGAGTACACGATCTAAGAGCCTGATTCAAAAGTTCATTCGTATATCCAACACCTTGCGATGCGCCTTGTGAGCATTCGGATTGAAGCGATTCGCCCCCATGCGGTTGCGCTTTCGATCGATTTCTCCCAGTCCTTGGCGAGACGGCGGCGGCGTCCAAACCCGGCGAAAGTCCTTTCCACCACCCATCGCTTAGGCAGGACGACGAAGCCTTTGGCTTGATCCGAACGCTTGACGATTTCGATCGTCCAGTCACCATGGCGGCGCATTGCTTGCCTCAACTTGCTGCCGGCGTAGCCGCCATCGGCAAAGATGTGGCGCAGCCAGGGAAAGCGGCGGCGGATCGCCTTGAGGACATAGGGAGCGCCGTCGCGATCCTGTATGTCGGCAGCATGGATGAGCACGAAGACCAGAAATCCAAGCGTATCGGTGACAATGTGACACTTGCGGCCTTTGTCTCAGCGCAAACGCAGCTTGTCGCGGCCTTGCCCGCATCATAGCCGGACATTCCGCAACTTTCCGTGGTCTTGACGCTTTGGCTGTCGATGATCCCTGAAGTGGGTTGCGCCTCCCGTCCCTCGAGTTCCCGCGTCGCCATCACCAGAAGCTGGTTGATACTCTGCCACAGTCCGATTGCACGCCAAGCATAAAAATAATCGCGCACTGTCGAAACCGGCGGAAAATCGCCCGGCAGCATGCGCCATTGGCAGCCGCTCGAGGCGATATAGAGGATCGCCTCCACGACCGAGCGCATATTCGTCGTCCGATGCCGCCCGCCACGACGCGCTGGCGGGATCAGCGGTTTCATCAACGCCCATTCCCGGTCCTTCAAATCATTTGGAAAACGAAGCACGTCTCGGCTATGCTCATGGCGAGCGATAGCAGTCCAACTCATCGAAACCCCATTTGATTTAGTACCAATAGGGAATCACAACTGCCCGTTATCGCTGAACTTTTTTTAAATCGGGCTCTCACAGAGAAATAATGGCCGCCTTGATGGGAGCTGAACCAACGACCCCGCCATTCCACAATCGTGCAGTCGATGGGACAGTAACCCGCGCGCCTGCAGCAAATATCACGCCGCTGGATTTGCACATCCGACGGCCGACGTATTGGAGTAAAGATCAGGCGTAGATTTTATCACCAAATGGTGCTATCCGTAACACCACAATTAGGAAGCCAGACGATGCGATCGACTATCAATCTCGACGACACCCTCATGGAAAGGGCTAGGTCTCTGACGGGCACGAAAGAAACCGCCACTCTGGTCCGCCAAGCGTTGGAGACGCTTGTTCGTGTGGAGTCGGGAAAACGTCTCATCGCGCTTGGCGGAACTATGCCGGATGCGGAGGCAGCCCCACGCCGCCGGAGCGCAGCTGCCAAGTGATACTTGCCGACACTTCCATCTGGATCGATCATTTCCGGCATGCCAAGATTGTGTGATGCGAGAGCACACAGCGTCGAGGTTCGGTCGATCTGCATCAACGGGCTTCAAGGAAGCCGAGGCCATCCGATTGCGGAAGATGCTGGACAAGCTGCGCTGCAAGCGAAAGCAGCCGCCCCCGCCCTATTCCTGAAGTGCCGCTAGTCGAGCCGACCCTGGTCGCCGAGAGCGAGTTTCCTGGACAGCTGATGGGAAACTTCGCCATCCATCCTAACGAGCGGAGGTGGCGCCTAAGGTGAAATACGCCGACTTCAACCAGATCACCCCGCAGCGAAAAGGTTCCGACGACCCTTCCGGCCATTGCGTACGGCCCCAGAACAGATCGTTAGCCTGCGGCTGACGCCAATCGTTCGGCCGCGGCTCACACAGCGCCACTTGGCGTATTCAAAAGCGCCGAGGCTCTTCGCGCAGCGCTGGAAGAGCGAAGCCATTGAATCTTGTGAAGCATTCGGTTGCGCGGCGGGCGGATTTCAACTAGGTTTCGCAGCGAGGCAGTACGCGCTGCCTTGGGGTGTGGAAACCCCTACAAGCGGTTGGTGTCGGCCGATTCGGCACCACACTCCTTGACCTTCGGTCGAGGAGCCTGTGGCGTATGTCCAGGTTCCTCGGAACTAAAGGCCACAGGACCGTCTTGTACGGTTTCCAACTCCCCGATCAGTGGGTTTAGCGAGTTTTCAGCGGGGGCGCACCGCGTGAAACTCTCCATCGGGGTGTCCACCATGAAGCGCTATGCAGCAGCACAGGTCCGGACTTCGAGGCCTGCGCAAGCCGAACAGTCGAATGTAGCGCGCGAGTTGGTGCATCCAGTTGATCGGCATGTCGGACAGCAAATCCGTATGCGCCGAATGCAGTCGAATGTATCCCTAGGGGATCTCGGCGCCGGCATCGGGGTCAGTTTGCAGCAGGTACAAAAATATGAAAGCGGTAAGAACCGCGTCAGCGCTTCGATGCTCTACGAGCTTGCCAATTGCCTCAAGATCCCTGTTTCGAGGTTTTTCGAAGGCCTTCCAGATCCCGAAACCACTCAGGGCCAGCAAATCATAACAGAGATCGATGAGAAGATTGCCTACATTTCTACGGCGGAGGGACGGCGTCTGATAGACGACGTTTTGCTCCTTTCCCCGCGTGTGCGTAGCCGCGTCGTTGCCCTCGTCAGCTCGATTGTCGATGAAGAGATGGAAGAACAGAAGTAAGCATCCGAGAGGGCCACTCAGGCGGCTTGATCTGTCGGTGGCGTAAGAGGTATTTGTGGAACTTCAGTGGCTCAGCCGTGGCTGGGTAGGTTCGATTGGTAGCGGTCCGTCTGTGGATACAGCCGACACGATATCTGTATAGTCATTTATTGATGGGTTGTTATGACGATAGGGCTGGTTCGACTCTTGCTATGGGTGAACGTTCTAGGCTGTGTGATGCAGACAATTGGACTTAGGTTGTCGGCGTGAGAAACGGTTGAGCGTAAAGTCTACAAGGCACCTCTGAGGCTAATAGCCTCGACGACTGTGCGTTCTGTTCGATGGCCGTAAACTCCGATCAACATCAGCGATGTGACAATCGTCGTGGTTATCGTCGATGTGATGAGGCTCCGCCTAACTTTGTCAGGCGTTCGAGAAATGACAAAAAGTGCTCCCCCGATCAACAATCCAAAGATCGTTTGAACACCGATCCCGCCGATCAGTTCACCGAAAAGGAACCAGAAACCGAGGTAAGGCTCTGTGAACATCGAGTCATCGCCCCAATGCAACCGCATCAGCTCGAGGACTAAGAAGGCGACAGCCCCAAACATAAAAGAAAGGCCGACAAATCTCAGCATTTTACCCTCCATACGAGAATGCGACCTTAGCTGCAACTTGCTTTCAATCTATGAAGAGAAATGATAAATTGCCGAACTGGCCAAGAACGTGAACACCATGGCAGCAGGCAGACGTCCCGCGCGGTCTCCCCAATCCACCGAAGCAGGACTTCGAGACGGCCATTGACGCCGTTCACGTTGTAACTGGCGATCACCGTCAGTGGCGATCAATCTCGGCCTCGACTTTTTTGCGGCTGTTACCGGCAGACTTGACCGCCTTCTTGACCGTATCCTTCGAAACGTTTTCCTTTTTCGCCTCGTATGCGACTTCATGCTTCTGACCGGCGGCGACGCGCGCCCGGTCCTGATTTCGTCCACGTGATGTAGTAGCCATGATAGAGCCTCCTGTGTTTCGACCATCTAAAAACGAACGCGGATTCAAGATGTTCCGGCCAATTCGTGCGGTGCAAGACATTCGTCGCAGGTGCCGCAACCGGCTGACCTCGATCCTGCACCGCAAAGACCTCCGCGGTGTCGCTCCGGCCGACTGGTAGTTGCTGGCTTCTCAAGGACGATAACGAAATCGAAGCTGCTGAGCACGTCTCTCCGCTGGGCGGGAAGCTGTCGATCAGCAAGGTGCAGGACGAAATCGGTTATCCCGTCGACCCGGCAGCTCAGTGAACGGCGGCCGACGTCGGCGCGTTTACGCGCGTCGCCCACCTGCCGACATAAGTGCCGATGAGCAACGTTGTGACATCCTCTAACGATGTCACGCCTTCGTTGAAGAACTCGATGGCGGCCGAGCACAAGGTTTGCGACGCCTGGTCGTCGGGTTCGACCTCGTAATAGCGGTACCAAGCCTGTACCGCTTCCGAAAGCATGCGGAAGTGTTCGTCGTGCGTTGGCATGTGACATCCTCCAGCTATCGACATAGCGGAGGAGCGATCTACAACAAGACCTCAGTCTCCAACTCTTCGGGATCCTGACGGCGGTCGTTCCTCACTCAAAGGACGCCACAGGTGGTGGTCGCAGCCGCAGTCTTTCCGTGAGCGGGTCAATCGGTCGGCGGCACGGCATGTTTTCGTGCAGGTTATACGGCAGGCAAGCAGACCACTGAACGCCGCTTCGTCTTCAGATCCGGCCGCATGCGCATCACCGTTTGGGCAACAGGCATCATGGAAGCGCCGCCAGGCAAGAAGAGCGTCGTCTGCGAAGAGAAAACCAAGCGGCTCGGCGTTGGCGGCTAACCGCTAACCAGCGACACCACGAAGGAGCCAGCCCGTCGGGGACAGATCGCCCCCTCAGCCGCTTCATCAATGTGATTTGGAGTTTGAAATGGATCAATTCGCTACCGCCGACAACACCTCCGCAGCCGCGAAGCCAGGATTGCGAGGGTTACAGTCTTGAGGACCTAGCCGTCGCCAGCGGACTTACGGTCGAGGAAATCGCAGCGGCCGAGGGACCCCTTCAGATCGTGCCTCAGTACCACCTCGAGCGCATTGAGCATGTGATCTCGTAGCTTTCCGTCTGGGTCAATCGCCGCCTTTGCGCAGATCCGACCTGCAAGGAGCGGCATGAGGGCGAGCCACTATCCAGGTGCGGCGACACGAGGCGGCGCGGCAGGAGCGCGACACTAAGCCCTCTTACCGGGGCGTGGCACAACAGGGCGCGATGTCGCTCGAGAAGTAAGCGCCCTCAACGCGAACCTTGCCCCGGAGACCATGGAACCAGTGGGCTTGGCAGCTCGCCCAACGAAGCCGGGAAGACGACAGTCGCCGAACAACGGCGGTCGCGGGGCCGGAGGCGCCAACTCGATCGTTGGCCGTGGCTCAAGCTGTCGCCATCATCGGCTGTATCTCAGTACAGCTGAGGATCCCTGTCCCGCGACATCCGAGAGACAGCAATGACCTGGTCTTCCGGCACCAGCAAATCGTGTTTTTCAGCGAACGCAGCGTACAGGCCGCGTGCCGTCTCCGGCTCGATCTCGCCGCGGAGCGCGGCACCGCAAGCCTTGAGAGCGATGGAATACGCACTATCCCGCAACGACGCCGGCCATTCGGCGAGATGCCGGTAGGCGTCCATCACGCTGCGGACCTCAACGGGAAATCCAAGACCAACAAGAACCGAAACAGGCTGTCTGAACATATCGGGCTTCATCATTCTCTCCTTCCCTAGCCGCGATGTTGATGGGCGCCATCGCGATGGCGCCGTTTGATGTCTTTGCGTTCGAACGTCGCCTGCGCTGAACAGTCGACGGCATCCGATTTGGTTTTTGGCTTTTTCGAATTCAAGAGGAATTGCAAAATAGCTCGTCCTCTCCCTGGCACTGATCCGCCCAGTGCCATGCGCTTTCAGCACGTCAGAACCAAACCATCCCATAGACAGAAAACAATGGAGGCACTCGGCCCTCTCTCGGTGGCAACAAAGCTGCTTCCTGTGAAAACATCAATGCGCTGAAGGTTTTGGAGGGGGGCGAAGGAAGGGCAACCTCGTCGACCGTCTTCAGCACCAAGAGAGTGTCATGGCGCCGCATGCGCGTGCGCCGGTTCAACAGCCGAGCTGATGCCGCTTTGGGATTGAATATGGAACGAGCCGCGTCCGCCCGTCGTGCGGTCGCAGCCCCGATGGCTGCTCCACCTCCACATCTGTGTCGTGGCGCCTCTGCTGAAATCAAGGCTCGACATCCGACGGGGGCCTGGCTCAGGCGCGCCGGATTTATGACGTCCACGACGAGTAGCTCGGACTTGAACCCGCTTCTATTCGTTTTGGTACGGTGCCGGACACGGTAGCGATGGGAACATGCAATTAGGAACTCTCGTGGATGCCTGAGGTTTAGGCCTCGCAAAGACAATCAACCCACAAAGGTGAACTCATGACTTTCAAGATCCTTGCGACGTCAGCACTCGCTCTTGCTCTTGCGACATCTGCCATGGCTCAATCCTCCGGAGGCTCTGGCGGCTCAGGAAGCTCCAGCGGCGGCGCATCGTCCGGCAGCGGTGCGTCCAGTACCAATGGCGGCGCATCGGGCACCAATGCGACGGGCGGCAGCAATATGAATGGCAGCAGCGTTGGTAGCAATTCCACCGGGTCTGGAGCTGACGCCGGCAATCCAACGGATAGCAGCAGCAACTCTGGCGCGTCAGGTGGTGATCCGAACGACTGCCAGCGCGCAGCGGGAAGTGGCACCGGCAATCCGACTCCCAATAGTTCCGCACAATCAGGCGCGGCCAATGCTTGCTGAAGTCATCCAGTCTGGTCGGTAGTAGCAAAGGTGCTCCAGGGACAAACGCAGGCTCGCCAGCTTTCGCGGGCCTGGGTGCCACTAGCGACCGCTTTCGACCTACCTTGTTGATCACGCCGAATTGCGATTTCGCAAAGCTGGGCGTCCGAACTCGCCTCAACGTCTTTGCGGTAGTGGAGATGCTTCCAATTACACTGCCTGGCGCCCCTGCAGCCTAACGGCTTCAATCTTGTCACGAAGCCCCGCTCAGTCGCCCGCTGTTGTGGATCGGCATGTGAGCCTCACTAGCAGCGCTGCCCGCTTCGGCGGCGGTATTTTGATGAGGGCGGCCCGGAGCAACATGCGGCGAGCGTTCCGTTCGTCGTTCAATAGAGCGATTAAGTCGAAGATCCCGTTCCCTTCTTTATCAAACTAACCACCCGCGCTATCTCCACGGGCTTGTCGAGGCGCTTTACCGTCTTAAATCGCGGAGGGATTCCACTGGAACCGTAACCGGTGACGAATGCAAAGGGTGCGTTCCGAGCCGCCAGCGCGTCTGCGATCGGGATAGCCGACTCTCCATCGAGATTCAGGTCAAGTATAACAAAGTCCAGGTGATCCGTTTCGTCGAGAAGTGCAAGCGCGTCACTCAAGGCGCCGACCGGCCCAACCACCTGCGCACCGGCACGTGAAAGCGAGCTCGCCAGTTCGTCGGCGATGAAATAATCGTCCTCAACAACGAGAATGGCCAGGCCAGCAAGGGTCTCAACAGTAATCGTGGACTATTCCTTCCGAGGTCGAAAGCTATGGGAGCGAGAATTGTGCAGCGGATGCCGCCGGCGCCCATTTCATAGGTGGTCTTAGCTTTGAGTTGATACGGGAGAGCGCGCTCGATGAGCTCCCGCCCATAGCCAGAGCCCTGCGCCGGCGCGTCGTCGCTCGGCATGTTTTCAACCCCGGTTTCCACCCACTCCAGGAGCAAGGCTGGCGATCGGCCGTCAGATCCATGCTCGAGACGCCATCGGATCGTAAGACGGCCTTGCTCCGATGCCAGCGCTCCGTATTTGACAGCGTTGGTTGCCAGTTCGTGGAGCGCCAGGGCGAATGTCTGGATCGCCCGTGACCGCAATCGGATGCCCGGCGGTCCATCGAGCGTTATCTTTTCCCTGTCGCTGACATGCGCGGCCAATTCCGCCTCAAGCCGATCATCGAGCGTAAGCCGTTCATATTCGCCCAGATGCGAGAGAAGACTTTGGACTCTAGCAACAGCGGCAAGCCTGTGACTGAAAGCCTCGGCGAAGTCTTCCAACGTCAGGCTTGACTCGATCGTCTTGAGCGACAGCGACCGTATGACCGCAACGATGTTGCGGGTTCGGTGCTGTAGCTCCGCCAGCATGACCTCCTGACTGGTCTGAAGTTCCTTCAGTTGCTGCACATCAGTACAGGTCCCGAGCCACTCGAACCCTAAGCCACTTCCTGGAAGCGAGCGGCTGTGGTGCCAGATATATTCCCCATCCGAAGCGCGACGGATACGATATTCGCAATCGAGCCCACCCTTGGCTTCCGCGTCCTCCCAGGCCGCCGTCACCAGATCGCGATCGTCGGGATGGACGGCCGCCAGCCAACCCATCCCAAGGCTGTCTTGATTATGTTGTCCTGTAAACCGTTCCCACTGCGGGCTTGACCAGATGCGAAGGCCAACGGATCGCGCCCGCCAGACCAGTTGCGGAACACCCGCTATGAGCGATCGCTGCAAGGCTTCGCTTTCCGAAAGCCGCTGTTCGGTTCGATGTTTCTCGGTGACATCCTGACCGATCTTGAGGAACCCTCTTACCGAGCCGTCCGGGTTTCGCAGGCATACGGTCGAGCCGTCAACGAAAACCTGCGAGCCATCCTTGCGCACGTGCCATCGCACGTCGGGAGCCGAACCTTCGCGTCTGGCCGTCTCGATTTCCTTGCGATCCTCGCCCTTCGCCCGATCTTCGGGAGTGAAGAGTTCGCTGCAAGACATTCCGGCGGCTTCCTTAGCCGTCCACCCGAAGACTTTCTCAGCACCCTTATGCCAGTCGACGATCCGATCCTGCGGGTCCGCGACGAAGATGGCATAGTCGCGGGCATTCTCAACGACGAGAGCGAAGCGTTCCGTCGTCGATTGAAGGGCCTGCATCTTGTGGAGCCTGTCGATCACCGGACCGAGGATCGTGGCGTAGGTTCTGAGGAATTGTGTGTCTTCCTCACAGAAATCCCTTGGCTCGACGTCGTCGACCTGAAGCAGACCGAAAGTGCGGTTGCCCGGTAAGAAGATCGGAACGTTGGCGAGCGCGGCGACACCGGCCGCTCGCATGAAATCGGGCGTTTTGAACCGCTCTTCCTTTGTGATGTCCTGAGTGATGACGGGCTCGCCGGTACGGATTGAATAGGTCTCCGACGAATGGTCCTCCATGTGCAATTCGAGACCGACGATGTCAGGCTCCCAGCCAACTGCCGCTCGCACGCGCAGCTTTTGACCACCCTCCTGAATTTCCAGTACCTTGGCGCGGCGCGTTTCGACTGCGTCGCTGACCAGACGACAGGCCTCGCGCAGGACTGCATCCAGATCGTCGGAGCGAAGCGCAAATTCCCCGAAGTCGGCGAGGACTTTCTGGCGCTTGACTAACTGCCCATGATCCAGCACTTGCTTCCTCGGGCCTGTCATTTGAATTCCCCCGAACATCCTTATAGACGATCAGTTCCCGGCGATGCGCGGCCAGCAGCTGGCATCATTCACCTGGAAACTGATTTAACGTTGGGACGGGATTTAGCTAGTTAGGGACGGAGGCCCTCCCAATCGTATGGCCACTGAAGCCATCGTCTTAGGAACTTACTCAAGGTTATCTGCCCGAGATAAGCGAGCGTCGCCAAATCTGCGGCGACACAGCTGTCCAGTCTCCCCCGCACCCCACCCACAATCCAGCCGCCCTCCTCCCTCGCCGACCTTGGGGAACCCAGACACCTCGGCGTTGTTACGCTCTCGGACCGCACGAAAATCAGTATCCAGTACGCTGCGCCCCATATGGCAGTGGTCGTGCGGTCCACCATACCTAAATCATTCGACCTCGCGATTGGTAGGACTTGCGGGAACTCTCGTCACTGACAGTGGTTAGGCGCTTGGATTGTTGGGTAGCGCATGCCTTGCGCTCTTCGCGATCCACCCCTTCCGCAGGGGTTCGGGCCGCGCAGTGGCAAGCTTTGGTCCCTTCCCACTTCGACCGCTGCTGCGCGGCCGCCTATTCATTGAGCTTCAGCGCGACGAGTTCTCCCGCGTGCGATAACTCCAAGGCTGGAAAGCTACAGAAATAGTCCCGCCGATTTATCGAAGATATCGAGGTCGAACTCAGCATGAGAGAGGCTATCCGGAAAGCACGAGGCTTTTGACCTTCTCCTCATATTGAGGAACTCGAGCGCAAGACGGTGGCGATCCGCGCGATGACCGCCACCCTGAAGCACTTGGTACTGCACTGTCAGGGATCCTGTCATTCTCCTCAGTAGTGAAGATGGCATACTCCAGCGTGCGCCGACGGAGGGTCTGAAGATGTCGCGACTACGCAAGGAGAAGAGCAAAAAGGGCGGCTAACTCTCGCCATGGAACTCAACGCCCCTTAGGACATTTCTTGCACGCAAATTTGGAGATGAAAAACATAGATCAGATTGTCATGTCAGATACGACCCCAGTAGCAAGCCGCAGGGCTGCTCGTATCTCCAGAGGCTACAGCCTCGAGGAGCTTGCAATTGCGACCGGACTTACGGTGGCGGAAATCGCCGCTGCCGAGGAACTGGCGAACAGTGCCGGAGCATCATGTCGAGCGCATCGAGCACGTTCTTGCCTAGCTGAAGGACGTCACCGGGAACTTCGCGGCGGCCTTGAAGTTATCAAGGCCGCTCAACAGACCGGAGATACCATGAACCGCCGTAAGATGTTGACGGGTTTCGCAGCCGCAGCCGCGCTTCCCACCCTGTTGTCGTCTACTTTCGTCCATGCTCAATCGCATTCCCCCGCCATGGGCGACGCTGAAAAGAAACATGCGGAAGATACCAAGAAGGTCGGCTCGCTGTCCTGGCCATAAGCCGCGTCGCGACCGAGAAGGCGTCCGACGGGATGGTGAAGTCGTTTGCAAAATGGGAAGTCGCTGAGCAGGAGACCATCGCCGCTCAGTGAGCTAATTGGTGAACGCACGAATTGGGTGAGTTTCGGCCAGCATATCGGCCTTTTTCAGGAAGCGACGAAAATTCTCCGCAACGGCGCTCACCGGAAATCTTCCAGCGGCAGCTTCGCGACACGCTTTGTACAAGGTCTCGTACGCCAGTCCCCGCCGCTCTTGCGGCCAGCTTTCCAGGTATTCTAGTACGTCGTCTAGGGTTTTGACGTCTTCAATGAGATAACCGCGTTGAACGCAGATGGCGCGATTAAATTGAGCAGTTGGTGTCATTCTCGGTGCTCCCTCCTACGCGGAACTTGGGAAAACGATGCGAGGCATCTGATAGGATAATCACCCGAAGGGTTGCTATCGGTTTCATATGCGCGAAGTCCTGTTCTTCATAATGTTCAGGAGCTCGTTCTTTCTGGTTCTTCCGACAAGCGGCCATCGCCACGCTTTCTCCAGAGCTTGAGTGGCTAACGCAGGTCCTCCAGCCTAAGAGCCAATAGTCGGCCGCCCAACATACAGGAGAACTAGATGCTCAGGGTGATAGCAACAAACAGTTGAGCGGCCTCATATTCAATATCAAAGAACAAGAAACGTTGTTACGTTTATTATACCTGCGCCGGGCTTTTGTCCTAAATCGCACAGTTCAAAACAGAGCGTTTTAACGAAGGATCGATAACTTAAATAGTATAATGACAAATAGAGCGTGTTCGCATAGATCTCTAACGTGCGATCGACGTCGGTCGCTTAGAACAAGTAGTTCGTCATTTGGGTTCTCCTTGCGCGTTGAGCCGCGGCGGGCCTTGATTGACGATCAGAGGATCGCTCGACGCGCGCATCGTCTCAATTACATGCGAGGTAATTGCCGTGCGCTGGCGGCTTGCCCTTTCCTCCTGGCGCGGAACGTCACCGCTCAATCCACGCGGCGACTGTCGCGCAGATTGTGCCTGTGAATGGGCGCGGGTGCAATTAGACGGGTCCGGTGCGACCGCGCGTGCTGTTTTCTTTAAGCAAGCCCCCGGGTCCGCGCCTCAACGTCTTTGCTAAGGCATTATGCTGCAGTGCGGAAGAACCTGGAACATCCGCCACCCGGAACCGTTCGTATCCGCCACGTCAAAAACAGGAGTCGACATGGAAAACGAAACCAGCATTGGACACCCCATACCGACCGCCGTCCTTACGCCCACCGAGATCATTTCGCAGGCTGATACCGCGGACCGGACGTCCCAGCAAACGAACCCGGTGGCGATCAACAGGCTGGAACTTCCTACGCCGGCGACAAACCTTCTGGTGGAAATGATATTCGCCCCGATCGGGTTCTGGGCATCGGTCTCGGCCTCATATTTCCGGCTCTTCGATCTCTCGGTCCAGGACCGTAGTTCCCTCCAGCGCCATCACTGATCTTGAGCGGCGGCCCATCATGAGCGAGCGTCGGCAAGGCGAACAGAAAGTCATTGCAACGCTCACCGTAAGCGTTGAAATTATTTGACCAGATCCCAACTTTCTTCAGCTCTGGAACTGCTTGGGTGGTCTGAATTCTTCGCGGACCAAGTCCAGCCCAGCGAAGCGGATTTGATCCCCCGACGCATCGCTTCAGTTCATCGGGCACGCATCGAGGCAATCGATGTCACCGGGCCGGTCGGACTCGAATTTCCATCCAATACCAGTACTGGTGATTACGCGGTGGGCGACTGGGTTCTTGCCGATCCACTGACTGACATGCTTATCAGACGTCTCGGCCGAAAAAGCGTCTTTCAACGACGCCCGGAAGGTGGGCGTGGCCAGCAACTTGTTGCCGCCAACATCGACACCCTGTTGATCGTGACCTCGTGCAATGCCGATTTTAATCTTGCTCGGCTGGAACGTTACCTGATCATGACCAACCAGGCCGGGAGCAATCCGGTGATTGTGCTGACGAAGGCTGACACCGCGGAAGATGCCGGCATATTCCAGACGCAAGCCGAGGCTTTGCAGCGCGATCTGAGTGTCATTGCCTTGAATGGGCGGTCCGCGGACGCCGTTTCCCTGTTGAGGCCCTGGTGTGGCGTTGGCCAGACGCTCCCGTTGGTGGGATCTTCTGGTGTCGGAAAATCAACGATGGTGAACACCATGACCGGGCCTGAATCCGACGCAAAGCAAAAGACAGGCACCATCCGCGAATATGATGCGCAGGGCCGCCACACAACCACGGCGCGATCCCTGCATGCAATTCAGGCGGCGGCTGGGTCATCGATACGCCGGGAATAAGAACGCTTCACCTGAGTGATGTCGGCGACGGTATAGACACCCTCTTTGCTGAAATAACTGAACTGGCGCCGCTTTGCCGCTTTCGCGATTGCACCCATGCCCATGAACCTGGGTGCGCGGTCCAGGCCGCTGTCGCAAGCGGTGCTCTGGTCGCCGAACGCCTGGAACGCTGGCGGAACCTGCTTACAGAAAACCGCGACCCAACACCGGTCGTGAGCGGACCCCGCGGCAACAAGATCGTCCGCAAGAAGAAAAATTGAAAGTGTAGAACGTTTGCGACGGTGCTCATCGGCGTCAGCCATGATCCGCCACCTGAATTGGCTGGGCTGAGGGATAGCGTCAGCGCTCAATGATTGGGATTGCGGTCACGAAGAAGAGCCTGCAAGCGGCCGCTCCCGCTTGTGAGGGACATGTCTTTGAACAATCGCGATATGAGGCGCGGTTGCAATCCTTGCCTCTCATCGATGAGGAGGAATGACATCCTCTTTATCTCGATCGTGATCACGCCTGCATTGTCATGGCGACGATAATTCCCGGAAGCCATCGCATGGAATCCATTTTCCACCGCCCAGGCGGCTATCATATCCGCGTTCATCAAGATCCTGCTTTAGGAGATGCGGACGTGCTGTCTCTAGCTGTCCCGCTCGCGCAAATCGCGTCGCAGTCCCAAGGGTATCGTAACTGAATCGCTTTAATCCAGCCAAATCCGTCCAACATTCCAGTTCCCGCTTAGGTGTTGCGAGAAAGACTCGGACGCAATCGTTGTCATCGGTGCGACTCAGCCGAGGCCGCGCCCGTTTAGTGCTCTTGAACCAATACGCACCGACCACCCGTCATTCCCTCCCGCGTCTCACTGAAAATTCCTGCTCTTCACCTTCAGCGTATCGATGTGAAGGTCAGGCACGAACATGTCGCGCGGGGTTACCACAGGCTTCGGCTTATCCCGTGGATCTGGGCCACCACCATGGGCAAACTCATCACCCCGCCCGGTCGGCAGTTTGAACTCTTGATCGCGATCCGCAAGGCCGACCAGGTCGCCTGACAGGTCGAACAGCTGCTGGGCAACAAGGTGGACAACCTCCCCTTCCCTCTGGATCCGGCCATTGATCCCCATCATCGAGGATCCGAGGACGACCCGGCGGCGTTTTTCAAAGAGTGTCGGCCAGACAACGAGGTTGGCTGGCCCCGTTTCGTCTTCTATCGTGATGAACATGACGCCTTTTGCCGATCCCGGCTTTTGCCGCACCAGGACGAGGCCTGCAGTATAGACCCACCTCCCGTCCCTCGAACTCATCGCCTCGGCACACGTGATGATGTTGCGTGCTGACAGGTCCTTGCGCAGGAAGGCGATCGGATGCTGCCGTAGTGTCAGGCCGGTATGGCTATAGTCCTCAATGACGTTATGGCCGTCCGTCATCTGTCGAAGCGCGACCTCCGGCTCTTGCTGCTCGGCAATGGCGGCCATTTCCCGTTCGGCCGCAGCTGCAAACAAGGGCAGCGGTTCGTCGCGCAGCGCCTTGATCGCCCAGAGCGCATCGCGGCGCTCAAGCGTAAGCGACGGAAGAAAGGCGTCCGCCTTGGCAAGCTGGACGAGCGCCTCGGTTGGCACGCCGGACCGGCGCCACATATCATCGACGGAGGCAAAGGCGCTGTTCCTGCGCGCCGCGACGATCCGCGCGGCATCAGCGACAGCCAATCCCTTCACCTGCCGGAAACCGAGCCGGACGGCGTGCCGGTCGGACCTGCCGATCCGCTCCAGCGTGCAGTCCCACCGGGAACGGTTGATGCAGACCGGCCGCACCTCGACGCCGTGCGCTCTCGCATCACCGACGATCTGCGCCGGCGCATAAAACCCCATTGGCTGCGAGTTCAGCAGCGCCGCACAGAAGACGTCCGGGTAGTGGCATTTCACATAGTTGGAGGCATAGGCGATGAGCGCGAACGACGCCGCATGGGATTCCGGGAACCCATAGCTGCCGAATCCTTCGAGCTGGGAGAATGTTTTTTCGGCAAATTCCGGCGTGTAGCCATTCCTCACCATTCCCGACACCAGCTTGTCCTTGAACCGCGAAACGCCACCGGTGAACTTGAAGGTCGCCATCGATTTGCGGAGCTGGTCGGCCTCCCCGCCGGTAAAACCGGCGCAGACCATCGCCACCCGCATGGCGCTCTCCTGGAACAACGGCACGCCGAGCGTCTTGCCAAGCACCGCCTCAAGTTCCGGCGTCGGATATTCGACCGGTTCCTTCCCCTCACGCCTCCGCAGATAGGGATGCACCATGTCGCCTTGGATCGGTCCGGGCCGGACGATCGCAACCTGCACGACGAGATCGTAAAAGGTACGGGGTTTTAGACGCGGGAGCATTGCCATCTGCGCCCGGCTTTCGATCTGGAAGGTGCCGAGCGTGTCTGCTCTGCGGATCATCGCATAAGTGGCCGGATCCTCCTGCGGGATTTTCGCCAGATCGAGATCATCCTCCTTATGATCGCAGATCAGATCGAACGCTTTCGCCATACAAGTCAGCATGCCGAGCGCCAGCACATCGACCTTCATGAACTTCAGCGCTTCAACATCGTCCTTGTCCCATTCGATGATCTGCCGGTCCTTCATCGTCGCCGGCTCGATCGGCACCAGATCATCGAGCCGATCATGCGTGAGCACGAAACCACCGGGATGCTGACCGAGGTGACGCGGCGCGCCCATCAACTGCTGTGCCAGTTTCAGGGTCAGCACTAGACGGCGATCATCCGGATTGAGATTGAGCTCCCGGATATTGCGGTCGCAGATCTCTTCCGACCAGGACCACATGCCCGACGACAGCGCCTTGATCACATCCTCTGGCAAGCCAAGCGCCTTGCCGACATCGCGGATCGCACCACGGGCGCGGTAGCGGGTGACGGTCGCACAGAGTGCTGCCTTTTCTCGGCTGTAGGTCTGGTAGATCCACTGAATGACCTCCTCGCGCCGCTCGTGTTCGAAATCGACATCGATATCCGGCGGCTCGTCGCGCTCCTGGGATACAAAGCGCTCGAACAAAAGATCGTTGGTCGAGGGATCGATGCTGGTGATGCCGAGAATGTAGCAGACGGCACTATTGGCCGCCGAACCCCTGCCCTGGCAGAGAATGCCTTGGGAGCGCGCATAGCGCACGATCGAGAAGACGGTGAGAAAATACGGGGCATATTTCATGGTGCGGATCAGATCGAGCTCGTGCCGCACGGTTTTCAAAACACCAGGTGGCAGACCTTCTGGATAGCGGTTTGGCACGCATTCCCAGACATAGTGCTCGAGCGAGGCCTGGGCGTCCTTGCCTGGCACGATCGCCTCCTCCGGATATTGATAGGTGAGTTCCTCAAGCGAAAACTTACAGCGGCGGACAATCTCCATTGTCCGCGCGAGCGCCTCGCTGTAGCGGGGAAAAAGGCGCTCCATTTCTTCCGGCGGCTTCAGGTATCGATCGGCATGGCGCTCGCGCTCGAAGCCTACATCGTCGATCGTCGTGCGGGTGCGAATGCAGGTGACGATGTCCTGCACCTGCCGGCGGCCCGGTTCATGGAAGAGCACATCATTGGTGACCACAGTCTTCACCTTGAACCGTGCCGCCAGATTGGAAATTTCATGCAGCCGCATCTGGTCGTTTTGCCGACGCCGCAGGCAAAGCGACACATAGGCGCGATCGCCGAATACCTCGGCCATCTTGCGCAGCTGGAGCCCACAGGTGTCATCCGGCAAATCCGGTACCAGGATGCCGATCATGCCTTCGGAATATGCGATGACGTCGTCCCAGTGCAGGATGCAGTTGTTTTTGCCGCCGCGCGACTTGCCGAGCGTAATCAACCGAGTGAGCCTGGAGTAGGCAGGGCGATCCGTCGGGTAGACCAGCACGGACATGCCATCGGTGAGATCGAGCCGGCAACCGACGACGAGGCGCAAACCGGTGGCGCGCGACGCCTCGAGCGCCCGCACAATCCCGGCCAGCGAATTGCGATCGACGACGCCGAGGGCCTCGATACCGAGAGCCTTGGCGGTCTCGAACAGTTCCTGCGCCGAGCTTGCACCGCGCAGGAAGGAAAAATGGGTCGTCACCTGCAGCTCGGCGTAGCTCATGCGAAGATCCCGTGCATGAACCAGCGGTGGCTACCGGTTTCAGGATCGATGCCATCACCCGAGCGAAAGACCCAGAGGCGTTCGCCAGCCTCGTCTTCGATGACAAAATAATCCCGCACCGCCTCCATCTCGGCGTCGCGCTGCCACCACTCGCCAAAAATCCGCTCAGGGCCATCGGCCCGCTTGACCTTGCGGCGCTTGCCACGCCAGGTGATGGAGACCGGCGGGCGGTCCGGCAGCAAGGCGATCGCCTCGATCAGCTCCGGACGCGCCAGCAACCGGACCGGCCGGCGCCAATGACTGACCCAGGTGACTACGACCGGATCGGCCGCGGCACTGATGCGCTGGACGGAGCGCTCCGGCACATCGGAGGCAACGGGCGCCACCCGATAAACACGCTGGCCACGGTTGCCGTAGATATCGATCAGCGGCGTCACGTCCGTGACTTCCTCCTCGACCAGCGATGAGGATTTCTGGCGCTCCTCCAGCGGCTCGGCCATGACAGCGACCAGGGTGAGCTTCTCTATCCCGAAGCCGGGCTCGATCTTTTCCGTCCGATCGCGAAACAGCTTCGTCAACCAGGCGACATCGCGCACTGGCTTCACCGTGCCGGCGCGGATCGCCTGCCGCGTTCCGTCGACCTTCTCGACGATCAGGTCAGCGCGTCGAACACCAAGGCCGCGCTTTTGCAGTTCCTCGATCAGTTGCACGACCAGCCGGCCGACATATTTGTCGATCGTCTCGGCAGCACCGATCGGCTCGGCAAAGGCTCTGGAGACCTCGATCAGATCGGCGGTGCGGATCGGGTCGATCGGTTCGGAGATACGGCCGCACATCTGGTCGAGCCGCCGGCCGATCTCCGGGCCGAAACGAAGCGTCAGCGGCGCGCGCGGCGTGTTTGCCAATTCGCCGATCGTCTGGAAGCCGAGCGTACGAAGGTCGCTGACGACCTTCCCCGGAAGGCGCAATAGCGATATCGGCAGTTTTTCGACGGCGCGCGCGGTCTCACCGATCGGCACGATAACCGTATCCCGACTGATGGCGCGCGCGCAGGCATGAGCTGCTCCCCAGGTGTCGGCGACAGCGACACGGGACGTGAGCTTTCTGGCCAGAAACTGATTGGCGATCTTCGTCAGCATCGGCAGTTCGCCGCCTTGCAGGTGATCGGCGCCCTCGGTATCCATGACAATGCCATCGATCCCATCGACCGCGACGATCGGGGAATAGAGCGTCAGAGCCCAGAGCGTGATCCGCTCGAGTGCTGCGGCATCCGTTGCAGGATCCGCATCGACCAGCATCAGGCCACGGAATAGAGCCTGCGCTTTCGCCGCCGGCATGCCGACATGAACGCCGGCTTGTCTGGCGGCCACGTCAGCGGCCGACACCCAGCGCTTCGAGCCGCTCCTGGCAATCACGGCGATTGGCTGTTCAGGCGGAATGGACGGATCGGCGCGACGAATGCGATCCGTCGGCAGATCCGGGAGATAGATCGAGACAACCCTTGTCATCGCACGCCCTTACGAGAAATTCAGCACATTCACCGGCTTTTACGCGCATCAATTCCAGCAACCATTGGGGCCTTCCGACACCCGGCACTGGCAGCTCCTCCGACGGCATGACGCTGACCCGCCACCTTGTGGTCGATGCCGTGGGTTGGCCAAGATCATTCGCCTCCGTCTGCCTGCGCCAGCGTCGGACGGCGAGCGCCATCGTCCCTGTTTTCTCGGCCGCCAGCTGGAGCCGGCGCGAGCCGACCATCGGCAGGCGGACGAGTTCACCGACCACAGCACCCAATCCGCCGAAGGACAGCCCCTCCTCCATATTGGCGAGCACATCCTCTTCCTTGTCGGACTCGACGAAAATCACCCGGTCCGCATGCAGCCCGACCTCAGCGAGTGCGGGAAAAAACAGGTCCGGCCGCGTCAGGCACCAGACCACAGGACCTTTGGTGCGCGCCGCGATGCCAGCTGCGCAAAGCGCCGCCGCGGCACCATCCACCGTGCCTTGCCCGCCGCCGGCAAACTCATGCAGGGCGCCATAGGCAAGACCACCGCCTGGGAGGACCGCATCAATTTCCGGCACGCCGAAGGAAAGACAACCAGCCTTTCTGGCTGACACGCCTTCCAGCGAGGCGATGCGCTCGCGCAAATCGGAAATCACCCTTTCGCGGGCAGCAGTCATCGTTCACGGCTCCCTCGTGTTGGCCGCCGACATCATGTCGAGCAAAATGCGGATGTTCTGTTTCTGTTCCCGCCGAACTGAAGAGTCAAGCAACCGGAATGATGGGAATATTATCCTGAACATGAGGAATCAGAAGAATATCCATGGGAATCAGGCCGGTAGCGACCGGCTGAGTTTTTTTCGCAGCGCCTGCACATCTCCAGCGTGGATTACGGGGACAAATGCCGTATCGTCACAGTGTCTTTAAGGTTTTTCTGCTGAACTGCCACGATGACGAAGCCTCCGAGATCAAAGCCGCTCCTTCGTGATACCGAGGCTCCGATTCGTTCGCGGCCGCGCAAGAAGCGCAATCCGGCCCAGCCACAGCTGCTTTTCGATCCGATGCCTGACCGTGTCGAGCCCGCGCTGGCGCAATTGAAGAGCCATGCTCCGAAGGGAGACAAGTGGAGCTGGGAGGTGAAGTGGGATGGCTATCGCCTCGCCGTTCATATCGAGCCGCAGGATATCCGGATCCTCACCCGCGGCGGCCATGACTGGACGCGCCGGTTTCCGGCGATCCTAGAAGCGGCCCGCGCGCTCGGGCCGGCGACGATGATCATCGATGGCGAGGCCGTTGTGCTCGACGCAGAGGGGCGGCCGGATTTCGGGCTGCTGCAGCAGTCGCTCGGCGCATCCGGCAAACAAGCGGGTAACCGAGCTTCCGGCGCCATCTTCTACGCGTTCGATCTCATTTATTTCGACGGACACGATCTGCGCGGCGTCGAATACCGGTCGCGCCGGCATCTCCTCGATGACCTGTTGACCGGCAAAGACGGTGGCATTCGGCTATCGGAGACACTCGACGTCGAACCAGCCGTCCTCCTTGAGCATGTCTGCCGCCTCGGCCTGGAAGGCATCGTCGGCAAGCACCTCGATCGGCCCTATCGTTCCGGCCGGACCGGGGATTGGGTGAAAATCAAATGCGTCCAGAGCGAGGCTTTCCTCATCATCGGCTATGAGAAGTCATCGGCATCCCCTGCCGGCTTTGGCTCGTTGGTGCTTGCTGCCTATCGCGGAGCCGATCTCGTCCACGTTGGAAGTGTCGGGACGGGCTTCAAGGAAACGGAAACCGTCCGGTTGCGGAAGATGCTGGACAAGCTGCGCTGGAAGCGAAAGCAGCCGCCCCTGCCCTATTCCGGAAGTGCCGATATTGTTTGGGTCGAGCCGACCCTGATTGCCGAGATCGAGTTTCGTGCCTGGACGACAGACCGGAAACTTCGCCATCCATCCTACAAGGGTTTGCGCGATCGCCAGGACAATGCCGACGTCTTCCGGCTCGACTAGCGAAATCAGCGCCATAGGCTAGATTGTCAGCCAGTCGAGCTCAGCGGAATAGATAGCCTACAATGTGCAATCTTTATCGCATGGAAGACAAGGACTGGGTCGCGAAGTTGGCCCAGGACGCCGAAAGCCTGATCAACTTGATGCCCGCCTACCAGATGAACCCCGATCAGATGGGGCCGATCGTCCGCAATACCGCGGACCGGAAGAAACAACTGGTCCATGCGCGCTGGGGCCTGCCCTCGCCGCGCTTCACGCTTGAGAAGGCCGCCAAAGCGAAAGCCGAGAAACTTGCGGCCAAGGGCAAGCCATTCGATCTCGAAGAGCTGATCCGCATGGAGGCCGACCGCGGCACCACCAATGTGCGCAAGCTCAATTTTCCGCATTGGAAGCGATGGTTCGGCGTCGAAAATAGATGCCTCGTCCCGGTCACCAGTTTCGCGGAACCGGATCCGGCCAGCCAAGCGGAAGGTGGTAAGGTGCCAAATGCCTGGTTCGCCCGCGACGAGCAAAAGTCGCTGATGTTCTTTGCCGGCATCCATGTGCCGCAGTGGCAGAGTGTCCGGAAGGTCCGAGACGGGCTGACCACCGACGATCTCTGTGGGTTTTTGACCACGGATCGCAACGACCTGGTGAAGCCAATCCATGGAAAGGCGATGCCAGTCCTGTTGCTGACGAAGGAAGAGACGGACACCTGGATGCGGGCGCCATGGGAAGAGGCCAAGGAACTGGCCCGCCCATTATCGGATGACGCGCTGATCATCTCGTCCCGCGAACCGTACGGATCCACGATCATTTCGAAATCCGGAGAGCCGGTGGAACATGGCAGCTTACTGTAGTCGAGCGGGTGCCGGTGAAATTAGGCAGAGGTTTGGTAAGCCTCAGTTGTGTCACCGTCGCAGTTCATCCAAGTCGCGATCGAGTCATGCAGCATCCAAGGTGATGGCGCGCTGAGGGTGACCTCAACGGTGTCGACTGCGGTGAAATGACACCACTCTTCATCATCTGAAGCCCATTCGCCGATAATTTCGCCGTCGACGCGCAATACGTCACCGTTAAAAGCACGGTTGTGATAGCCCGTCATAATTATACCGTTACGAACCATGCCTCCTGCATCGGTCATTTCACAGATGGCTCGAAACTGAGCCCTCACAGCCCCTACACTGGAACCGGAGATAAAGCCGACCTCGAAGATCCTGTAGCGCAAGGTTCCGACGTAGTGGTCCATCTCCTCATTAGCATCGATTTGACACGACATCTCACCATGTTGTTCAGTCTCAATATGCATGATGCAGAAACCCTCCTGTATATTAAGATGCCAACCGACTTCATCGCCTTGAAGGGATGTGAACCCACGACCCGCAATTCGAAAATCCCAACTGCCTGACAATTTGGGATAATCTCTATTAATGCTTTTCTCGACGGTGGTCCGTAACATATCCTCCCGATGATGGTGTAGACGCGTATGGTGTACCCGCTGTTCGGGATGTGCGGCGTAGTTACAGCTATGTGACGGGTGCCCCGTCCGGCAAATGAGCGTGGGGTTCTGTTGGCTGCGCGGCATAATCGCGCAAAAAGCGAGGTGAACGGCGTGGAATTCGATCCGGGTGTTTTATTGATCGTGGGGGCAGGTTTCTCAAAGACTGCCGGGCTGCCACTCGCTACCGATTTCACAGAGCACCTGCTCGATACGGCGTCCCTGAAAACTGACGGGCCGAGCGTCAAACAGGTCGAATTTCTCAGGAAGTTCGTAGACGATACTTTCAACGGTGGGGAGACGAATCCAAGCAAGCTGTGGCCGGAGTTGGAAGATATTTTCACACTTGTCGATCTTTCAGCCAACACGGGTCATCACTTGGGAACTTCGTATTCGGCAGCGAAACTCCGTCTCGTCCGACGGGCGATGATCGTTCGGATCGTTCGCATGCTGCAGCAGGACTACAACAGATACCTTCGGTCGCGATCTGCCGAAAGCAAGTTGCTAAATACTCTGTTCGACGAACTCAATGTCGACAATACGGCTGTTCTGAGCATGAATTGGGACATGGTCATCGAACGGGGGGTTGCCCTGCGTCAGAAAATCGATCGCATCGATTACGGATGCAATGCTTCGGATGCGGGCTTCTCAAAGGGAGAGGTCAGTCTTCGGCCTGCGGCCCCGCCGGAGGCGAAAACGCTGCGCCTGCTCAAACCGCATGGTTCTATCAACTGGCTCTACTGCGATGCTTGTCGAGAACTCTTTTGGGTCAAACCCGACCAAACGGAGGGGGTTGCTAGGACGTTGTTTCAAGCACGCGACTGGAAAGCGATGCCGAACCTCGACCCTGCGATGGAAATACCAAAGTCGTATGAACCGCATTGCCCTCATTGCAGGGCGCAGGCGCTTGGAACGCGCATTGCCACCTTCAGCTTTCGAAAGGCACTCGATTTTCCGATGCATGCGGCCACTTGGCGAACAGCCGAAAGCCACCTCAAAGACGCTCCTAGATGGATCTTTTTTGGCTATTCGATGCCCGCGGCTGACTTCGAGTTCAAACACCTACTAAAACGCATCCAGTTGACTGAAAGGATCAAGCCAAAGATCACGGTCATTACCGGCGGTGCGACGAGAGCCGCCGAGGATACTCTTGCGCGTTATCGGAAATTCTTCGGGAACGACGCGATTGAGCGCACCTTCACAGGTGGCCTGAATCAAGAAGTCATCGACTATTTTCGGAAAATTGGCGCTTTGAAGCGACCTTCGAAGAAGAAGCCGTCGAAAGTTCTGTCATCTGGCGCATAGCTCTCCGCTTTGAATACTGCGGATTGCTACGACCGCGCTCACAAGGTTGGTATCCATGCTGCAGATGACTGGTTACGCCTGGCGAATTCCAGCAATGCAAGTTCGTAGTCGTAGCCCATCCTACAGGTAATTGTGGCTCGTAGATCAGTACGGCACCATTCCTCAGCCAGGATTATTCCTTCGCAACCCGATCCGCCGACGGGACTATCCACTTCTATCAGATTGGCAAGGCGCCGCCCCGGCGCTGCGAGGGCAAGCCTCAAAACAGCCAAAAATTAATGCTACCGAAACTCATGGTGAATGACGAGCCCATCTCTGCGGTCAGATCGAAAATTATGGCGAGCGTCCGGCAAGTCAACACGAAGCCGGAAATGGCAGTAAGACGAGTTGCACATGCTCTTGGGTACCGCTTTCGCATCAACCGTAAGGACTTGCCCGGTAGCCCTGACGTAGTGTTTCCACGACGTAAAAAAGTAGTTTTCGTGCATGGGTGCTTCTGGCATCGCCACGCCGGCTGCAAACATGCCACGACCCCACGAACACGCGCCGATTTTTGGCAAGAAAAATTTCGCCGAAACAAGGAGCGGGATGCCTTGGCCGAGAGCAAACTTGAGGCCATGGGTTGGAGTGTTGTTATCGTCTGGGGGTGCGAAACACGTGATGCCGTTTCGCTAGGGAAAAAGTTGATTTCTTTCCTATCCTGACCTTTTCCTAACTGTTTCCTCGCATATCTGACTAGCTTCTAATCCGTATGGTCGCGCCGGGAATTTCAAATGCTTCTATCCATGGGGAAAATTTCGCCGCAACGAAAACTTTCCAGCCACACCCGGGGCGCGACCGCCGCCGGTAGCTGACTTCCTGTCGAATGGCTAAGTGGGGAACGACCGGCGTTGTGAAAAAGCCTCTGGTACGGCGTTACAAGCGCAAATGTCTTGCGCCAATCGCCTTCAAAGCCCCGCACAGATTTCAATACATCCAGCCGGCCTTCGCATCATGTGTCATAAAGCCATCAAAGTATGTCGCGTATACGGCGAAGCCGAGGTCAATGAAATCGTTCCGTGCTTTGTCGAGCCGTTGGGGCAGCTGGCTGCCGTTCCTGATCCACCACAGCGAATAAATGATAATTGCTAACGCATATCGATAGAGATACGCATCATAGCGATGGTCTGGAGAAACATGGCCAATAGACGTCTCGTACCTTGTCAATCAGCACCGAACATTGACCCCTTTTGCTTATCCAATTTTGACCCCCCTGTGCTGTAGATCAGCGCTTGGCCTTCCCGGCGCTGGCCGGGTTGCAGAGGGTAGGCCAAGTGCGGGTGATGGGGCTCTTCGGCTTTAGCTTTGAGAGCGGTTCTTGAAGCGCCAGGATTCGTTTCCGGTCTCGACGATCTCACAATGGTGCGTCAGGCGGTCGAGAAGTGCCGTCGTCATCTTGGCATCGCCGAACACCGTCGGCCATTCACCGAACGCCAGGTTCGTGGTGACAATGATCGACGTGCGCTCGTAGAGCCTGCTGATCAGATGGAATAGGAGTTGGCCGCCGGCCAGGGCAAATGGCAGGTATCCGAGTTCGTCGAGGATGATGAAGTCGAGACGATTGAGATAGTCGGCCGTCCGCCCTTGCTTGCCGCTGCGCGTTTCCGTTTCCAGCCGATTGACCAGATCGACGACGTTGAAGAAGCGCCCGCGTGTTCCGTTGCGGATCAGTGCACGGGCAATCGCGATGGCGAGATGGCTCTTTCCGGTTCCCGTGCCGCCGACGAGGACGACGTTACGCTGATCGGCGACGAAGGTGCCGGTAGCCAGCTCCCGCACCAGGGATTCATTGACCGGCGTATCGGTGAAGTCGAAATCGTCGATGTCCTTAGCGAGGGGCAGCTTGGCGATGCTGAGTTGGTAGCGAATGGAGCGGGCCTGCTTCTCGGCGATCTCCGACTGCAAGAGATCACCGACAATGCGCGGCGGTTCGTGCTGCCGTTTGATGCCGTTGCCCATGACCTCGTCGTAGGCGCTGCGCATTCCATAGAGCTTCAGCGTGCTCATCAGTTCGAGAACCTGTGTGCGTTCCATCAGCTTGCCCTCCTGAGGCTGTCATAGCGTGCGCAGTCGGCGACCGGTTCATGGGTCAATCGAAGCGCATCCGGGGTTTGCAGGGTTGCGGCCGGAGCCGGGTCACGACTACGAGCCAGAATGTTGATGATCACCGAGGCCGAGCAGACGCCTTGGTCCAGCGCCTCCTGACAGGCCGCATCGACGGCCGTCAGACCATCGGTGGGAACGCATGCAAGGATTGTGACCATTTGCCGATCACCGTCGTGGACGCTCTTCAGGCGCTTGCGGACCTTCTCCATCGCCGCTGGCAACACCCAGTCCCTGAACGGCGCACCATTGCGCAAAGCGCCGGGTTTGCGAGCCAGAACGGGTACATAATGCCAGGGATCGTAGATCGTCTCGCCACGGCCAAAGCAACGCGGATGCTCACCGACGTTCACGCCGTCCTGCCTGATGACGATCTTCTCGGCATAGGCGTGAACCTCAACAGGGCGGCCGACCGCAGTCGAGAGGACGGAGTATTTGTTGTTGTCGAAACGGACCGTGCAGGTCTTCGACACCGAGGCCGGGACGCTGTGGAAACCATCGAACGGCCCGACGTAATGCACGAGGCTGCCGCGTTCCTCCTCGAACACCTGCCAGATCATTCGCTCGGTCTGTTCAGGATGACGGTGTGCCTTGGCGTAAGCGATGCACTTATCGAGCAGCCAGACGTTCAGCTCTTCCAGGCTTTTAACCCGAAGACGTGGTGTGAAGAAGCGTTCTCGAACCAGTCCGACCTGGTTCTCGACCTGTCCCTTCTCCCATCCGGATGCGGGCGTGCAGGCAACGGGATGGACCAGATAGTGGCTACACATCTGCAGGAAGCGGCGATTGTATTGTCGCTCCTTGCCGACGAACACCGCCTCGACCGCAGTCTTCATGTTATCGTAGATGCCGCGCGTACAGGTGCCACGGAAGAAGGCGAAGGCCTTGTCATGGGCATCGAACACCATCTCCTGGCTCTCACGCATATAGGCTCGGGCGAACATCATCCGGCTGTGGCAGAGCCGGACATGCGCGACCTTCACGGTCGTAGTCACCCCGTTGATCAGAATGATCTCGTGGCTCCAGTCGAACTGGTAGGCTTCGCCCGGCGCGTAATAGAGGGGCACATAGGCTTCCGCCGTCACGGCTCCCCGGTTCTTCGCCCAGGTCTTGGCATATCGCCGGATCGCGTCATAACTGCCGTCGTAGCCGAGTGCCCGAACCTCCTCGTAAATCCGGATCAGCGTCAGCCGTTCGCGCGATGCCTTGCCTTCGTTGGCAATGAGGAACCGTTCAATATCACCCTTCCAGGCTCCGATCCTGGGCAACGGTTGATGTTCTCGTTTGTAGACAAAATCAGTCGCATCAGAACGCAGGATTTTGCGAACCGTATTACGCGAAACATTCAGCTCTCTGGTGATCTTCTTCACCGACCAGCCCTGAACATGGAAGGCTCGTCGGACACGGGCAATCGTATCCACTCTCTTCAACTCCCCACCCCATCCACTGGCAAAAGCCGGATGGTCGGATGAAATCCAAGGGGGGTCAAAATTGGATAAGTATCACCCCGCCAGAGGGGTCAACATTCCATGCTTAAACACACGTACCTACCTATAAATTCTTCGTAAAGCTGGTCAGCGGCTCCAAAAATTTTCTCCATCATCTCCAAGGTATATTTGGAACTCGTCCGACAGCGGCGCTTCTCTTCCGCGGTGAAGATGTCCGCAATTTCGGGAAGCGATTGGACGATATCTTCCGCACCTTCGAGCATCCCATCCATGTTCGCAGAAGCCGCCGACCAACGCTCCGCCAATTGCTTCAAGACCCAATCCTCGCCCTGCTCAGCAAGGACTATGGCCTCAAAGGTCGATCGCATCTTATCCGGCACGTCTTGATAAAGCATCCGTTCGACGAGATCAGCGCTCCTAGGATCCAGGCACGCCAACTCGCTCGCCGATCGCAGGCCGACGAGACGATCCGGAAAGTCGCGGATCACCGAGAAAGCGGACGCTAGGCTCATGATTGATTGCTGCTTGTAGATTTCAGCCCAGAGAAAATCCGGCATCACCACCAAATTATCGGGTGCTGCCAGGAAGTAGGCGCGCAAGCCCGGCTCTTGGAGCATGTTGCTGTCGACAATTACGCGCTGCACCAATCGAACCCTCCAAAAACAGCATTGTCCTTCTCACGCTACGGTGCCGCATCACTATACTCAAACTGATAGGCGTCGGATCGCGCGACGAGATCCCAGGATCAAGCGTCGTCCGAGCTTTGCCGATCAATGCGTGCGCCCATGGCCCTTAGAAAAATCGTGCGCATGTCGCCGCCATCAGGATCTCTTGGATCGACGAGCGCGGCCAAATCGTCGGCCAAATCGCGTCCTTGTATGTCCGGAAATACCAACTGTTCAGCCCCGTACCTGAATTCGCCGGCAGCCATGCGGATTAAGGTCGTACGGTCGAGTGGCTCAAGCTCGCGCTTCAAATAGTGCAGCTTCAAATCCGGGCCGAAGCCCACCACATCGCTATATCCCACAGGCACGCCAATCGCCCGCTCCGCGTCATGCATGGTGTATCTGAGGTACGCCATCCCTTCGATGGTAAAGGCAGCAGCGGGGCATGAGTAGAACGGGAAGGTGTTGGCGCAATCGGCAACCACGCCAGCAACCTTACGAAGTTGCTCGGCGCAGCAGCTACAGATGTCCCTATTATGCAATTCTTCAGGGACACGCTCCGAGCCATGAACAAATCTGTAGGTCCAGCCGCCATTGAGGCGACCCCCACCTACATAAGAGACGGGGCCCGCCTTTTGGGAAAGGTTTCGTAGTTTCAGGAAAAATACCATCGCCTTGTCCGCGGCCATTTCGACGCGGCGCTGCTCATACCACTCCAAAAAGCCGGGAACTTCAGAAAACGCGGACTGCAGTAGGAAGGTAACACTGCGACAGGCCGACAGGAACGCGTTAAGTTCGAATTGAAAGACGATCCCGTCAGCCTGCACCAGACGTGCTAGAAAGTGCTCGGCCTCCAAGAGCTTCTCAACCGGATGACGCAATGTAGTAAAGGTGTGCGCCATCTCCGGCCTCCCACAGGCAGTTTCAGGTCAACATGACGCTCAGGGAAATTCGGGTCAATTTCACTCACTGGATGTAGAAAAATCATCAATAGCGTTGAACACGCCCCAGAGATTATCAAGCTTCTCATGTGCTTCCAGATAATCTGCGTAGGATCGTTGAGCATTCTCCAGCAACTGATTGTAGAAGACGATTCGGGCATTTACGCCCGCCAACGCCGATTCAACACCTTGTGGACCGGTACCGTCAACATCGTAATATTCTGGTGGCGCCTTGCCGACGAGGCAAACTATCTCAATCGGCCAGCCTTTGTTTTGGGTAGTCGCCAGAACCTTTCTGGCTCCGTCGCGATATTTTCGGACTTGAGCTACTAGTGTATCGAGCGGAGTTGCGACATCGGCCCGTTTCATTTCGACGATGATGTGCTTACCTGTCGCGGTCCGATAGCCAATGTCGATGCGGCCCTTCTTCTCTTTCGCGGTCAGAGACGCGGTGTTCGAAGCGAGGTAGGTCTGAACGAGTGTTTCCACATGTTCGCTTCCTTTTGCCCGCTCCCAAGACGGATCGAGTAGCCACAAGTGCTCAAACACGTAAGCTTGTAGAAGCTTTTCCTTCTCGTTGTCATTGACCTTCTTCTGGAGCGTCTCAATGACTTTCACACGTCCCCGGACAATTTGGCCATAATAACTGACCTCAAGATCATCAATGCTTTCGAAGATCGGAAGTATCTCAGCAAGATTGGAGTCGCTGATCGTATCTAACCGGTCTAAGTCTTCACGGCGGCGATAGCTTTCGAACGCGAGGATTGATGCTTTCAACAGTTCGCGCCTATCGCCCTCATCGTTCGCCCTAATCGTATTCAGGCGTCCTATCCAGCGTTCAGCCTTCTTCTTCGTGTCTCCCTGCAGTCCATTAAGCCATGTGGCCACGGCAGGGACGCCAGCTGCAGCTTTTGCTCCATCTGATCGTCTCCAGTCGCTCCACTTGCTCGCTATATATCGCAACTCGGAAAGGACGACTTTCCGAAGAGCTTCAAATCTTGGATCGTCCTCTTTAAGCGATTGGCGGCTACTGGTGGCGATATCGCCATGGTCATCCAAGTCTAGTTCTTCACAGTGAAGCTCCCCAATTAGGTAGTCCGCATAAATCTCTTTTTGGCCAAATTCGTCCAAGATGTCTTCCTGCGCCATCTTACCGCGCATGAAGATCGCCAGGCGGTTTAGATTATCGCCTTCCTCGTCCTTCAATTGGTCTGGCTTTGCGACGCTCCCAAGCCATCCCGTAAGTGTAAGGCCGGCCTTCTTCAGCTCAACCGATATGTTTGCAAGTCGCGCCTCTGCTGGGCGCTCCAACTTCTTGCACTGACTGACGAACTCACTCTGATCGCCGTAGGTCCAGATATACTGAAGAGAGTTGTGGTAAGCGCGATCTTCAGGACCGATCTCGCTACCGTTTACTTTCACTTTGAAATTGTGCTTGGGACCGATTACCGAAAAGCGACGCGCCACCCGGCGCTTCAAACCCTCCACAGTCATCCCCGACAGTGATTTGGAGATTTTCGACAGGACGATCCGAGTACCTTTCGTCAGGCCTGCTGGCCAGGTCGTCAATTCTGTCGGTTCATATTCCTGCTGACCTTTTCCGGCAATTGCCTTTCTGATCACTTCTCGGTCCATACTAAAAGCCGTGTTCTGACCGTTGACCGTCGTGTAAACTTCAGCGACTTGGGCAATTGAAAAGATCGAAAGTTTTCCGATCCCCTTTCGGCCCATCGGCCGTCGCCCCGACGCCGTTTCCTCTCCGAGTTCGTCCCGGCGCTTGAAGCCAACGGTCAGAAAACGATCAATTACGCCATCACGGTCCATCCCCGTTCCGTCATCCTCAATCGTGATCGTTTCCGCGGCCTTGTCGATGATGACGGTGACCTCTTCCGCATCAGCATCCCAGGCATTTGCAACGACTTCTGAAAGGACGGCTGGAATGTTGCTATAAAGATTGATCCCTAAATGTTCGAGCGCGTTGAGACTTATGCGCATGACGAGCTTGCGGGGAATGGTCATTCGTATTGCCCTAAATGTAATTTGACGGCCTTAGCGATCGCATTTGCGAGTTTTACGGGCACAGCGTTTCCAATCAGGCGCCCAACTGCCTTGAAGTGGATACGATCACCCGGAGGGGCAAACTCGTAGTCACGAGGAAAACCCTGAAGCATAGCGCCTTCGCGCAACGAGAGGGCGCGCTCCTGTTCAGGGTGTCCGAACCTACCGTTTCCGAACCCGAAGAACTGCGTGGTTATCGTTGGCGATGGAGAATCCCATGTCATGCGGCCGTAGACAGACGAATACCCCTTGCCTGTTGTCGTTGTATGGCAACGAGCGACAAGCTCCTTCGGCCAATCGCGCCAAGTGCCGCCAGGCCTTGATGCTTCGATACGCTTGACGTTAATTTCAGACAACCGGCTTGCACAATGCAAATGGTCGGTCGGATCGACACTGCCATGCGTGAGTGCCGGCAAATCCCCAATTTCGTCCCGGACAGTCCGATAGCCATCAATGTGGGTCGGCACAGGTAGTTCAATCTTTCCAAGCCTCGAGGCCAAGAGAACTAATCGGGACCGTGTCTGGGCCATCCCAAAGTCTGGGCCATACAAGACCTTCCAGACGACATCATAGTCCGCATTGCGCAGCGTTGCGACGAAGTCGTTGAAGAGTTGCCCGTCTTTGAAGTCCAAAAGGCGGGGGACGTTCTCCATGGAAACGACGTCAGGACGAACCTGGTCGATCAGCTTGGCGAACTGCGAGAGCAATTCCCACTTTGGATCATCATTCTTCTGATTATAGGTCGAGAAGGGCTGACACGGAGCGCAACCGATCAGGACCCGCGGCCGCCCTGACAGGAACAAGCTATCGATTTCACGCGCAGTGAGCTTGGCGACATCTCGCCGGATGAAAGGAGCATCATTGTTCGCCTCGAAGGCGTATCGGCAGTTTTCATCGAAATCGACGCCACCGACGATCCTGAAGCCTTCCTGATAGAAACCATGAGACAGACCGCCTGCCCCACAAAAAAGATCGACTACAGATGCGACGGGGCCTGCCTGATCTATTGTCGGTTGGGCTTGTATTTGATCACCGGCTGTTGCGCCCTGAATCATTTCCTCTTCCTCCGATCCTGCAACTCCCCATCCGGCACTTGGATGCCGGCCTCCGCCAATGCCCGAAGGACGATTACTCGCATCGAATCTCCGCTTTCCGCAGCTCTAATCTTGAGGCTTTTCTTCGTTACGCTTGGGACCGTCACTTGAAGGTTCTCTTCCCCGTCCGGTGTCGTAGTTCGCATCGGCCCCTCCTCATTTAAAGAAATCATGATACCATGTTTTCATGGTCTATCAACCGGGACAACTGTCAGTGACCATCAAACGGCGGCTTGAGTTGTTATAAAAACCCACCGTTCAAGGACGCCGAGGCATCGTGCAGTTAGTAACTGCGCTGCGCGATGAAACTAACTCATGATTTCTGAAAGGAGATCATCAAGGCTGCCAGCCGTCGTTGAAATGCGACCGTCGACGAAGTGAGATTGCCCCGCCTGCGCCTCGAAATCATAGCTTCGTCGATATTCATCTGCTTCATCGCCCGAGATCGGAATGCTTGCCTCCACGAGCCGCTCGTATGCGTGAACCACGAAGTTGAAAAGACAAGGATTGATATTCACCGTCGTGCCGTACCAATGAAAAGCGAAGTCACATGCCGCTTGTGTTTGCGCTCTGAAACGATCTGGCGCTTGGACTATTGCCTCATTGATCAGGTCCCGCGGCGCGAGGCACATAAATAGCAGATCAGTCAGAATAGGCAGGCCTGCAGTCGGAACGACCCGCACAACGTGGCGCAACTCGTCATGGTGGTGGAAGAAATTTCGCAAGCATTTTAAGGCGATAAATTCGGGAATATCGATGAATTCAACACCGGCTGACTTCTTCAGCCGGTCATTAGCGCTGTGAGCCGCTTCTAAGAATCTAAACAGCGTATCAGGATCAGGTGCGACACAGTGGATATGGTAAGCTCGCATCAGACGCTCAGCGGTCGCCGATGCATTTATTACGTTCTCATTGCTCATACCTACTCTCACCGTGTCATCTCGTTTCATCATAAAATCCCCCATGCTCGAAACCTCCCCCTCCCTGTCATCTCCCTCAGGCCGAGCTCCGAAACAATCCGCCGCGCCGCCTGCGGCGTCACCTCGAGCGTCTTCGCCACCATCCCGGCCGACACCAATGGTTTTGCCATCACCAGCTCGACCAGCTCCGGCAGCTTTGAAGACGTCCGGCGTCCGCCCAGCTTTCGCTCAAACATCGTGCGCGCCAACGCCAGCCGGTCATGCTCCTTCAGACCGAGCTCGGCGCCCGCGATCAGGCCGTAAGCAATAGCGAGCAACCGGGTCTCCCGATCATGATGCCGGCGCCGATCGACTGGAATGGTTTTGAGGCCAAGATTGATGGCGGCGAGATGCGCGCCTGTCGTGACGGCGGATTGGCGCAGGATCGACGCCGCTAATAATCGGCCGAGCCAGGGAGCGTGCTGCAGGACGGCAAGCTCGCTCCAGGCATCGAGGGCGACGATGGCCTGCAGGACGGCCGGCAGGTTTTCCGCCTGGCGCAACACGCCGCGCCATTCGTCGAGCCGTTCATCCTCGTTCCAATCAATATCGTAGACCATCGGATCTTTGGCCCGAGCCGGGCCGGGCGTCTTTGCTTTCGCGATCGCCGCCTCCGAGCGGGCCAGCACGGCATCGATGGCGGCATAGTCGACACCAGGAAGGTGCTCGACGTCGTCACCGTCATCCACCTCTCCTTCCGGATCGGTCGGGATCGCACGTCTGGTGGTGCCAGGCTCCTCAGCGGAGTCTGCGCTGGCCGCCGTCACATCTGACGTCTGCCTCAGCGCACGAACGCCGTCGGAGGACAGCGCCCAGCCGGGGAGTTGGGCGGCGATGCGCCGGCGGGTGCGCAGCACGTCGCGGGCGATGGCCAGTTCGTGCGTGGGTGTGCGAATATCGCGTGTATGGTCGTGGAGGACGAGGTCTTCCAGGTGGACGAGCTCGCCGTCGATCCACAGCGAGGCGCAGGCATCCGTGAATTGGGTGCGCTCGATAAAGCCCTGCCCGACCGGCGAGCGGGCGATGCGCTCGTCCAAACGCGTGAGGGCGATGCCGGTGTGGCTTTTACTTTGTCATTTCAATCCGGAAAGCGTCATACGCCCGTTAGGTTTAGGTGCTAAATCTGCGGCGATTTTCCGCTAACGATTTCAATGAAGCACCTGTGCCAAAGCGATTGCACGACCGGATCTTGCCGGCACATCCTGCCATCTCGGACGAGCAGTGGTCGACTGCGCGGCGGGTCGCCCGCGTGTTGGACAAGATCCTAGATGGCAACGATCCGAGGCAGGTTGCCATAACATGCGCGGCGGCTGAACTGCGGCTCACCTCGCGGCAAATCTACAATCTACTCGCCCGTTATCGCGCTGATCGGACGGTAACGGCCCTGCTGCCTCGCACCGCCGTCAGTCGGCGCAAACGACTGCCGGAACAGGTCGAGGAGATCATCGAGGCCACGCTTCGCGAGAAGTGGCTAACGCTCGAGTCGACCGCACTTGCTCCCGTGGTCGACGAGATCCGCGCGCGCTGCGAGGAAGCCGGTCTTGCCGTGCCGGCTTATGTGACGGTCGCCCGGCGCATCCCGGCATTGTTTTCGCCGGTAGAGATCGCGAAGAAGCGTTCGGCCAATCCGAAGCACCTTTTGCGGCTGAAGCCGCGGCCCGGCTATATCCACGCTCCGCACCCGCTCGCCGTGTGCCAGATCGACCATACGCCGACCGATATCAATTTCGTGGAGGTGGTCGATGGGGCTGGTGTGTTTGTCGGCCGCCCCTATTTGACTGTCATCACGGACGTGGCGACACGATCCATTCTCGGCTTCTGCCTCACCTTGGAGAAGCCGTCGGTGCTGTCTGTGGCGCTATGCCTCGCCCAGGCCATGTGCCCGAAAGACACATGGCTTACCGCGCGCCAACTCAATCACGCTTGGCCGATGTTCGGTCGGCCGCGGCTGCTCGTCACGGACTCGGCGATGGAGTTTAAGGGGCATGCATTCCAACAAGGCTGTGATGATTACGGCATCCGTATCCGCCTTCGCGATCGTGGCCGGGTTCATCACGGCGGCGTGGTTGAACGGCTGTTGGGCAAGGTCAACGGGGTTCTCGCGAGCTATCCGGGCTCGTCGGGCCGTTCGGTGGCCGACCGTGACGAATATCCATCCGAGCGGCGCGCATGCTTGAGTTTTGCCGATCTGGAGCGCTGCGTTGCGCTGGCCGTGATTGATCACAATCTTCAGGAGAATTCCAAGATCCTGAAGGTGCCGCTGACGGAATGGCAACGCGACAGTTTGGCGCTGCCGGTTTTCGACGATGATCCGCAGCGCGTGCTGCTGTCGTTTCTGCCAAGGACGGAGAGGCAATTGTCACCGCAAGGGATCAGCATGTTCGCCCTGCACTTTTATTCACCGTGGCTAGGCATCTTCGTTCCAGAGCGTGACCGACTCGGAAAGATCGAGGTGCGATACGATCCCCGCGACATCAGCCACATCTACGTCCGCGACCCGGTAACCCGACAGTTTCGACCGGTCGGGCGACGCGACGGTCAGCTGACGTCAGTAACGCTGTGGGAGCATGAGGCAGAACGCGCCCGTCGACGTGCGGCAAACCATCGGTCAAGCACTCAGAAGGTTGCGCTCCGCCGAGAGATCTCAGCCATTGTTGAAGCTGCCAAACCGTCCAAGCGCCAGTTGCGCGATGCTGTCCGCAATACCCACGCCGTCGCGGCAGCAAAGCCTTATACGGTAATGCAGACACCAGCGGTTCCTCCCGCAGAGCATCCCCCGCGCCAAAAGAGCCGGCTGCCGGTGGAGGATTGGTAACGATGGCGGATCATTTGCTCGAGCATGTCCGATCGTATCTCGACCGTGATCAGGACGAGCGGATCGCCTATATCCGCGCGCCCCGGTGGATCGGACATCATGTTGCCCAGGATAGCCATCGGCGGCTGGCCGAACTCTTGGAGCGACCTCCGTCGCTGCGAACTCAGGGGCTGATGCTGGTCGGACCATATGCCAATGGCAAGACCATGATCGCCGAGCGGTTCGCCGTCGAGCACCTGAGAACCTCGCCCGAGCAAAAAGTATGGATCGCTCAGACGCGCGAAGGCGCCGGCCTTGGGCATTTCTATACCAGCATTCTCCAGGCCCTGCGCGCTCCTGGCAGCGACATATGGGACCTTCGCCGCAAGGCAGAGCAACTCGACCACTTGCTATCCAGCCTCAAACCGAGGGTGCTGATCTTCGACGAATTTCATAATGCGCTGCGGGGCCGTGCGCGCGACGTCGAAGCCGTCTTTGCTTTTCTGCGCCGGATCGGCCGCCAGTACGACATTTCGCCAGTGCTGATCGGCGAGGTGGTAGTCAGCGATTTCATCAATGGGACTAGCGAGATGGCGAGCCGCTTCGACCTGATCGCGGTTCCGCGCTGGCAATATGACGAGAACTATCTCATGCTGCTCGACAGTCTCGAAGCCGCGTTGCCGCTGGCAAAAAGCTCGGATTTGTCGAGCGAGCCGTTGGCCCGGCGAATATTCGGCCTGTCGGAAGGGTTGATCGGCGAGATCGTCACCGTCATCACCAAGGCGGCCGTCGCGGCGATCAGATCCGGGAGCGAACGCATCACCAAGGGCAGCATCGACGAGCTGCGCCACGTGCCGATCTCGCAGCGGCGCAGTTCGCCTTTGCGCGAAAGCCTCCTATGACAGCGATCGACGATCACGCGCCGACAATCGCCATACGTGAACGATATCGTGACGCCGTCTCTGACCGGTGGCCCGTCACGGTGATGCCGCAGCCCGACGAGTTGCTGTCGAGCTGGCTGCACCGGATTGCCTATGCCAATGGGGTTGCTCCTCGCGCCTTCGCTCGTGTACTCGGGCTTAATCCGGGAATGTGGTCGGCAGCCCTTGATCTCAGGCTGCCGGCCGACATTGTACAGCTGCTGAGCGCCAACACGGGTATAACGCCAACTCAGCTCTCCGCGATGACGTTGTCGCATGGCGTGCCGAGGAAACTCCTGCTGCCGCTACGCAACAACGGCCGTCAATGGAGTTCGACCTGGCTGCAGTTCTGCTGCCGTTGTCTGGCCGAGGATGCGCAACCATATTTTCGGCGTCGATGGCGGCTGGCGACCCGGGTTTCATGCACAAAGCATGGCTGCAGGTTGCGTGACCGATGTCCGTCCTGCCACTGCGGCATTGCGGTCTTTGACCAAGCCGAACTCGTGCCGCAACATTACTGCGTCCCTTGCGGCTATGACTTGCGCCGTGCCCCCATTCCCCACCTCAGTCCCGCGACGAGAACGCTTGACAGGTGTATCGACGATATCTGCAGCCTGGCAGCATTGACCGACACCCCGGCCGGCCATGTGCTTATTCGGCGGTTGTTGAGCATGCCCAGTGTCGGCGGCTACTACTCGCCGATGACCCTCACCAGCCTTTCGACGGCGGCCCGGACGTATTGTGCTCAACGTCTCAATCTCCCCAGTGAATGGCCGGTGGATAGCGCTAAGGATGGTGATGAGGAACGCGAAGCGCGCCGTCTGCGGCGTCTGATTCCGCCGACGAGTGATCACCGCGCGTGGATCGAGCTGCTTGCGAACGCTCTCAGGCGAAGAAGAGGACGGCCGGGTGCCTCGAAGGGCAACGAGCCCGCCATAAAGCTTCCAGACTTGCTCGGTGCCTATGCCATGATGAGCCCAGGTACTGGTCGTCGCCTGAGGCGGAAACCGAGAGGAGTGTAAGAAGGCCGAGTACCGACAGGAAAACGCTCGGCCGTCAGGGTTGAGAGGTGCAGATTCCACACCGGTGACAAAGAAGCGCTGGGCGCCTTAGAACTCTTCGTCGGCGACAGTAAACTTCTCGCCGAGGTTGGCCTTTACCAATTTGCTGTCCTCGACGATCTCAGCTAGTTCCTCGCCTTCATGCCCCATGCTCATAAAGGCTACGATCGTGACGATCGCGGCGAGGAAGATGGCACTCGTTATGATTGTGCCGAAGCCGAGCCCGCCATATTGTGCGGGCTGAGACATCCAATCGCCGAACGAAGCGCCCAGAGGCCTTGTCAGAATGTAGACCAGCCAGAATCCAAGTATCGGATCGAGATCCAAGAAGAGGTAGCCGATTGCAAGCGAGATGATGATCATGCCGAACAGGACACCGGTGGCTAGGTATCCCAGTGCAAATTTCTCGGCCACCAGATCGCCGGCCGCCGTGCCGAGCGCGAAGGTGAACAGAATAGCGAGCCAGTAGAAGGCCTCGCGCCGTCCGGTGGATATTGAGTGAATTGAAAGTGTCCGCTCCGTCTGGAACCACAGCAGGAAAGTCAGCGCCAGGGCGATTGAGAAAGCAAAGGTCGTATCCATCAGTGGCACCTGGAAGTTATCGACCAGATTGTCGGTAATCAACGTACCAACGATGCTGATCAGCACCATGGAAAGCCAATAGGCGGCGGGAACATATTTCTTCTGCGAAAATTGCCAGACCAACGCAACGGCAAGGATTGCAGACATGATCAGCGATGTCGCCGTCAAACCCAAACCCATCTGCACATTGAGATAATCGGCCGCCGTTTCCCCCATGGTGACGGCCATCAGTTTGATAAGCCAAAAATCAACCGTGACGCGGGGAACGCGATTGTAGACGGCAGCTTTGGCAGACAGTGCGGCCATAACGAGTCTCCTTGGACGAGTGTTGAGCACGGGGCGCGCGTTCACGCCGCCTATCGAGCAAGCTGAGTCGGATTTTTGAGAACGGCCATGAGATCGGTGAGCGTTTTATTGACTTCGTCAGCCGACGGAGCGGATCGACGCAGCGCCTTGAGCGCCGCGTCGGAGGCGGCGTCAATGTTATTCCAGTCAGTCGGGTTTAGCGGACGGATCGCGGTCTCGGCCTGGTCCCAGGCCGTCTCATAGTCGGTAATGCGCTTTGCGGCTCCAGGCAGGTCCCCCTTGGAAGCGAGGCTCTGAACGTCGGCGACGATGGTTTTGAACGGTGATAAATCGCCGAGATCCGCCGTTTTGGCGGGTGTATTGCTGGCGTAGAGTTCAAAACCGGTGAAGGCCGCCACCGGAGCGGCAATAAGCGCGATGGCAAGAAAGATCTGTCTCATCAGCGGATTTCCCCGAAATTGTGGAAGTGCAAGGAGGCACCACTTCCGTGTCGCCCCTCGCCGGTTGAATGGCGCCTGCGGTAATAGCGCGATACGCTCGCTGCTTTGCCAGTGGCGTTCGGCTGGTCTGCATTGACTACGCGGGTTCAATTAGGTGAGAATTAGAGCGGCCGGTAATGGCACCGGCCGCCGCAATTTCATTTCTGCGGAACCAGATGGGAGACAACCGCCTTACCGCCCTTGTCCGCATAGGTTAGCTGGACCTTCTCGCCGATGCGGAGTTTGGTGTCTTCGATCCCTTCGGGCAGGACGTAGGTCTTGCCGTCCGACAGCGTGATCGTATCGGCATTCTTGCTGATTGCGGTGATCGTGCCGGATGTCTGGGCAGCGAGTGCGGCACTGATCGGCGCCAGCACCAGCATCGCGGCCATAATCATTTGTGTTTTCATTCTCGTTCTCCTTTCACGGTTTCAGCCCCATCTCTGCAAACTTTCACAACGACAACATGGTCTTGCTGAATAACGCCCGTCCTTATTCACCTCTGAGCTTCTCGGTGACGTGTGTCCGGCTGCGCATCGCTTCGCCCGTCGCGGCCAGCAAAGCGGCGCCGGCCGCCGTGACGATAAGAGTGACGAGATAGGACCAGGGCACGGAAAGCACCTCGGGCGGCGGGTCGAACACGCCGGTCAGCAGCTTGACGAGCACATAGGCAATCAGGGCGCCAGCCAGGAGACCCAGAACCATGCCGCTACCGATGACCAGTGCGGCTTCGCTCCAGACAAACGCGCCGAGTTGTCGCGGCCGGGCTCCGAGAGCGACGAGGACTGCGAAGGAGCGCTCGCGATCGGCAAACCCGAGGCCAAGCACCAGTCCACCCGAAGCGGCAAGTATGACCAGCGCGAAGATCAGCTCAAGCCGCGTCAGACCGGCGAGATCGACCGCGGTGAGGCTCGACCCGATCAGGGCGACGGCATCGCCGATCTGGTTGACCTTGAGTCCAGGTAGACTCGCGGTCGCGTTTCGGGCGGCCAGCGCGACGCGGGCAGGATCGCCGCTCGAGCGGAGAAGGACGATCTCGCTTTCCGCCGAACCGGTCTGCTGGGCGATGTAAGCTGCGTTGGCGACCAGAAACGAATCCTTGGGTGCGGTCGGGAATTCGCGCACTACGCCGACAATGTGGAAGGGTACGACACGGTATTGGTGATCGGCCGCATTTTGCAGGCGAAGATTGATGCTGTCTCCGCGACTGAGCTGATAGTCGTTCACCGTTTCCTGCGATACGAGCACGCCGTCGGGCGTTTGTGCGAGGTCGGCGAGTGTCGCCCTGGCGTCGCCATTGGCGAAATAGGCGTCGGACATCGCCGTGGCTGTCCCGATGCGCGTCGGATCGATGCCATAGAGATCCTGAAGGTCGGTTCCGACGTAAGCGTATCGGTGTTGCATCGGCTGGGAAGCCGCTATGCCCGGCAGCTTGGAAAGGCGGTCGAGCGAATGGGATGCGGGCGCGGCGGATGTGCCCGTGACGGTGACGTCGGCTCCGTTGGTGAGTTCAGCGTCGACCCTTGCCTGAGCCTCATAGGTCGCATTGAAAATCGCAGTCGATGCGGCGAAGGCAAAAGCAAGCGAGGCCAGCCCGATGCCAGCACTCAGTCGCCGGCCTTGCCGTCCAAATGTCGCGGCCACCACACCCGCGAGACGTCCGGCGACCGGTCGCAAGCTCCTGGCGATCATCGAGCCGCCTTGCCGCAACACGGCCCCGACGAGCCTCATGGCCAATAGCGCCAGGCCGATCCATAGCAACACAGGGGCGAGGAAGGCCGTATAGTCGACCGCCGCCGCTGCCACGCCCTCCGGCGCGAGAACGACCTGGTATCCGCTCGCTGCCGACCGCCAGTAGAGCGCCGCAGCAAACGCCAGCAGGGCCAGATCAAGATAGAAGCGGCCCCAGAGCGGTGCCCGATCAATGCCGATTGGCCGCCGCGCGGCCGCAATGGTCGAGCCGCGGGCGTCCCGCCAGGCTGGGACCAGGATCGCTGCGAGCGAAAGCGCGATCCCGGCCACCGCCACAGCGCCGAGCAAAGGAAAAGCTGCGCTGCGCAAGAGCGCCACCCCGAGGATGAAATTCGCGGCAATCGCAGCAAGGAGAATACCGAGGATCGCACCGCCAACACCCGCAACTGCCGCTTCAGCGGCAGCCAAACGAAGAACTGTATCGACCGTTGCCCCGCGCAAGCGCAGCAACGCCTGGTCGCGGCGGCGCCTGTCCCGCCCAGCTCCGGCTATGGCAAGGGTCAGCAGGATGGCGAGGATGGCCCCAGGGGCGCCGAGGAACAGGAAAACCAGCCGCGCATAGAGGGCATCCTCGCGCACCGCCCCCAATCGAGCCGCCAGGTTGTTTGCAAGCAGCGCGGTTCCAGCGACGCGAACCTCGAAATTGTGGCCGCGCTCAGTTGCCCAAGTGCTCGCAAAGACCGGGTCGGAGGGCAAGTCGTGATGATCGAGCTTGACGTGGAACTCGGTTCGAATGGTATCGGGCCGGCTGGCGCCTTGCGACTCGAACATTTGCTGCCACTGAGACATCGGCAACAGCAGAACATTGTCGGGCGGGGCTTGTGGTGTGGCGCCAGCCGGGACACCAATTGCCTGAAACATCGCATCGGCGTTCGGCAAATCGACGATGCCGGCGATCGTCACGCTGATATCAGGCGCTTGGTGCCGGTGGATGATGACCTGATCCCCCACCGCGACATGCAGGTTGGCGGCGGTCTGCTGCGCTATCAGGACGCCATCGACCGATCCTACGAGCCGTCGAACCTGTGCCGGGAATTGGTCTAAATAGCCTGGTCCGATGCCAAGTACCGTGCCGCCGCCCGTGGTCTGCACGGTGCCTCCCGTGTTCGCCTCAAAACCAGGTACGTCGGCATAATCGATCGACTGCAGACCGGTTACCGGGGCGGCGGAGCGGATCGCAGCCTCGACCGCACTATGATCCGTTCCCGTCAGCGGTTGAACCTGCCAGTCGACGGGGACCTGGGCGACCGACCGTGCGGTCATCTGAGCCGCGCTGGATTGCAAAAACGCGCCTAGGCACGCGATGAAGGCGACCGTCAGCGCGACACCGCCGATGGTGCCGACCAATCGGCCGGAACGGGTTCGGATAAGTCCGGTCAGCCAGCGCCTGTACATGCTGACCTCTCAACCATTCTTTCGAATTTGCCGTGACGCATCCACCAGATGCGGCTCATCTTTGCAGCCATGCGCTCATCATGCGTCGCGATGATGATGGCGCTTCCCGTTCGCTGACCCCAGGCAAGGAGCCGATCGACCATTATCGAAGCGCCAGCCAGATCGAGCTGGCCTGTTGGCTCGTCAGCGACAACCAATTCTGGGTTAGTCACAATGGCCCGGGCTACGGCGATCCGCTCCGCCTGGCCGCCGGAGAGTTGCTCCGGCAACTTTGCCGCCAGCGCTTCGACGCCGAAAGTGGCAAGTGCTGTCAGGGCGCGCGCCTCGGCGTCGGAGCCGTTACCCAGAAGGATCGGTAGCGCGACATTCTCGACGGCAGTGAGCGCGGGGATCAGGTTCGCAGATTGGAAGACGACGCCGATCCGCTCGGGGCGCAATGTGTCGGACGAACCTAACCCAGGCCAATCCAATAGTCCTGAGCTTGGCACGTCCAGCCCCGCGATCAGGTTCAAAAGCGTCGTCTTTCCGCAGCCTGAAGGTCCCATGATGGCAATCGTTTCACCTGCGTGAATCCTGAAGGAGCAGCCCTGAACGGCCGCCACAATACCCCGACCGCGGTGAAAGCTGCGCCACAGATCCGTGGCCGTTGCCAGGAGCTTAGCCATGCACGATGCCTCCATCCCGGATGTCGACAATGCGATCGGCCCGTGCGGCGAGTGCGGGGCTGTGGGTGACGATCAGTACGGCGGCGCCGCTCCGGCAATTTTCGACGAGACGATCAATGACGAGCTGTTCTGTCGCTTCATCGACTTCGGCGGTGGGCTCATCGCAGAGCAGGATTGCCGGTTTTGCCGCCAGCGCCACGGCCAAGCCAGCGCGCGCAGCCTCACCGCCTGAAAGGTGGGAAGGTAATGCGTCGGCGAGCCCGTCGAGGCCCAACCCGCCGAGAAGGCCACCGATTTCATCCGGCCTGCCGCGACCGGAAATCTCCATCTGGAGACGAATGTTGGCCCGCACCGTCAGATGCTCGAACAGATTGCCGGACTGCATGAGCATGCCGAAATGACGGGCCCTAAGGCGAGCCCGTTCCGGCTCGGAGCGTCGGGTAACGCGCTCGCCCAGGACAGACACGACGCCACCGTCCGGCTCATCGAGCCCGGCAAGACAAGCAAGCAACGTCGATTTGCCGCTGCCCGACGGGCCTCTCAACGCGGCGAATTCTCCGGCATCGAGCGTGAGGGCAACCCCGCGCAAAGCCATGACTTCGTCGTCGCCGGAATGATAGAAGCGGTAAAGCTCGGTTGCTTCCAGTGCAGGCATGAACTCATCTCCACTTCAAGGAATTGGAGATCAGTTGCCACTGGTCGACATTGTCAGCACCGGCCGGAGCAGCAAGATCAAGCGTGACCGTCTTACCATCCTTGAACAGGATGAAGCGCTCATGCTCAAGCCTGATCTGTTTGCTTGTGACCGAATTAGGCGCCGAGTTCGACAGATAGCTGATGCGAACAGCCGGTCCGGCTGCGAGCTTCACATCCTTGACCGCAGTGACTTTGACGGCGTGGCCGGCCGTCTTGAGGTCCGGGATCTCGTGAGCCTTGGCTGAAGAAGCCGTTGGAACAGCACTCGCGTCAACAACGGTAGCATCTATCTCATCGTATTTGTCAAAGAATCGAACGCCGTGATCGATCATCGTCCGCGACCATCCTTCGGGCACCTTCAGATCAAATCCGTCGGGAGACTTATAGGTAACGAAGACTTGGTTATCCGGAATATCACCCGGCGGGTTCGTCTCAGGCGCAATGAGTTTCTCCTGCGCTACAGCAGGAGCAAATGCGCCGGATGATACCATGAGCAGCATGGCTAATGCGGCGGATATTCGATAGCGGACAGTCATGATTGGCGCTCCTCTACGGACTTGAGGAGGCATGTGACGCCCACAGAATTAGGAGGGTCTTAGATGGTCAGCCGCAATACGGTCGGCCTGCATCAGAATCTGTGCAGGGCAATCCGTTTAGGTTATTTTGAAGCATGCGTGTTCTTGTGGTCGAAGACGATGTCATGCTTGGCCGGGCTCTCGTGCAAGCCCTCGACGATGCCGGCATGTCGGTGGACTGGGTGCGTGACGGGCAACTCGGGGGCGAAGCCGTCGCCGTCGGCGGGCATGGTCTTGTATTGCTCGACCTCGGCCTACCCGGTCGTTCGGGCCTGGAAATCCTGCGCTCGCTGCGGACGGCCGGCGACAAGAGGCCAATCCTGGTGATTACCGCTCGTGACGAACTCGACGATCGGGTCACGGGGCTCGACCTCGGGGCCGACGACTACCTGGTGAAGCCATTCGAGGTCAAAGAACTGCTCGCGCGCATGCGTGCAGTCCTGCGCCGACATGGCGGTCAGGCGGTTTCGATCCTCTCCACGAGCGAAATCGAGCTCGATCTATCGAGTCATGAAGTGAAATATCGTGGGTGCGGCGAAGTATTGCCAGCGCGCGAATTTGCCTTGATTCAGGCACTGCTGGAACGTCCCGGCACCATTCTATCGCGCAGCCAGCTTGAGGAAAGGCTCTATGGTTGGGGTGAGGAGGTAGAAAGCAACGCTATCGACGTGCTCATCCATTACGTGCGACGCAAGTTCGACAAGGACATCATACGCAACGTCCGAGGGGCCGGCTGGATGGTTTCCAAGTGAAAGGCACGATTTCGATCCGACGCACGGCCTTCATATGGCTCGCGGGGTTAATGGCGACTATCGGCGTCTGCGCGGCGACAGCATCATACTTCCTCGTTCAGAACGAGGCCTCCGACTTCCTCGACAATCAGCTGCGGCAGATCGCACTCTATGTCGGGGATGCGCGTTCATCGCCAGAAACAGGCCCAGATAGCGGTGCGCCGCACGATCCCGAGGACGACTTCGTCATCCAGGTCTGGGACGCGGCCGGCAAACCGTTGCGACAATCGCATCCCGCCGTTGGCATTCCCCGACTATCAGCAACGGGGTTTGCCGACATTTCGACCGACAGTGACTATTGGCGCGTCTACACGCTGGCCGCGCCGGATCGAACTGTTCAGGTTTCCCAGGATATGAGCGTCCGGGAGGAACTGGCGGCCAATGCGGCGCTCCAGGCGGCGCTTCCAATCATCGTTCTGATTCCACTGTCATTGCTGACGCTGAGCTGGATCATCGATCGGATCATGGCCCGGCTCAATCGCCTAGCCGTCGCGGTCGCCTCCCGGGACACGACGGTGGACAGCCCTGTTCCGATCGACGACGTGCCAGCTGAAGTCGTTCCCTTCGTAAGTTCGATCAATCTGTTGCTCGCCCGGCTACGCGCATTGCTGGAGAGACAGCGGCGGTTCGTCTCGGATGCGGCCCATGAACTGCGCACACCGCTCTCGGCGCTTCAAATTCAAATCGACAACCTTCGGCACGACGACCGCGATGGCCGGTTTTCCCAGCGTTTAGCTGAGCTCGAAGCCGGCATCGGTAGGGCCACCCGCCTCGTGAACAAGCTCTTGCGCCTCGCCCGCTACGATGCCCATGAGAGCGCACCCGCGTCGCAGCCTATCGACCTTGTCCAGCTTGCAGTCGACACGGTTGCGCGCCTGACCCCGCTTGCCGAGAGCCGGGGGATTGACCTAGGCATCACTCGCCGGGACAAGGCTATCACGATCGGTGCGTTGGCCGACTTCGAAATCATCCTGGACAACCTGGTCGAGAACGCCGTGCGGTACACGCCGCCGACCGGGACCGTCGACGTCGCGGTGGTTGTCGCCGGGCAAGAAGCACGGATCGAAATCCGCGACACCGGCCCCGGCATTGCGGAAGAAGAGATGCCCCGCGTCTTTGAACGGTTCTTCCGCGCAAGGCCTCAGGATAGCGAGGGCAGCGGCTTGGGGCTGGCGATCGCGAAAGCCGCAGCCGAAAGACAAGGGGCGCGGCTAACACTCGCCATGCGTGAGGACGGGCCTGGCCTTGTCGCAAGCCTCATTGTGTGAACGGTCTTACCGAGTGCTTAGATTTCGTTTCCGCCCAACGACGTTCGGGGGCGAAGACTGGTCGAACGGTGAAGTTGGCCGACCTGCCAGTGCCCGCTCACCTGTTGAAGTTTGCGTGCCGCTGCTGCGTCCAACCGAATTGGATGATTTTGGACACGAGGGTGATAGCGGACCGCGCCGATGTCTGCCAACGCCGTTCTGCCACCTCCCGGGCGAATTGTCGCCATCCAATCGTTTCTACCGCGGCTTGCCACAACTCTGCTTCAAATCGGAGCTCACATTGGCTCATTTGCATGTGACAGGAACGGATCGAACATGCGCATTCTGCTTGTGGAAGACGACGGTATTCTCGGCTCGTCCCTTAAAAGGGCGCTGGAGAAGCACGCCTACGGCGTCGATTGGATGCGAGACGGCGAGTCGGGGCTCGAGGCGGCCGAGCAGTTGCATTTTGCAGCCGTCATCCTCGATATCAACCTGCCGGTGCTTAGTGGCATCGAGGTTCTTAAAGGCGTGAGACGCAAAGGCAACGCTGTCCCCATCTTGCTTTTGACTGCACTAGACAATGTTCGGCGCAAGGTTGAAGGTCTCGACGAGGGAGCGGACGATTACCTGGTCAAACCGTTCGATCTCGACGAATTGCTTGCCCGCCTGCGCGCGCTCATCCGACGACGCGACGGCCGGACTGAAAGCCTGCTTCGGTGCGGCGATGTCGAGATGGATCCTTCGGCAATGGTCGCGCGCAAAGGCAATATACAAGTGCACACAACGGCAAAGGAGTTTCACTTACTCAAGCTCCTGATGGAGCGCAGCGGTCGCTATGTGACGAAGAACGATATCGAATACGCGCTTTACGATGCCTATAGCAGCGTTGAAAGCAATGCCATCGAGGTAACGATCTACAATCTGCGCAAGAAGCTCGGCACCGAATTCATCAAATCGATCCGCGGCATCGGCTACATGATCGATCGATGAGGAAATCCACCCTTACCCGCAAGCTCTTCCTGCGGATCGCCCCTGTGGTTGTGGTGACGATCCTGGTGATCGGCGCCTTCGCCTTCAACAGCGCCACGCGCGAGATCAACAATATCTACGACGCGCAGCTCATCAACGATGCGAATGTCTTGTGGGGACTGCTGCACAACCGGTTGCGACACTCGCCGGAGCGCACGCCGCAACAGATCGACGACATCGATTTCAGCATGGACAATCAACTCGCTTTTAACGAGGACGCGGACGACTATGCCGATGCGCATATGTTCCGCGCCTGGGTGGACGGCAAGATCATGTTCTATTCCAGCACGGCCTTTCTCTCCGACGTGCCCTACCAGAAGGCGGGCTTCACCGACCTTTCTTACCGGGGCGAGAACTGGCGGGTCTATTCGTTGCCGATCCCGGCTTCAGGCATCGTCATGGAAGTCGGTGAAAAGACGTCCCTACGATACACGCTGGTTTCCAACATCCTTCTGAACCTGGTCTTTCCGCTGCTCGTACTGGTGCCGGTGATCGGCTGTCTGATTTGGCTCGGGATCAACAATGGCCTGCGGACGATCTACGGGCTTGTGCATCAGATCCGCACCCGTTCGCCGGACGATCTTTCAGCCATTGCGGTCGAGGACCTGCCGAGGGACCTCCTGCCTCTCGGCCGGTCGATCAACCAGCTTCTCGAAAAGCTCGGCCGGTCACTCACCCTTGAGCGGCGTTTTTCCGATCTGGCGGCCCACCAGCTGCGCACGCCGCAGGCAAGCGTCAAGCTGCTGCTGCAGTTGCTGGCAAGCACCGATGACCAGCAGGAGCAGAAGGCGATCATCTCGGATCTGGTGACCAGCAACAACAGAGCCATCCATCTCATCGAGCAGTTGCTACGCCTTGCCAGGGTCAGCCACCATCCGCTCAACCCGATGCCATTTCCGCTGTATCACATGATCGCGTCGACCGTGGCGGACTTTGGCAACATCATCAATAGCCGCAATCTCGACGTCTCGCTGGAAGGGCCGGAATCCGCCGAGATCAGGACGGATGAATCGCTGCTGCAGATGATGGTCAGCAACCTCCTAGACAATGCGATCAAATATACGCCTGCCGGTGGCATGATTGAGGTCATCCTCTCCTCTGAAGGGGAGTTCTGGCTGATATCGATCAGCGATAGTGGACCGGGCATAGCCCCCGTGGACCGTGAGGCCGTCTTCAAGCGGTTCTATCGCCTGGACACGCTGCATGCCGAAGGCGCCGGCCTTGGCCTTGCGATCGTCGCGGATACCGCCGAGCGCCTTTCCGTGTCGATAGCGCTTTCGACACCCCCTTGGGGTAACGGCCTGCAGGTCGAATTGCGCCTGCCCAGAGACTGAGGCGCTGCCGCTGCCCGTTCATTTTTCATTTTGGCATCATTTTGCCCTCAGGCTTGCCTCATCGACTCCCGGTAGACACAGCCGCGGATCAAGTCGAAGGGCCATTGAATGCAAGTATTTTCCGATTTTGACGGCACGATTTCCGTTCAGGATGTGACGGATATTGTCCTGTCCTGCTTTGCCGATTCGCAATGGGAAGACATCGAGCAGGAATGGAAGGACGGTCGGATCGGCTCGGCCGAGTGCATGCGCCGCCAGATCGCCCTCATCCGGGCAAACCGGCACGAGCTCGACGCCCTCCTCGACACCGTGGCAATCGATCCCGGCTTCGTGGCCTTCCGTGATTACTGCTACGAAAACGGTCTGCCGATCACCGTCGTCAGTGATGGCGTCGATTACTTCATTCGCCATGTCCTGGCGCTGAACGGCATCAGGGATCTGCCCGTCATCGCCAATATCCTGACCCATCTGGTCGTCGAGGGTCACGACACCTATGCGCTTGCACCTTCGGCGGCGACAGCCGGTTGTTCGGCAGGCTCAGGCGTCTGCAAATGCAAGGTCATCGGCGGCATCGAACGGCAGATCTACATCGGCGATGGACGGAGCGATTTCTGCGTCTCCGGCCGGGCCGGCCTCGTCTTCGCCAAGGGCAAGCTCGCCGAATACTGCAGCGACCAGGGCATTTCCTACATCGGCTTCGACGATTTCACCGACTTGATCCCCAAGATGCAAGCCGTCCTTCCCGGCATCGCGCGGGCCCCCCGCGCACTGCTCCAATCTTCAATCGCATAACCAGACCGAGAGGTTCACTATGAACATTGTCAACGCCGACACCTTCAAAGAGAAAACTGCGCTCACCGAAAGGTCGGAAGCCGAGTTGCGGTTTCTGGAGGAGACCTATTGCTCGCATGGCGATACGGTCCACTATGCGGCGGAACCGAAATTCTTCGAGGAATGCAAAGGCTCCTACGTCTATGACGCAAAGGGGACGCCGTTTCTCGATCTGCAGATGTGGTATTCCGCCGTCAATTTCGGCTATCGCAACGAGAGGCTGAATGCCGCCGTCCATCGGCAGCTCGACCGGCTGCCGCAAATCGCCTCGCAATATCTGCATCGCGAGAAGGTCGAGCTTGCGACGATGATCGCGCAAGATGCCGAGCGCAAGTTCGGCCGCAAAGGGCGCGTTCATTTCAATGTCGGCGGCTCGCAGGCGGTCGAAGATTCGCTGAAGCTGGTGCGCAATTATACGGGCGGCAAAAGCCTGATGTTCGCCTTCGAAGGCGGCTATCACGGCCGCACCCTCGGCGCCTCCGCCATCACCTCCAGCTACCGCTATCGCCGCCGCTTCGGCCATTTCGGCGAACGGGCGCAGTTCATCGAGTTTCCCTATCACTTCCGCGGCCCGAAGGGCATGTCGAAGGAAGAATACGGAGAGCATTGCGTCCGCAAGTTCGCTCGCCTCTTTGAAAGCGAATATAACGGCGTCTGGGATCCCAAGGTCGGCAGTGCCGAATATGCGGCCTTCTATATCGAACCGATCCAGGGCACCGGCGGCTACGTCATTCCGCCGATGAACTTCTTCACCGAACTCAAGAAGGTCCTGGATCAGTACGGCATCCTGCTTGTCGTCGATGAGATCCAGATGGGCGTCTACCGGACCGGAAAACTCTGGTCGATCGAGCATTTCGGCGTCTCGCCCGACGTTCTCGTCTTCGGCAAGGCGATCACCAATGGGCTTAACCCGCTCTCGGGTGTCTGGGCCAGGGAGGAAATGATCAACCCGACCGTCTTCCCGCCCGGCTCCACCCATTCCACCTTTGCCAGCAATCCGATGGGAACGGCCGTTGCGCTCGAAACCATGAAGATGCTGGAAGAGGAGGATTTCGGCGCGGCGATCATGGCCAAGGGCGCCTATTTCCTCGATGGCCTGAAGCAGCTTCAAAAGCGCCATGCGATCGTCGGCGACGTCGACGGGCTCGGATTGGCCCTGAGATGCGAAATCTGCAAGGAAGACGGTTTCACGCCCGACAAGGCGACGATGGACTGGCTTTGCGACGAAGGCATGAAGGGCGACCTCGAGGTCGGCAACAAGGTCTATGGCCTCGTTCTCGATGTCGGCGGCTACCACAAAAACGTCATCACCCTGGCGCCGAACCTGCTGATCTCACACAAAGAGATCGATCTGGCGCTGACGCTGCTCGACCAGCTCTTCACGCGCGCGGCCCTGAGGTAGCACGGTGCAGCTTCTCCTCCTTCATCTCGACGATGCTTTGGAGTTGCAGCCTGATTTCGTGCGCGCCTGCACGCTTGCAGGCGCGTACCACCATGTCGACAAGCGGGGCGGCAGTGCAATCAGATTGTGGGGCAAGCAGAAGATGCTCTCCGACCTTGGCCGGGATATCTCCCGGTCACTGCCCTCTCGAGGCAGGGGTCCGCAGCTTGCCTTCATGGGCTCGGGCGATTTCCACCATGTGACCGCTCTGCTTCTCGACACGGCCCTCGAACGGCGGCCGGTTTCGACCACCCTCGTTCATTTCGACAATCACCCGGACTGGGTGAACTTCGAGGGCGGCATGCATTGCGGCTCGTGGATCAACAGCGCCCTGTCGAACCCCAAGATAGACAAGGTCGTCACGGTCGGCGTCTGCAGCGGCGATCTGCGCAACCCCGAACGCAAGGGAGCCAATCTGCGCTGGCTGAGGGAAGGCAAGCTGGAGCTTTACCCTTACGAGCATCCGCCAAGCCGTGTCTCTGCCGAATACGGCAGCGGCGCCAGCTACCGGCAGGACGGGCGCGCCCTGTACTGGAATTCCATCTCCGCGATCGGCGAGGACAATTTCATCGACCGGATCCTCAGCCGTATCGGCACCGAAGCAGTTTATGTCACGGTCGACAAGGACGTGCTGGCCGCCGATGACGCCGTGACCAACTGGGATCAGGGGCGCATGCGGCTGCCCTATCTGATGGCGCTGATCAGCGAGATCGGCAGCCGCCATCGCATCATCGGCGCCGATGTCATCGGCGACTATTCGGTGCCGAGCTATGCTGGCGGCTTCACGACCCGGCTCCTGAAGCAGGCGGAAATCTTCATCGATCAGCCGCGGCTTCGGCAGGCGGCGGACGCCGTGCGCAACATCAACAGCGCCGCAAATCACGCGTTGCTGGAAGTCCTGGCGGAAGCAATGGAATGACTGGCGGCCTCACCTTGCCGACGTTCGGCCTGATCCTGTTCTGCGTGGTCGCGGAAACCGCCCGCGAGGTTTGCTTCAAGCAGGCGGCCAGCGACAGCGCCGTTCTGGCAACCCTGGCCAAGCCGCTGACCTGGCTCGGCATCGCCTTCTGGGCGATCGAGCTGCTTGCCTGGGCGGCCGTGCTCGCCCGCGTGCCGCTGACCACCGCCTTTCCGCTGATGGCGCTCAGCTACGTCGGGACCGTGGTCGCCGGCGCGGTCGTCTTCAAAGAAAAGATCAACCTTCGCCACGCGACGGGCGTGTTTCTCATTACCGCCGGCGTGGCCTGTGTGGGAGCAACCGGACTATGAAAATTTTTGCTCATACCAGATGGGATGCCGCCCCCGTGCTTGCTTCCTTCGCGCATCTCGTCTTTGACGTCTACCTGATCGTCGGCTTCGAAAGCCGGCCGCTCTGGGTCTCCGCGATCCTGGGTTGCCTCTATGCCGTGTCGATATCCTGGAACATCAACAGCATCTCGCACAATTTCATCCACACGCCCTATTTCAAGCCGCGCTGGATGAATTACGGCTTCAGCATGCTGGAGTCGATTGCGATCGGTTTTTCTCAGACCTATTACCACTGGGTGCACATGCGCCATCACTCCGGCAACAGCGACCGGCCGGACGGAAACGGCGGCACGATCGATCTCCTGTCGATCTACCGCTATGGCCGGAACGGCGAGCCGGAGAATGTCTGGTCCTACACGCTGAAGAGCTTCTTCCGCGACAGTCTCGGCGATATTCATAAGGCCATCGCCAAGAACCGTCCTTTCGACGCCGCATGGGGCCGTTTCGAACTGCTTGCATTCCTCGGCCTTGCTGCGATCGCGCTGATCTACGATTGGAAGGCCGTGCTGTTTTTCGTGCCGTTTTACTACGCCGGCAATTGCCTCTCGTCGCTCAACGGCTACTACGAACACCTGCATGGCGATCCGGACGAACCGATTGCCTGGGGCGTGAGCAGCCACAAACCGTTCTACAATTGGCTTTGGTTCGGCAATGGTTACCATGCCGAACATCATTACCGGCCGCGCACCCATTGGACGAAACTTGCGGCACTGCACGAACAGATCAGGGAAGACCAGGAAAAGGCCGGCACGCATGTGATCAGCACCTGCCATGCCCTGGGCTTCATGGCTCCGGAAAACCGCGAGTTGGAGCTTCGGCATGAGGTCTGAGCAGTTGAGCTTCTTTCTGCCCGGAACCAATGGCAAAGGTGTGCTGCTGATCCACGGCTTGACGGGCGCCCCGGCCGAAATGAAGCTCGTGGCGCGCCAGCTCAACCGGCGCGGCTACAGCGTTCACGCGCCGTTGCTGGCCGGTCATGGCGAAGACATCAGGACGCTGCGCAGCACGCAGTGGGAAGACTGGCTGGCAAGCGTCGTGAGCGGATCCGAATTCCTGGCAGAGCACACGCAAGCGGTTTTTGCTGCCGGCATCTGCGTCGGCGGCAAGCTGTCATTGCTGGCCGCCAAGCACCGGCCGGATCTGATCAAGGCGGTGGCGATCTACTCGCCCTGCTTCCACTATGACGGCTGGGACGTTCCGCGACATTATACGATGCTGTCGCCGCATATCGGCTGGCTGTCGCGGGTGCCGTTTCTCGACCGTCTCAATTTCAGGGAAAACCAATCGCTCGGCATCAAGGATGATCGCATGCGGCGCATGGTCGAAGGCATGGCGGGTGAAGGCATGCTCGAGAAATTCCCCGGCCGCGGCATCGTCGAAATGCACCGGCTGGGCAAAGCGCTTCGCGGGAACCTTCCGCAGATCCGAACACCGACTTTGATCCTGCATGCGGAAGAAGACGATCTGAGCAATCCCAGACATGCCGTCTACATTTCCGAGCATATCGGCGGGCCGCATGAGCTCAAGTGGATCAAGGACAGCTACCACATGATCCATCTCGACCGCCAGCATCGACAGGTCGCGGAATTCACGGCCAATTTCTTTGAGGCAGACCATGCTGAAGCTCGCTTATAGACAATTTCCCGCCGAAGACGGCGAGCCGGTCGCACAGGTCTACGACACGATCCGCGCCATCGGCCGCGAAGCGTGGAATGCCTGCCACCGCGGCCAGGTCGAAGATTATGATTGCCTGCTTGCGATCGAAGACGCCGGCATCGGCGAATTCGATTGGCGCTACATTACGATCGTCGAGGACGGAAGGATCAGCGCCGCCATGCCGGCGTTCCTGTGCCCCTATCCGCTGGACACGACACTGGAAGAAGGTTTGCCGCGCCGGCTGATCCGCCGCGTGCGACGACACCTTTCAGACTTCCTGGTGCTGCGGCTCGCATGCCTCGGCTCGCCGTGCACCGAAAACGGCGTCATAGGCTTTCATGCCGAGGTGCCGGAGGAACGTCGTGAGGCACTGCTCGGCGAACTGCTTGACGCCTTCGAAAGTCTTGCGGCTCAGGAAGGCTGCGCGCTGATGGGGATCAAGGATATTCCCGCGCCGGTCGCCCTGGAATTTGGCACCGTGTTTTCGGAACGGCGCTATGCCGCAATCGGCGGCCTGCCATCCGCCTGGCTCGATATCGATTTTCGGACGATCGACGAATACATGGCCCGGCTGTCTGCGGGCACACGCAAGGACATGCGGCGCAAGATGAAGTCCTTCGACGTTGTCCGGGTCGAGATCAGAACGGATGTGGGTGACGTGCTGGCGCGGATCATGGCGCTCTACCACGATACGCGCAATCGCAGCGAATGGCAGTTCGAAGAGCTGACGTCCGCCTATTTCGATGGAATCCTCACCCATATGCGCGGCCGTTCGTTCTGCGTCCTCTATTTTGTTGAAGACGAGCTGCTGGCTGCCAATCTTATCGTTCACGATGATGGCGTCGCGATCGACAAGTTCTTCTGCATGGATGGCGAACAGGGACGGCCGCACAATCTCTATTTCCTCAGCTGGTTCACTAATCTGCGCTATTGCCTCGATCACGGCCTTTGCCGCTACCAGAGCGGCCAGGCCTATTATGAAAACAAGGTGCGGCTCGGCAGCCAACTGACGGCCAACACAATGTTCTTCCGCCACCGCAATCCGCTGCTGCAGGCGCTGTTGCGGCTGATCTCCCCGCTTTTTTCCGGGGAGCAGGCGAAATGATGACATCGATGCGCTTGACATGGCTTGCCGTGCCTGTTCTTAATACGCTGTTTCAGATTTTTATGAAGCTCGGCGCGACGCAGTTAAACGGTGCCGAGGGGGCGATCTCGCTGCAGGACGCGCTTGCATCCCACTGGATCCTGGCTGCTCTTGTCGTCGAGGTCGTCTGCTTCTTCGTTTGGATGACCATTCTGGCCGAACTCGACCTCAGCCGGGCCTTTCCGCTCTCGGGTATCAGCTATGTCCTGATCATTGCGAGCGGCTGGTTGATGTTCGGCGAGCCGATCGTCGCGCTCCAGATCGTCGGCAGCGGCCTGATCCTTGCCGGCGTCTGGCTGATCGCCGGCGCATCGGAGGCGACGCACCCGGTCAAGGACCCTGGCAGCGTACCCGCCCTGCCCCCCGCGCAACTTGGCAAGGATCGGTGATGGCGCAAGCACAAGGCTTTCTTTTCGAGAGGATCGGCGCCGTGGCCGCGGCTTTCACCAACTGGATCATGACGCGGGCGCTTTCTCGCATTGTCACGCACGGCTTCCTTGACGTTACCACGTCCGATGGCCGCCTTCTCTCCTTTGGTGACGCATCCGGTGAACGGGTGCATGTGCGCTTTGCCGATCTGGCCGCGCAATGGGCATTCCTCATCGATGCCGATCTACGGCTCGGCGAACTCTATATGGATCGCCGCTTTCTCATCGAACGGGGCTCGCTCCACGACTTCCTGGCGATGATGTTGCGCGAGGCGCAGAACGCCAGGCATCCTCTTGTCGCTCGGCTGATCGATGGCGCCCGCACCCGGTTGCGCACCTTCCGCCATCGCAATCTGCCGACGCGTTCGAAAGCCAATGTCGCGCATCACTACGATCTCGACGGGCGGCTCTACGAGCTCTTCCTCGACGTGGACCGGCAATATTCCTGCGCCTATTTTGAAAGCCCCGACCAGTCGCTCGATGGCGCGCAGCTTGCCAAAAAACGGCATCTCGCCGCGAAATTGCTGCTTGAGCCAGGCAAGAGCGTGCTCGATATCGGCTGCGGCTGGGGTGGACTGGCCCTGCACATGGCGGATCATGCACGGGGTGGCCATGTGCTTGGTATCACGCTGTCCGAAGAGCAGCATGCCTACGCGATAAAGCGGATTGCCGAACGCGGCGAAAGCTCAGAGGCGGTCGAGTTTGCGCTTCAAGACTATCGCAGCCTGACGGAACGTTTCGACCGGATTGTCTCAGTCGGCATGTTCGAGCATGTCGGGCTGGCATCCTATCGCGCCTTCTTCGAAAAATGCGCGGAACTGCTGGAAGTTGACGGCATCATGGTCTTGCACACGATCGGGTGTTCCGCGACACCCGGCTTCACCACACCTTGGCTCGACAAATATATCTTCCCCGGCGGCTACATTCCCGCGCTGTCGGAGATCCTTCCCCAAATTGAAAAAGCCGGTCTTGCGGTTACCGATATCGAAATCCTGCGCCTGCATTATGCCTGGACGCTGGCACATTGGCGAAAGCGCTTCCTGGCGCGCTGGCACGAGGCAGCCGCACTTTACGACGAGCGCTTCTGCCGCATGTGGGAATTCTACCTTGCAAGCGCCGAAGCCGCTTTCCGCTACGAGGATCTGGTGGTTTTCCAGATTCAGTTAAGCAAGCGCAATGACGTCATTCCCGTCACGCGGGATTATATCGGCCAGCATGAGAGAGCGGCAACGCAAAGCTCAAAAGCCGATCTGGAAGGAGCGGTTGAGCGTGATACCGATGACGTTCTGATCGGCTGAGCCAAGTCTTGAGGCGATCGGGCTGTCGGCGGCATCGCCCACCAGGCGGCTATATGTGTCGTAGATCTGCACACTCCAAGCCGGTGAGAGCGTATAGGTGGCGGCCACCGTTAAACCGATGGATTTGAGACCGCCATTCGCGTTGAACGCCTCGACGCGGCCACTATTGGCAGCTTCCTCGGCGGAAACCCCGAAATTGTTGCGCATATAGGTGCCGTTTGCCAGAGACAGGCGCGGACCGGCAGACAGAAGCCAGCGATCGCCGACCGGCTGGAACCAATCGAGATAGAGATCGGCCAGCAGACCGTCGCCGCCCCACAGCGCCTGCCGTGTTTCCACCCGCACTCGCAGGCGATCCTCTATCGGCCAGTATTGCGCAAAGACGCCGGCGTCCAGATTCCACTGGACCGAATGCAAACCCTTCAGTTCGGATTCGTCGAATGCCGACCGTCCCCCTCTCAGGCCGACGACGGGACCGATTTCGACGCCGCCGATATCGAACAGCCCGTAGTCGATATTATCGTCCGGCGCGCTGTGTTCAGGGGCTTCTCCGAGGCGTCGAAAATCGAAAGACGGCATGCCGCTGAAGGAAAGGTGCTTCGATCCTTCATACGAGGGACCGTATTCGACGGACCCGCCAAGCGTTATGATCCACTGGTTATCGGAGGATTTTGCATCCTGGCTCAAGGCCGAATGAGACCCCAGGAATATCAGCGGCAACGTTAGCGCCGCCGCCCGGAATAATGCCGTGTCCGATGAGACCATTTACGCCTGCTCCGCACCTCGAACGTCAGCGACAATCCCACTTTGGGAGGCGGCTCCGCTGTAGCCTTTTAGAGTAATTTTCTCTTCTACGCCAACTGTGGTTGCCACAGGATGATGACGATTGCACCGCTTGCTGGATTATGACGCATGGCGCGCCTCCGTCTTTCTGAAGGAATTGTATCGTTCGACACTGGCCTTCGGCTCGTTGATAAGCGTCCGGCCCCGAGATGCGTCGATAGTAGGTGGTGTGAAGGATTTGCCGTCGACGATGCGCTGGTGAGGCGCGCCATAATCGGCAGCGCAATGCCTCGCCCTCCCCGCAGCCGTCGCACTTTATACGCTCTTCCATAGCACGAAGCGGCGACGTGCTTGGGTCAATTGGGGACACCGTCGAATTTTACGGAAAATTAGGTTAATTTTGTCGATCTGAAGCTGCTGTTTCGATCTGAGAAAAGAAAGCTACACTTGTTACCAACACGTCCCCGGATCGACCAAGCCAGTGCCGACTGGGACTTCCAGATTTTGCCAAACTGTTGCCGAGGTGGCTTTTCCGTGCCCGGACTCTCACTTCCCGGTTCAGCATGAAAATTGACCGAAATATATCGATTGCCTACGGGCGTGAGATCTCATCAAGACAGTCTTTCGGTCTCCTGCTTCTCGGTTCGAACAGCCGAATCTCCGATGTCCTTACAGCGTGATTTTCTCTGCTATCTTTTTTGGGCCAACAGAACACGCCCATCCCACTCGTTGCTCGGTTGCTCGCCAGCCCGTGACACGAGGCTGCCGCGTTCAAAAGACTGCCCCAGCACCTGCCTCGGCGCGTTGAAGTCGGGTTGCGTCGACACAAGAGTGATCAGTGAGAGCGGGTGATAGATCCGCTCTTCCATGACCGAGCCGATCCAAAGCGGTACAATCTGTCCGTTTGTGACTTCCAGATCGGTTGCCCACAGTCGAAGAACGAGACGCGAACTGGCCGCGGTTGTCGTGTCCGCAGATCGCACGAACGTCAGATAAGGAAGACGTCCGCTTGCGAACAGAGGAACTACAGGAACAGCTGCAGCGTCGGTGGATGCAGTAAGCCATGCTAGGGCGGTTACCGGCGTCCAACCCGTCGAGGGCCTCCAACCATATTGCTGCAACACATCCTGCAAATCTGGTAGACCGCCCGCCCACTGGAACGTCAGCGGTTCCTCCACTTCCCCGGTGAGATCTATCCGCCGCTCGGGTAGCCTCTGCCAACCTGTCGCCCACCAGTCGGCAACAGCCGTGATCTGTGTCGCGCTCTTAGCTGCATACCGTTCCACATCCGTCGTATGGCTTCGATAGATGTTGCCTCCGCCGGCAAGGAGAAGTGCTGCGGACGCCGCAACAAGCAACGCTGGGGATCCTATTCGTTCGGCCGGACGCCGCAGATAAAAGAGGCCGAGCAGGATCAACCACGCGGATCCGAATGCCGCCCCGCCAACCACGTCGGAAAACCAATGCGCACCGAGGTACAGACGCGAGAACGCGATCAGGAAGATCAGGGCCGCTGCGCCCAGGGCGACGAACAGCTGCAGCGCGGGACGAAGCTCGCGGGCAATGAGAAACGCAAGAAAACCGTAGAGCACCATGTTCGTCGTGCTATGGCCGCTCGGGAAGGAAAATGCACTCCAGCCGGAATAGAGCAACTCATCTGGTCTCGCTCTGTGGAGTGAAACTTTGATGACGGTGTTGAGGGTCGACGCCCCTGCGACAGCAACCAGCCAGAAAATAGCCGTGCGCCACGCACGTCTCCACAGGAGCCATAGGAACACGATGGCCGTGACTGCTACTACGACTCTGGTGTCGCCAAGCTCGGTGATGCCGATCATGATCGCATCGCCGGCTGGCGTGCGAACCTCCTGCAGGATATTGTAGATGGCGTCGTCGGCGAGAACCAACGGATCACCGTTGATCACGTCCTCGAGAACCCCGAAGAACAGCCAGGCCGCGCCGCCGAGGAGTACAAGCATCAAGGCGAGAACCCGTGCTTCGGAACGCTCCGGGTCGAGCAGGCCAGCGATACTGCGACGGAGCCATGTGTCGCGGGTCTCAGCCCAGCTCCGCATCAATGCGATGCCATCGTTCAGAAGCGGAACAACGCGCCTCAATGTCCAACGCACAAGACGCCACGTGACCCATCCGGCTGCGAGCAGAATGACCAAAAGGATTGCCAGTGGCTTTGCGGCTTGACCAAGAACGCCGAATGCGGCGCCGGCGATTACGCCGGGCAAAATGTGTGACGGCGCCCAGACAAGGGCCGACGCGATGTTGACGGCATAGAACCGCCTCACCGACATTCCAAGCATGCCGGCGAGAAGTGGGACGAACGCACGAACCCCCGGCGCAAAGCGAGCGATAAAGACGCTCTTGTCGCCGTGCCGCTTGAAAAAGGCCTCGCTACGCTCGATCAGTTCCGGGTACCTATTCAGCGGCCAGCGCCCAAGAATTTCGCGGTGGTATCGATGGCCAAGCCAGAAAGAGACACCATCGCCGACGATCGCGCCTGATGTCGCTGCGGCCAGCAAAGGCCACAGCACCAGGACACCACTCGGCACGAGAGCGCCGAGAGCCAGTATCACCGCCGTGCCTGGAACGATGACACCGATCATTGGGATCGACTCAGAGAGCGCAAGCAGGAACACCGCGAGATAGGCAATGTGCGAATGCGCGCTTAGCCAGTCGATGACCGATGAGACTAAGGACGCCATTGCCGTCGTCCTATAGGATGCTGGTGATCAGTCGGTCGGCTCTGCTGCCTTCCCGATATACCGCACGGACAATGAGCGCTGCAAAAACCCCCGTCAGCGCGCCGCCGAGGACGTCGCTGGCATAGTGGGTGCCGATATAAATGCGGGAGAAGGTGACCAGACAGGCTGCGGCAAGGAACGCGAGGCCGGCTCGTCGCGAGCCATGAACGAGAAAAGCTGCCGCAATGGCGAATGTCGCGGTTGCATGGTCGGAGGGAAACGAAAAGTCGGCGCTGCGTTCTATCAGCAGGTTGGTTATTCCGCCGTCATAAGGGCGGGCCCTGTGAATCAAGAGAAGAACGAGCTGGTTGATGCCGAGCCCCAATAGAAACGAGAACCCTGCCGCGACGAGGACATGCCGTATGTGCAGCCTGTCGGGTCCGCGCCACCACTGAACGGCGACCGCCAGAACCATAAGCGGAACACCAATACTGGAGATCCAGATCATCAGAAGATCGAGAGCAGCGCTATGTCCTGCCAGTCCGTTGATCGCATGCGTTACAGCGGCGTCGAGTTCATACATTGGCGGTCTCCGGTTTGACTCAAGCAGCCTCAGACGCGCTGCCTCGGTGATTTATTTGACGGGATTACATGCGGGCGGCCGGTGGTCAAACATGGATCCGATCTCCCAGCCGGACGCGGACGACAAACAAGCCGGCGAGAGTCATCATGGTGAAAGCGGCTCCCGCTAGGAATGTGCCCCGCGGGCCTGTCATGTCCCAAACAGCACCGGCGACGACGCTGGCTACGAGCAGGGCGATCCCTGTCACCAGGTTGAACACGCCGAAGGCAGTTCCTCGCAGCTCAGGGGGAGCGCTCTCGGCAATCAATGTGGCCAGCAAGCCTTGGGTGAAGCCCATATGAAGACCCCAGAGCACGACGCCCACCCCAACCCAAACGACATCTGATGCGAAGGCAAGCGCGAGGTCGGCTCCGAGCAGAAGGACGAGTCCGATGGCAAGAAGCGTCGTGCGATTAACGCGATCCGACAGCACGCCAACGGGATAGGCGGAAAGGGAATAGGCGAGGCTCATGACGACCAGGACAACGGGGATCACCGTTACCGAGAAGCCGATGGATTGTGCCCGCAAGATCAAAAATGCTTCGCTGAAACGGGCGAGCGTGAAGACAGCCGCGACCGCGACCACCCACCAATAGGTTGCTCCCAATCGGCGCAGTTCATCGCGATGCAGCGGCATCCGGGCACGACGCTGCCCCTCGGGCCGATCCGGCTCCTTGACTGCAACGACGATCAGACCAACGGACAGGAACGCCGGAATAACGGCGATCCAGAACACCGCCTGGAAATGGTCGGCTGTTAGCCACATCAAGCCAATGGCAAACAACGGTCCGAGGAAGGCGCCGACGGTGTCGAGTGATTGCCGCAGGCCAAAGCTGGCGCCACGCAGATCGGGTGGGGCGATGTCAGCGACGAGGGCGTCGCGTGGCGCCCCTCGAATGCCTTTGCCGACACGGTCGATGAATCGCGCCGCGATGAGCCATTCGATGGAAGCAGCCAGCGGGAAGATAGGCTTGGTGAGGGCGGCAAGGCCATAGCCCAATGCCGCAAGGAGTTTGCGCTTTCCGAGCCAGTCACTGAGTCCACCGGAAAAGACCTTCGTGATTGAGGCCGTCGCCTCGGCGATCCCTTCAATGATGCCGACGCTCAAGGCTGACGTCCCGAGCACTGTGACCATGTAGATGGGCAACAGTGCGTGGATCATCTCGGAGGAGATATCCATGAGCATCGAGACGAACCCAAGGATCCAGATCCCCGTCGGGAGACCGGAACTGCGGATAAGCCAGCTGCCGGTGCTCGTTGTGGCGCGGTCAGGCCTTTCCAGTCGGCCGCTCATTCATCGGTTCTCGTCTTGAGCATCGAAGACCCTTTGCGCGTAGCTGTCGAGCAACGCCTCGCACCCGCGCAAGCGCTCGCTTGCCTCTGCAGCGAGCGTGGCTCCGTAAAAATCGAGCTTCTCGATCTTCTCCAGCCAGCCCTGGAGCTTCCTTAAATCAGTGTCTTCCTCTTCGAGTTCGGCATAAGTGAACTTGTTGATCGCGATCTCCTTTGCGATCTCGGCCTCGAAATCGGCGCACCGTCCTAGAAACTCGCGATACTGATCGTCGCGATCGGCTTTGAAGCGGGATACGACCTTGTCCTCTTGCGCACGGTCGAGGGCGACTGTCTCCAGGATAACGGATTCACCGCCCATCTTAGAAACATCGTTCTCGAGCATCTTCAAGCGTCGGACATGATCGTCGGTCTTCGGCAGTAAGCAGACCCCGTTCTGGAGATAGACGGCGCCCATTCCCTTCAGCCGCCGCCAAAGCGCGATGCGTTTGGTCGCAGGATCCGGGGGCACTTTGTATGTGAGAAGAAGCCAAGCCAGGTTCGTCATGTAGCGATAATATTGTAACGACCGTTGCAAATCAACAATGCTGTACTGTGCGTCGAGCGCGACATCGAAAGCACGCGCAGATTTCGGGGCATTCCCGACAGCTGTGGTGCTCCGGGCCGATTAGCATGAAATGCGCCAAGGTCCGGCAGATGTCCGCGCTGGCAATCATTAGCTTGAGCGCGGGGGCCTTCGTGTGCTGCCCGCCCAGTTCGAGTCAACGGCCCATGGCCATCGACAGACATTCGCTGTCGCACCGCAGCCTCGAGTTCAGTCTTCTTCAGACGGCTCCTCGTGGCGATCGCCAGTTTGCGCAGCGAAGCTATCGGCCGCAAGCGCCTGCCGGCTGAGTAGCCCGGCATCCTCCAGCGCCTCGACATCTGGCAGATCGCGCAGCGTCTCCATGCCGAATGCCGACAGGAAATGCTGCGTGGTCGTGTAAGTATAAGGCGCCCCCGGTGTCGGACTTCGCGGCCCGGAGCCGATGAACCCCCCACCACGCAAATTGCCAATGGTGTCGCGGCTGACCTCCTTACCGAAGATTTTCGACAGCTCCCCGCGGGTGACCGGCTGGAAGTACCCAACCGCCATCAGCACCATCGCCTCGAACTCTGACAATGCCGCTGCCCCTCCCCGCGTCGGCGCCGATGAAGCTCGGATCGTCTCGGCGAACCGCGGTCGGGTCCGGTGCTGCCAGCCGCCTGCGATAGACACCAGTTCGTACGGTCTATCACGCAACTCTTCGCTCAGGTCGTCGATCAGGAGATCGATGCTGCAGTCTGTTCCGACCACTCGCGCCAGCGTCTCGCGGCTGACGGGTTCGGCAGAGGCAAAAATCACTGCCTCGACCCGCAGCATCCATTCCCGCCATCGGAGCTCTTGCGGCAGGTCCTCGAGCTCGCGATCGTACAGCACTTCCTGCTGACGCTCCTTCGCCCGTCGCCGACTGTTTTTGGCTGCGCTCGCTCCCGCCATCGTCACAGCCCAAAAATCCGAAAGGAGGACCGGCCGGACAGTTCGCGCACTGCCTCGAAACTCTCCAGGCGCTCGAACAGCCGATTGGCCGCCCAGCGTGACAGAGCGCTGCCCGGAGCGGACGCCAGTACCGCGTCTTCGGTCAGCAATCTGCGGATCACCGGCTCGGCGCCCTTGGTTCGGACCTTCGGCGCCACTGCCAGCAACCGCGCGGCGCGGCGGTCGATCTCGATGGCAGATCGCATCGCTGCCTCGACGCCGTCAACCAATGCCAGGCAGACCGCTTTCGAATAAGCCGGCTCTCCCGGTCGGACGCGACCGCGGCCGCCGATGGTGCGGAAGGCGGAGCCATAACGTTCGGGCAGCAGCAACGGCACGGGTTTCGGCCAGTTCAGTTTATGCGCCAGCACGACCTCAGCGAGGCCGAGTGCGATCGCCTCGGCGTCCGGGCGAACGGCAGAGATCGCCGTTATCAGGTCCGCCGCCGCGAAGGGTGCTGCTCGCCCGGACTGATTTGCAGAATCGACCATGTCGGAGATCGAGGCAAGGCTGTCGTCCCACTTCATCCCCAACAGCGCGACCAGCTCCTTGACGAACGGTGTGGTCGTTGTCCCGGATCGACGCGTCAACATTCGTGTGGCCAAGAACAGCCTGCCGGCTGGGCCGGGATCGTCGCCAGCCGCAGTCAACAAAACCGCATCGCGGATCGCGTGTTCATCCTCGGTGCGGCCAAAAAACACTCTGGCGGCCAGGGCGGCCGATTTCAAGGCAAGTCGATCGCGCCAGCAGCCGAGCCATGGCGGATTGGCCCGAATCAAATCATCGAGTGATTTCAGCGCGATACCAGCGGCGAAGGCGGCGTCAAGTTCGGTGAGGTCGTGGATTCGCGGTCGCGTCCAGCCGGGCAGGCGGGGCAACCAGATCGCGGCAGCTTCGGTGACGGGCGGTAGCGAATCCATGGGAAAGACTATAAACTATGGGTGCAGTTTGTACCATCGATATGCTCATAAACCGCACGGCCCGTCGGCAAGACAAAATGAACGATAAACTTCCATTATCGTTCATTTCTGTCATCATAGAGGAATGGCCCAAATCATCGAGCAAAACAGCGAAATTCATGGCGAGGAGAGTTCTGCTCCGCCTCTCAGCACGGCGGCCAACGCCGATCTTTCGGCGCCGCAGGTGTCGGCTGACATCTCCATGCCCAACGCCGGGCTCCCCTCCCCTCTTCCGGAAGCAGTTGCTGCATTGCCCGCCCACCTCGAGCAGCTTGCAGATCAGGCGCGCGGCTACGTGGAGGCCGCCAGCTCGGCGAACACGCGCAAGGCCTATGCCTCCGATTGGAAGCATTTTTCAGGATGGTGCCGCCGGCAAGGGCTGGAGATCCTACCGCCCGATCCCCTGACGGTTGGCCTCTATATCACCGCCTGTGCCGCCGGCAGTGACGGGGTCACCGCCTCGGGCACGGCGATCGCCGGCCGCAAGCCGAATTCGGTGACGACGATCGAGCGGCGGCTTTCGGCCATAACCTCGAACTATTCTCAGCGGGGCACACCGCTGGACCGCAAGGATCGCCATATCGCCACCGTGCTCGCCGGCATCCGCAATACCCATGCAGCCCCTCCCCGGCAGAAGGAAGCTGTATTGCCCGAACACCTGATCGCCATGCTAGAGACGCTTCCCCGCGGCACCTTGCGTGGCCTGCGCGACCGGGCGATGCTGCTGATCGGTTTTGCCGGCGGGCTGCGCCGTTCCGAGATCGTCGGGCTCGATGTCGGCCGGGACCAGACGAAGGACAGCCGCGGCTGGGTCGAGATCCTCGACAAAGGCATGGTTGTCACGGTCCGTGGAAAACGAGGTTGGCGCGAAGTGGAGATCGGTCGCGGCTCCTCGGATGCGACCTGCCCCGTCGTCGCGCTGCAGACCTGGCTAAAACTCGCGAGGATCGCCCACGGCCCGTTTTTCCGGCGGGTGACCGGTCAAGGCAAGGACGTCGGCCCCGACCGGTTGCTCGATCAGGAAGTGGCGCGCCTCGTCAAGAAGGCGGCATTGGCGGCCGGCGTACGGCCCGAGCTCACGGCGGACGAGCGCGCCGAAAAGTTCTCCGGCCACTCGCTGCGGGCGGGCCTCGCCTCCTCGGCAGAGGTCGACGAGCGCTACGTGCAGAAGCAACTCGGCCACGCATCCGCCGAGATGACCCGCAAGTACCAGCGCCGCCGCGATCGCTTCCGGGTCAACCTCACCAAGGCATCCGGGCTTTGACACCCCCTCCCCTACCACCGTGCAGCGGCAAAGAAAAATCGAGGCTTTCAGATTAGCATTCAGCCGAACGTGGCAGGCAGCGGCGGCGGCCGCCGACGCATCTGTACAGCATCTTATGCCGACCGCCCGGTTTAGGCGTCGTGCGAGCAGATCCAGTCACCCGCAGCAGCCTTTCGTCTGCGGCGTTGCCATGTCCTTGAAAATCACACAGTCGCTGCCCGGTCCACCGGCGCAGACGTCATTGCAACGCGTGACGAAACCCTGCAGCCGGGTTTCCAAGGCCCGTAATTCGACCATCTTGGCGCGGACCTCATCAAGATGCGCCTGCGCGATGTCCCGGGTCTCCACACAGTCCCGCTTTGAGCTGATTGAAAGATCCGAGAGGACCCGGACCTGCTCGATGCTGAAGCCGAAGTCCCGGCACTGCTTGATGAAGGTCAGCCGACCAATGTCGGATTCGTCGTAGGTGCGCTGTCCGCTTGCAGTCCGGTTTGCGGGTGGCAGAAGACCGATTTCCTCATAGTAGCGGATGGTTGGCGTACTGGTGCCCGTCGCCTTCGCAAGGGCGCCGATGCTGAACACGCGGATGTGAACGTTCATGGCAGATTATCTCCTTGCGCTTCAAGTTACTTGAAGGAGTAGGCTTCGACCAGCCTGAAAATAGGAGGTCGAAGATGAATACCGCAATGAAGCTGACAGGTGCTGCAGTCGCGGCCTGTGCCGCCTGCTGCGCGGTCAGCGTCGTGCCTCTTATGCTCGCCAGCGCCAGCGCTGTTTTGGTTGGCGGTGCTCTTGTCAAATGGGGCGCTGTCGCGATCCTGCTCATTGTGCCTGCAGCCGGCCTGTTGTTGCTGTCACGGCGAAAGGCTGCGCCTCCGGCCGCCCCTGAAAACCTGATGGTGGCGAACAGCTGTGGCTGCGGCTCTTGCAGCACCGACGGTAAACAAGACGCCCCGATTGCCTGTACGCTCGACGCCAACGAATTCAAGGCCCGGACCGAGCTCATCCGGACACTGATGTCGCGCCATCTTCGGCAGGCAACCCGAACCGCCCTGCGCCTGAACCTGACCTATGCGCCCGAAGCGCTCGCCGAGGTCCGCGAACTGATGCGGATGGAGCAGGCGTGCTGCGCCTTCCTGACCTTCGACCTGACGGAAAACGCCACTGGTGTGTTCGTTACCATCACCGCGCCACAGGCCGCAGCCGCCGCAGTTGATGACCTGTTCGCCCACTTCGCCCCTGCATCTCGTGCCATGGAGACTTCTGCATGAACCGCCGTCACGTCCTTCTTTCCTTCGCCGCTGTCGCCCTCGCAATCGCGACACCCGTCTTTGCTGCCGGTAAAGACCCACTGCCTGGCTTCAAGGACGCGGTAGCAGCCGGCGGACCGGTCCTCGTCCACGTCACCGCACCCTGGTGCGGGGAATGCAAACTGCAAAAGCCGGTCGTTGCCAAGCTTCTCAGCACACCGGACTTCAAGGACATGAAAGAGTTTAAGGTCGATTTTGATACGCAGAAGGACGTGCTGAAGCTGCTGCATGTCCAGATGCAAAGCACATTGATCGTCTACAAGGACGGCAAGGAGGTCGACCGGATGACCGGCAAGACCAACCCGGCCGTCATCGAGGCGATCATGCGCAAGGCGCTGTAGACCGATGCTGCTCGCCTTGCTCGCCGGTATCCTCTCGATCCTGTCGCCCTGTGTCCTGCCACTTATCCCCGTCGTCTTGACCGGCGCCGTCGCGGAACACCGGCTGGCGCCGCTGGCCTTGGCAGCTGGAGTGGCGCTGTCGTTCACGGCAATCGGTCTGTTCGTCGCCACCGTCGGGTTCTCGATCGGCCTGGACATGACGGTCTTCCGCACCGGCGCGGCCATGCTGTTGATCCTTGTCGGAGCGGTGCTGCTGGTGCCGCGTCTGCAGGTTGGTTTTGCCACCGCGGCAGGTCCGGTGAGCAACTGGACGCAAAACCGCTTCAGCGGCCTGTCCACCTCGGGCATCTTCGGACAGTTCGGTGTCGGCCTGCTCCTCGGCGCGGTGTGGACGCCGTGTGTCGGCCCCACGTTGGGCGCCGCCTCCATCATGGCCACCCGCGGCGAGAATCTTGGCATGGTTACATTGACCATGCTGGCGTTTGGCATCGGCACGGCCTTGCCATTGCTGTTGCTATCGACGCTGTCGCGAGAGGCTTTGCTGCGCTGGCGCGGGCGCATGAGGAGCACTGCCATTGGCCTCAAGATGGCGCTCGGAGTGCTGCTCATTCTTGCCGGCGCCATGACGCTCACCGGCTTCGATCGCACGGTTCAAACAGTTCTGCTTGACGCCCTGCCGAGTTGGATGCTGACCCTCACGACTGCCATCTGAATATCGAATTCCAGCGTCTGGCGCCGCGGGGCAAACTGTGAAAATCTGACAGCCATGTTGACCTTGTTTGCATATGTGGGGGCGGCTCTCGCCGAAATCGCCGGCTGCTTCGCCTTCTGGGCCTGGCTTCGGCTCGACAAATCTCCGTGGTGGCTGGCGCCGGGCATGTTATCCCTCGCGGCCTTCGCCTATCTCCTGACGTTGGTTGATAGCGAGGCCGCCGGCCGCACCTATGCGGCGTATGGCGGCGTCTACATCGTTGCGGCGATTCTTTGGCTTTGGGCGGTCGAAGGCCACCGTCCCGATCGCTGGGATCTTACCGGCGGAATGGTCTGCCTGATCGGCGCCTGCATTATCCTGGCCGGGCCACGTCCCTGAGGCGACACGGGTGGCCCGCACCATGCCAGTGCCGCCGCGACCGCTTTGGTGTCAACCTCACCAAGGCCTCGGGCGTTTGAACGGCCCCTCCCCTGCCGACGTGAAGCCCTTAGGTCAAATTTAAGTGCCGGATTTTCAGCTAAGCGCTTCAATTGAAATCAGGAAGTAAAAGCCACAGCCGGCGTCCGAGATAGGCCGCAGCAGGGCTGTCATGCTAATTTTTGCGAGATCGTAAGCCATTGAAATCATGGTAAACGATTTCTTTCAGGAACTCTATCTAAATATTACGGTTCGTCACATGGAATGATCGTGGGTTGGGCGTCTAACCATCGATAAGTAATGCTTATCGGAAGTGATTGCCACAAGCCCGCAAATCAGCGATGTCAGTCGTCTTACATGACCGGAAACCCTTAGTTTTCCGGCCTTTTGGGTAGATTTCGGCGAGGTTCGGCGGAACCGTCTTCGCTTTGTGGTCCCTTCGAGCAGCACTCTCGCGTGGGTGAGTGCAGAATTCTCCGTCGTCTCTGTCGCTCGAACGGCCTTTGATCGCCCTCCCCTCCTCCGATCTCCTTATATTCAGGCATTTCCGTCGCAGAGGGCCACCAGTGCGCGTTTCAGGCAGGTTACGGCCGGATGCTCATTCGGCGTCGCATTTCGAGTCTGACGGGGCTGCATTTAGGCCATAAAACACGCTTGCAACTGTTCATTTTCTCATCCATTCCTTATTTGTACAAAGCATCTGAAAAACGCGCGGGAAAATCATGGCAAAACGGCAGGCCGCCAATCCATCGCCGGCCCCAAGACGTCTAATCGGCTATGCACGCGTCTCGACCGACGATCAGCTCCATGACGCGCAGATGGACGAGCTGCGCGCCGCTGGCTGTGAGCGGATTTTTCAGGAGCAAGCATCAGGTGCTTCACGGGCACGGCCCGTCCTAACGAGACTGCTCGGCGAGCTCGCCGCCGGCGACGTGCTTGTTGTTGTCCGGCTGGATCGCCTCGCTCGGTCGGTCAGCCATCTGTTGCAGGTGATCGAGGACCTTGAAGAACGCGGCGTCCATTTCCGTTCGATCCGCGATCCGATCGATACGTCCACACCTCAGGGCATGTTTTCTCTCCAGGTCCTTGGTGCCGTCGCGCAGCTCGAACGAGCGCTGATCGCTGAGCGAACCAAGGCTGGCATCAAGGCGGCAAAAGCCCGCGGCAAGCTGCCGGGCAATCCAGGCCTTCGGGAGAGGCGACCGGAAGCGATCAAGGCGGTATCGAAGGCTCGGGAAAAACTCTATCTTGACGAGCTGATCTCCTCTGCCCAGACCTGGCTTCCGACCGTTCGGCAACTTCGCCCAAAGCATAGCTGGGACAATGTCGTGCGGGTCCTCAATCGCCGAGGCCATGACTGGACGGTGGAAAGACTGCGCCGCGCCGTGCATCGCATGGTTCGCGAGAAGCTGGCCGAACCCGAGCTGCTGGCTCGCTCGCCCCGCCGGGCGCCAGAGGATTATTTGATGAAGCTCGTCGCGGCGATTGCGATTGCCGATCCCACCCTGTCGTTGCGCGACATCGCCGCCCAATTGGATGAGATGGGAGAGCGGCCGGCGCGCGGTGGACGCAAATGGCAGCCGTCTTCTGTCCGCGACCTGCTGGATGAGGCGCATCGGTTCGGTCTCGTCCGTCATTGAGGGTACGGTGCACATCAACCTTCCAATCGCGCAATTTCTTGCGCGTCCTGTTTCGGCGGTAGGGCGTTCCAATCCTGGCTCTCAATTATGTCGCGGGCGAGCTGTCGATATTCTGTCTCCGCGCGACGTTTTAAGACTGGCGTCACCCGCTTCGGTAAAGAGGCATCATGATCTTTGAGGACTGGTTCGAGCTTGAAATGCCGAAAGGCATTGCTAACGTGCGGAGGAAGTCGTGCTGCTTCGGATGCCATCCCCATGAGGCTGTACACGCGTTACGTCGCGGGTCCCCGGTCCACCCTGTCGACTGAGTCGCAAAGACCAGCCACGCAAATATGCCAAATTATCAACGTCGATGGGTTGGACGTCTGTTGCTCGGGCACGGTGTGCAAAGAATCCAGTTGACGGATTCAAGCCGCTTTATTTGCGCGGCGGCTCTAACGCTCTGTTTGTAAACGACATACCTGGGGCGCGGTGTTCTTTCAGGTAAGCGCGTTAAGGTTTTGTTAACCCTAAATAGCTTGCCAGTCTGTTAGAATCGATGCTTATTGTCAGCAGCGGAGTGATTGGGAATTTCCGCTCAGAAGCGCTATTTTAAGAAATCAGGTTCGGGGATGCCCAAAATCGCTGCAAAATTACCGCCAAAAGATGAAGACCTGATGGGCTTGATTGAGCGCCATTCTCGTTCCTTGTCGGCGCAACTGCAAGAGCATCAGCTTGCGACCTTTCCCCCCACAGCGGAAAAAGGCATTCGCACGTTTCAGCCGGCGGAAGCAGCAAAGCTGGTCGGTGTGAAAGAGGTGTATCTCCGTCAACTCGCAAACGAGCTCGAGGGTTTGCAGGTCAGCACCAGTCCGACCGGTCGTCGGTCCTATTCCGTCGAGGACATGCATAAGATCCGAAAGCATCTTGACCAGGTGGGTCGCGGAAATCGCCGCTATCTTCCCCATCGCCGTGAGAACGAAGCGCTCCAGATCATCTCCGTGATGAATTTCAAGGGCGGGTCCGGCAAGACGACGACGGCTGCTCATCTCGCCCAGTATCTCGCTCTTCGGGGCTACCGAGTGCTTGCCATCGATCTCGACCCCCAGGCGAGCCTGTCCACTCTCTTTGGCAACCAACCAGAGACCGATGTCGGTGCAAACGAGACACTATACGGTGCGATACGCTACGACGACGCACGTCCGATGGCCGAAATCGTGCGCGCCACCTATATCCCCGACCTTCATCTGATCCCTGGCAACCTCGAACTGATGGAGTTCGAACACGATACGCCGCGGGCGCTGATGAAGCGGAAGATCGGCGATACGATGTTCTTCCATCGCATCAGCGAGGTGCTTGACCAAGTCGCACCCAGTTACGATGTCGTGGTGATTGATTGCCCGCCACAGCTCGGCTACCTCACCCTGTCTGCTTTGACCGCCGCAACCTCTGTTTTGATCACCGTGCACCCCCAGATGCTCGACGTGATGTCGATGAACCAGTTCCTGTCGATGACATCGGACCTGCTTCGGGAGATCTCATCTCACGGCGCCCGCTTCGATTACAACTGGATGCGCTATCTGGTGACGCGTTTCGAGCCCAGTGACGGGCCACAAAACCAGATGGTCGGCTACCTGAGGGCCATTTTCGGGGAAAACGTCCTTAATTTCCCGATGCTGAAAACGACAGCCGTTTCGGACGCAGGCCTGACCAACCAGACCCTTTTCGAAGTGGAAAGAGGTCAATTCACCCGCGCCACCTATGACCGCGCGTTGGAGGCGATGAACAACGTCAACGATGAGATCGAGTCGCTGATCAAGAAAGCATGGGGAAGAAAGCCATGAGCAGGAAGGATATACTCCGGGCCCCGACGACAACCGGTGCTGTGACGGGGCCAGTCGAAAGACCGGTCAAAAGCCGGAGCATCCTTCCACTCCTCGGCACCACTCCAGCCGAACCAGCGCCGGCGGCGTCGCGCCTGACCGCCCAGGTTGGCGGTGCCTTCGCAGAAAGCAAGGCTCGCTTCGAGCGCGCCAAAGAAATTGAAAAACGTCTTGCGGAAGGCCAGACGATCGTCGAGCTCGATAGCGATAGCATTGATCCGTCCTTCGTACAGGACCGGATGCCCGGCGATATCTCTGCACTCGTCGAAGCGATCCGAGAACACGGCCAGCAGATCCCGATCCTCGTTCGCCCTCACCCGGAAACACCGGGCCGGTATCAGGTTGCCTTCGGCCATCGTCGTTTGCGTGCGGTCACGGAACTGAACCGTGCCGTCAAGGCGGTCGTCAGGGACCTTACCGACGAGCAACTCGTCATTGCTCAGGGCCAGGAAAACAATGAACGCCAGGACCTCACATTCATCGAAAAGGCACGCTTCGCCTCTCGACTAAATGAACAGTTTTCGCGGGATGTGGTAATGGCCGCGTTGTCCGTCTACAAAAGCGACCTGTCGAACATGCTGTCGGTCGTGACGCGCATTCCCGCAGATGTTATCGACGCGATCGGCTCGGCGCCCGGGATCGGGTTGAAAAGTTGGGTGGGTCTCGCCGATCTTCTTACGCGCGACAGCGTTCTTGAACGGGCTTCATCTTTCTTGCGATCTGCGGAGGCGAAAGCCCTTCCCTCCCCCGACCGGTTCAAGTCGCTTTTCGCTCACCTGAAACCGGAACCTGCAAAACGTGGACTTCCAGAGCTTTTGACGACGCCCACGGGCGTGCGTCTGGCCCAGGTGACGAAGAGCAAAACCAAGTTGGACCTCTCGATCGATCGACGCGAGATGCCTGATTTCGCGGCCTTCGTCCTCGAACGGTTGCCGGCCCTTTTTGAGGAGCATCGCTCCAAGAGCGGCGCTCTAGAGCAAATGAATAACGGAGATTAAGCGGAAAAAGAAAAAGGCCCCCAAAACGTCGCCGTCGTGGAAACCTCTTTCAGATCTAAGCAACCTGAGAATCGCACTTCCACGAATATTCGTCAAGAGTCTTTGGCACCGATTTGGTGAGCTGATTTCTTTTGCCTTCTGAAAGGTGAAAGACGATGCAGACAGGAAGTGTGACGACGCCCTTCGGGCGGCGGCCTATGACGCTTGCTCTCGTAAAGCGGCAAGTTGCCGCAAACGAGGTCAAGGCAGGCAAATCCGTCGACAAGTGGAAGGCCTTTCGGGACGCTTCCGAAGCCCGGGAAGAGCTCGGATTGCAGTCAAACAGCCTCGCTGTTCTCGACGCGCTGCTGAGTTTCTATCCGGAAACCGAACTTCGCCAGGGCGCACAATTGGTCGTGTTCCCTTCGAATGCACAATTGATCCTTCGCGCCCACGGCATGGCTGGGGCGACGCTTCGGCGCCACCTGGCAATTCTCGTGGACTGCGGGCTGATTGTCCGCAGAGACAGCGCCAACGGCAAACGGTATGCTCGGAAGAACGGCGCAGGCGAGATCGACAATGCGTTTGGCTTCGACCTGTCGCCGATCCTTGCCCGCGCCGAAGAACTTGCGCTTGTCGCTCAGAAGGTCGTCGCGGCGCGTTCAGCTTTTAGGAAGGCCAAGGAGAATTTGACAATCTGCAGGCGTGACGTCCGCAAACTGATTTCGGCCGCTATGGAGGAGGGCGCCGACGGCAACTGGGTGGCTGTTGAAGCAATGTATGTGGACCTTGTAGGCCGCATCCCGCGGACACCGACCAGGACAGACATCACAAACATTCTCGATGAGATGGAGCTTCTTCGCGAGGAAATCCTTAATCGTTTGGATATGCAGTCAGATTCACGATCTAATAGCACCAATGATGCTCATACTGAGCAGCACATACAGAATTCAGATTCCGAATCCATCAGTGAACTTGAACCTAGCTCTGAAAAAGAGCGGGGCGCGAAATTGGAGATAACCCGCCGGCCGAAGAACGAGCCGCTAAAAGCGTTCCCACTCGGGATTGTGGTGAAAGCCTGCCCGCAAATCAGCGACTATGGGCCGGGCGGAGCGGTGGTGAGCTGGCGCGACCTGATGTTGGCCGCCGTGGTGGTAAGATCGATGCTGGGCGTAAGCCCGTCCGCCTATCAGGATGCTTGCGATGCCATGGGACCGGAAAACGCCGCTGTCGCAGTGTCCTGCATTCTGGAGCGCGCAAATCTGATCAATTCTCCCGGTGGCTATCTGCGAGATCTGACGCGGCGGACAGAGCGGGGTGAGTTTTCTCTCGGGCCGGTTATTATGTCATTACTTCGCAGCCATGGTGAAAAGGTCGATAAAGCGGGATAATGGCGTTAGTTGCGACTAACTACGCTAAATCACTGAAATTTCATAACTTTCCGGATTGCTTGGATACGGCCTTGCCTTCGACCAACGAATCTGGATCTGGCATCAAAGGCGCCGAACTGCGATACTCAAGGGATGGAAAGCCAGCTCTTGGCTGTCCGCGGCGGGTGTAGGGCGTGGACAAGGCAGAGACCCGGCAGTGCTTAAGACTTTCAAAGCGTTCGTCTTCCACTTCTCCGTTTTGGCGCAGAAGACAGGCATTGGCGGATGCTGGCTGGAAACCGATCACAGGCTCTCGCCGCGTGGAGCCACCGGTCGTTAGTCGCGACTAACCGCGCCAAGCCATTGAAATCAGGCTACCTTAGATGGTGAGCAACGGCCTGCCCCCGCCCGGGCCGCCAGGTTCGCACTGTTTCGAGTTGGACGCTTCGAGCTCCATTGCGGTCGGCAGCTCCTCTGCATACTAAATCGACGACTACCGCGATTTCTGGTCGCCCGACAGAGCAACCGTGAGATGGTCGAGCGGAGTGCCAGGAGTTGAGGTGCAACATCCTGCCCGCATCCGGCCGAAAGCGAGCATGACATCGGCACCGTCAGTCGGCATGTTCCAGTCCATCGGCGGATCTGGCCAAGCTTGACACTCCGCTCGCAAAAGACTTGTTAAAACGCAACGTTTAAACAGCTAGTCATGGATGGAGCTGCGACGAGATGAATGTTACGGAAATCATATCCGCGATAGAGCAGGTCATTGAAAGCGCGACCCCAGGGCCTTTGGTATGGACGTGGTCCCAAGGGTTCTGAAAGCTATGGCGGCGGGTGCGTTGCCACGACGACGACGTATCAAGATATAAACTTTAAAGCGATTGCCGACGTAAGATCGCACTCGTCTGAAATCAGCTACGATCAAGCTGCGGCAACCCGCGAATTTATCGCTGCTTGCAATCCGGAAAACATCGCTATCCTCATCTCAGCCTATAAAGAGATGCAGCAAAAACTGGTGGCTCACGGCTTAGCAGGTTGAAGTGCCAGCAATCGCTCCAAACCGATCTACAGCCCGTGGCCCGAGAACATCGCTTACGTATTTCTTCCGGGTGCTTTCTCTGCACAGCAAAACTAGCCTCTTCACTGGGCGGTTGAGCAAAGTGCGGCGGAAATTTTGGGGCTTTGCGTGAGCAGTAGGCTTGACGAGGAGTTTTAAACGGCTGCGCTTTTCGAAGGCTCTGGGCCAACCTCAGAGTCCACGCAGCGTTGGATCCGACGCTTGGGGAAGAGGGTAGACTTCGTTTTGATTTTGCAGATTGCAAATCGGGGTCAACTGAAAGCGCCCTCGGCGCTGACTTTGCGCTGATTTATCCGCTCTCGGAAAACCGGTTTAATGTCGCCTTGTTTCAGGCCACGATCGCTCACCACGGATTGGCCGTTGGTTACTGGTATAACGCCCGCAGGCGCACTCACCAGCTCGATCAGCTGGCCGCCATTAACAGGGCTTCCCGATAGGCCCGCGGCGGCGAGCTGCGGGAGAGGCGAGCCAGTGGTCGGATTATCGATCCTGCAGATCGGCCAACGGCGCATCATCGTGTGAATAGCCGCTCGATCTCCTCGCGCTGTTCGGCGTGTTTGGGCGGATTGTCATTCCTTAGCTTTTGCAGGTTGAGAATCTTCCAGCGGACGGCCGGCAAGGCGAGCGCGTGCGGCAAGCCGATAACCTCGAAGTCGGGTTCGCCATCGTGAAGGGACAGCAGAAACGTTCGGCCTTTATCATCAAGGCGCGCCTGGATGTCGCTCAGGAACCGCTCCCGGACATCCAGCAATTCGTCCAGTGAGACCTTCTCGACTGTCATTCCATCGAATTCTTGATTGAAGACATGTACGACGTTGACTCTATGGGCTGCAGCAACTCGTGCGGGGCCCCGCCGGAACTCGCCACGTAGACAAGGAAAGTACGAAACAGCGGGTCAGTCAGTCCCTCGTTTTCATAAAGCAACTTGATGTCGAAGAGATGGCGCGGATGTTGCCGATCGACTGCTGCATGCATCTTGCCGCCGAAGAGGTCTTCGAAGGCAACAACCTGCATTTCTACAAAACCAAACTGGTCTTCGACCCGCTCGCTGACCCTGCGTCGTTCGACGGGGTGCACTGTGCCGCGGGCGACCGGAGAGGTCTCGATCTTGACTGCGGTCTGGCCCGCCTCACTTCGACGCGCGTATCGCCGCCGCCACCGCCAGCTATTCGCTTTGCTCGGACTCCCTTGATCCTTTCAACCTTGGCGGCGACCCGGTCGAGGACCTCGTCATTTCGGCCAAGCTCTCGTCCCTCGGTTTGAGCGGAAGGTAGGTCAGGTCGATATCGACTGAGAGGCGGGGGAAGTCTCTGTAGAAGAGATTGATGGCGGTTCCACCCTTCAATGCGAAAGCCGGCTCGTCGGCAATTATCGGCAAGGCCTGGACGAGGAGATCGAGCTGGAAAGATACTGGTCACGGGCCATCGGCGCTCTCTGGCTTTCCTGGAAGGTATTCTTCTGGGATGGTGATGCGGTATGTGGGATGCAGCTTGCCGCCCTTGATGAATGAACGGTCGCCGCTCCCAAGATCGATGTTCGACCGGTCGATATGTTTGAGCCAGGCGTGATCATGGCGGTCGGCAAAGACGAAGAAGAGCCGTTTCACCTGGACTTTCGTGCAGTCTGTGAGAAGTTCGGTTATACGGCGCGGACGAAGGGTGGTCAGACCCTCGAAGATCGCATCGATGTTGTGAAAGCTCTCGTTTTCGGGCAGTTCGTCCAGCGCCTCGATAATAGCCCGCTCCGGCGTTGAGGCGCGTATCTTCCAGCTCTGCAGAAACAGGATGTGATTGCCGTCCGGTTCCGCCGCCAGTGGTTCAATGCCGAGACCCGCTGTCTTGAAGAGACGCGTGCTGCGAAGGAGAGGGAGGCCATTGGTAGGGAGGTTCGCGAGCCAGCGCGGCGCATCGCCATAGATGAAGATCTTCTCGGCAGCCCCAAGTGCCAGGTAGTGCACATGACCACGAAGCGCCAGCGCCGTGCGGGCGCCAACATGGAACGGGTAATCCATGATTGTCTGTGCAGACATGACGGCGATGCGCCAGTCGATGTGTTCTTTCGGTGAACCGTCCCGTCCTGAGGGGCGTCGATAGACGCCATGAATGACCGGCTGCAGCCAACCGCGGCGGAGATAGTCATGTGTGGAGCTCCGGCGGATTTGCATTTTGCGCATCCATGCTGAATCCACGAGGAAGCCGGCAGGAACCTCATCCAGCATTGACTTTAATTTATCGCGTTTTTGATCGCCCATGACGGACAAAAATGGCACTAATTAAAGCCGGTAGCAAGTTTACTTTGAAAAAAGCATAAAAAGTCCGTTTGCAGCGGACTTTTGCGATCAATTGTAAGGCGATGAATTGGCACTTCTCGTTGGGCCGGGCAATGTGCCGCGCTTACGGAAGCGTTGACGCCATACCCTTCATCTGCTCACATTGATCCCGACCGAGGGTGCCGCAGCTCCGACTGGGACGACGGATAAATTGCGCTGACACCTGCAACTAGGCCTGCAATGCCGTGCATAGGTCTCTGGACGCGTCGGGTCTGTTTAGCTTCACGTCACCAGATGATCGCCGTCATAGATCCGACAGCGCCCTGTGCTCAGACGCAGCTGCCTTCAACGTTTCGACCGTTCGGTTTCCTTCGCGAAACAGGTTGAGCATGACAGCTGCTGCAAGCTCGACATCTGGACTGTCCTTAGGCAAACCGCGCCGCGACCTCCACTCCTCGAGCACACTGTCCAGGATGTCCAGCTCCTCCGGCCCAAACGTCGTTTCCAGAAACTGCTGCATGCTCGAATGACCCCTTCACAAGTGACGGCCGCAATGTGGGGAGGGCACGGCGCGGATCAAGGGCGGGTTCGCAGGCGGCGCGGTTGCAGAGAGGAAGAGGAGGGAAGGGGAGCTGTGACGGATTGAGAGGGTTGGAGAGAGCCTCCGCCCGGTCCGTCATGGAGAAACGACATGGTACAAGCCACCCCGAAAATCACCCTCAGTTCAGGCCGGGACATCCCCTTCAACAAGCTCGTGCTGAGCCAGGATAACGTCCGCAAGATCAAGGCGGGTGTGTCGATCGAAGAGCTGGCGGAGGACATCGCCCATCGCGGTCTTCTGACCAGCCTCAACGTGCGTCCGGAAGTCGATGCAGAGGGCAAGGAAACCGGTATCTACCGGATCCCGGCCGGCGGCCGCCGGTATCGCGCCCTTGAACGGCTCGTATCGCAAAAGCGGCTTGCCAAGACGGCCGGTGTTCCCTGCATTGTCAGCAACGGCGAGACCCCCGAAGTCGAAGATTCGCTTGCCGAAAACGTCCAGCGCGTCGGCCTGCATCCGCTCGATCAGTTCCGAGCCTTCCAGATGCTGCGGGAGCAGGGGCTTGGCGAGGAAGACATCGCTGCGCGCTTCTTCGTCTCCGCCGCCACGGTGAAGCAGCGCCTGCGCCTTGCGTCCGTCTCACCGCGCCTTCTCGACTTCTATGCCGAGGACCAAATGACGCTCGAGCAGGTCATGGCCTTCTCGATCACCAACGATCATGTTCGCCAGGAACAGGTCTGGGATACGATCTCGCGGTCCCATAGCCGTGAGCCGTATTACATCCGGCGCCTGCTGACCGAAACCGCGATCCGCGCCGGCGATCGCCGTGCCGTCTATGTCGGCATCGAAGCCTATGAAGCCGCCGGCGGTGTCGTGATGCGCGATCTATTCGAACAGGATCAGGGTGGATGGCTCCAAGATCCGGCAATGCTGGAGCAGCTCGTGCTGGAAAAACTCAAGGCCGACGCCGAAGCGATCCAGACGAGCGAGGGCTGGAAATGGGCCGAGGCTGCCTTCGATTTCCCGTACGGCCACGCCTCGGGTCTTCGCCGCTTCTATGGCGAGCAGGCCGAGATGACCGAAGAGGAGCTTGCCCGCTACGATGCAACGCGTGCCGAATATGAGAGGCTCGACGCCGAATATGCCGAGGCCAGTGAATATTCGGAGGCGGCTGAGCAGAAGCTGGAAGAGCTTGGCTCCGAACTCGACCGGCTCAAAGATCGGCCCTACATCTTCGATCCGCAGGCGATGGCTCGCGGCGGTGTCTTCGTTTCGCTGGGCGCCGGCGGCGAGCTTAAGATCGAACGCGGTTTCGTGCGACCCGAAGATGAGCCGACGGCGGAGGACGATGCCTCCGATCCTGACAGGGATGAAAAAGTCGTTCCTGGCGGCCATTCGTCGGTCTCGGAGGCCTCTGGCGTCGCGTCCGATCAGGCCGAAGACGAGGATGAGGCGATCAAGCCGCTCCCCGACCGCCTGGTCCTCGACCTGACCGCAGCCCGAACGGTCGCGCTACGCAACGCGCTCGCCAACGACCCGGTCGTAGCCTTTATCGCGGTGCTGCACGCTTTCGTGCTGAAGTGCTTCTATCTGTACGGTTCGGACTCGTGCCTGGAAATCACCCTGCAGAGCGGGAAGTTCAGCCAGACCCAGGGGCTTGGCGACACGCTCTGGGCGAAGGAAATCGACCAACGCCACGAGGCTTGGGGCCAAGATCTCCCCAAGGTTCCTAACGATCTCTGGGCTTTCCTGATCGCGCTCGATGACGTCAGCCGGCAGGCGCTGTTTGCCCATTGCGCTTCGTTGTCGGTCAACGCGGTGATCGAGCCCTGGAACAAGCGGACCCGAACCATCGCCCATGCCGATCAGCTCGCCGGCTCGATCGGCTTCGACATGGTCGAAGCGGGGTGGGTGCCGACGGTCGAAAATTACCTCGGCCGCGTCACCAAGGCCCGCATCCTGCAGGCGGTCCGGGAGGCGAAGGGCGATCAGTCGGCCGAGCTCATCGGCCATCTCAAGAAAGTGGACATGGCGCGCGAAGCAGAACGACTGATGACCGATAGCGGCTGGCTGCCTGAACCGCTCCGGCTCCTGCCGGACAGCGCTTCGGCGGAGCAGGCAACAACTGAAGCCCAGGAGACCGCCGACGACAGCTCTGTCGAGACGTCGGCGCCTGATCTCCCCGCGTTCCTGACTGATAGTGAGGAGGATCCTGACGCCGCGACTGACGAAGTCGACGAAGAACGGCATCTCGACGCCGCCGAATAACTGTTCTCTCAGAGTTCAACCAGCGGCCCGGCTCCGAAAGGAGACTGGGCCGCCCCCGTTTTCAAGAGCAGTTCTATGCCCGACTTTACGATCACCACCTTCATATCCCTCAACTCAGCCCGGCCACTGCGCCGGGTTCTTGCTTTTCAGGAGATAGTCCAATGAACACCCTCAGCACCAACACCCAGCGCACATCGTCCCGCTTCAAGGTCGATATTTCCCGTGGCGAACGGATCGGCCGCGTTTCGTCGGAGTGGTTTTCGCGCCCTGACGACGAGCGGTTCCTGTCGCTGACGGAACTCTACGATACCGTCCGGTCCCGAGCCGATCGCGCACATGCGCGAACGATCGAGAGCGCGGCAATCCGGGTGGAGGCGACACGCGACAATGCCGAGCGGCTTGAGCTCCTTGTTCCCGGCCAGCGCCAGCCGATCGCGCCCACCCACTGGAGCTACGGTCAACTCTGCAGCCTGGTCGGCGCGCCGGCCACCTATATGCGCCAGCTGCCGGCGCCGCTCGCGGCCATCAATCTTCAACATGGATTGCTCAACCACCGTGCCGAACTGGTGAAGACGCTCGAGATGGAAGACGGACGGATGGAATTGCGAGCCGTTACCGGGCCGGAATATGGCCGCATCTGGGACCACGAACTGGTTGCGGCTGTGATGAAGATTGCCGGCAACGGTACTGGCGACACGATGTGGAAGGTGCCGGGCGTACTCGATTGGTCGACGATGACCCACAATCCCTTCGTCGACATCACCAAGGACACGACGACGCTTTATGCCAGCGACCGCGACGTCTTCCTTTTCCTGGTGGACGACACCCATCCAATCGAAGCCGGACGCCTGCCAAACGGGGAGCCCGATCTCTACTTCCGCGGCTTCTATGCCTGGAATTCGGAGGTTGGATCGAAGACACTGGGCATCGCTTCGTTCTACCTCCGAGCGGTCTGCGCGAACAGGAACCTCTGGGGTACGGAGAACTTCGAGGAGATCACCATTCGTCACTCTAAATTCGCGGCCCAGCGGTTTGCGCATGAGGCAGCACCCGCGCTGACCAGCTTTGCCAACTCGTCGCCCGCGCCCTTCATCGCCGGCATCAAGGCGGCGCGCGAGCGGATCGTCGCGCGTAAGGACGACGACCGTGAAACCTTCCTGCGCCGACGCGGCTTTTCGAAAGGCGAGACCGGCAAGGTGATCGAGATGGTGCTGTCGGAGGAGGGAAGGCCGCCGGAATCGATCTTCGATTTCGTGCAGGGCATCACCGCGCTGGCGCGCACCAAGACCAATCAGGACACGCGGCTCGAACTCGAAGGCAAAGCGAAAAAGCTGCTGGGGAGCGCCTCCTGATCCGGCTTCGAGGAGATCCATAGAACCTCAACACTCGAAATCACCATCAGCCCGGCCGCCGTACCGGGCATTTTTGTTTATGGAGCACTGCAATGGCTATACCCGATTATGCCCGCACGAACTTCAACACGCTGCTGCGCGCCGCGTCCGATGGCAATCTTGCCCTCATGGAATGCCTGGATGCCGCAACACGCGAGCCGCGTTACGTACTCTGCGCCGTAGGTCGTAGTGACGGTGAATTCGTCTTCACGCCATTTGGCCATCTCAGCGACGGCAATCCCTACGACGCCTACCTGCCACCCGATCCTGACGATCCGATTGGCGCCATCGCAAGCCCGATGACATGACGCTGACGATCGCCGGCAGTTCAAGCTGGCGATCCCCGACCCTTCCGTGGCTGCCCCATTATCGCTCCTGCGAACCTTCGGCAGGACGCTGGGGACCGCTGTTCTTTCCTCACTCCTGGAGCATCCTTCGATGAATATTATCGCGCATCATCAAACTGTTTCCACCTCTCCACGTCCTGATATCAAAGCCGGCGCTGAAGCACTCATAGTTGCTGCCGGTCGAATCACGTCACTGCTGGAGCAAGGTAGAGTCCTCGCTACAGGTAACCTGCGGCAGATCATGACCGAAGTCTACGGCGGCAGCGACGCTGAGGGCCTCTGGCTCTGGAAGCAGGCCTATGAGGCGACCGAGATCGCCCAGGTTCTCTTCCTGCGCAAATTCCACGCAATCGTGTCCTGCCACCATTCGCCCCAATCGACGCTCGCGATGCTGACGAAGGCGGTCCGTCTTCTACCGACCCACAGCCGCCGATCCGAAGAGAGCCAGGCCCTGCAGCAGTTCTCGACTCCGATCCCGCTTGCCTTCGTCGCATCTCGTGCTGCCGGCATCACGTCCGCTGACGTGGTGCTCGAACCGTCGGCTGGAACCGGCCTGCTGGCGATCTTTGCAAAACTCGCACATGCTCGTCTGGCACTCAACGAATATGCGGCTGTCCGGTGCTCGCTGCTGGCGCAGCTTTTCCCCCGCGTTCCGGTATCGCAACACGACGGCGCGCATATCGACGATTACCTCGACCGTCGCATTCAGCCGACCGTGGTGCTGATGAACCCGCCATTTTCCGCCGGTGTTCATGTCGAAGGTCGCGTCACCGAAGCTGCCTGGCGGCATCTCACATCCGCATTCGCTCGCCTTGCCCCCGGCGGGCGGTTGGTCGCGATCACTGGGGCCAGCCTTTCTCCGGAGAGTTCGGCATGGCGCGACGCTTTCGTTCGTCTTCAGGGGCAGGGCTCGGTGCTGTTCACCGCGGCGATCGGCGGAAGCATCTACGCCCGCCATGGCACAACGACGGAAACGCGCCTGATCGTCATCGACAAGATCCCGGCGCGTGATCCTTCGAAGCTGATGACGTCGAGCGGCACTGCGCACGATCTGGAAACACTGCTGACCTGGATCGGCGGCATTCCAACGCGCTTGTCCGTGACGACGCCGAACTCTAGTGGTGCACTCCGCAGCGGTATCCTGGGCGCGGACACAATGCGTCCAGCAGCAAGCGCCACGTCGCATCGCCCCGCGGTCGGAGGACAGGCGGGGCCTGCAGCAACGGTCCGTCCGATACCTGTCGATGGCGAAATCATCGAACTTTCCTATGAGCTGCGAAACGCTCAGCCCAAAGATGAGACCAATGCCGCTGATGGCATCTACGAGGCCTACCGGCTGCAATCGATCCACATCCCCAATGCAAAACCGCATCCCGATAGGTTGGTCGAATCCGTGGCGATGGCATCCGTCGCGCCACCAAAGCCGAGTTATCGTCCACACCTGCCGGAGCGCGTCGTCACCGGCGGCGATCTCTCCAATGCCCAGCTCGAGAGCGTCATCTATGCTGGCGAAGCCCATTCCGGCTATCTCGCCGGCCATTGGAGCCTCGATGCCTCCTTCGACAATCTCAAGGCCGTCGCATCGGATGCAGAACATGCTGTCCGCTTCCGTCGCGGCTGGTTTCTCGGCGACGGAACAGGCGCCGGCAAGGGTCGCCAGGCCGCCGGCATCATTTTGGACAACTGGCTAAAAGGCCGCAGACGCCATGTCTGGATTTCAAAATCGGATAAGCTGATCGAGGATGCCCAGCGCGACTGGAGCGCGCTGGGCCAAGAAAAGCTGCTTGTGACACCCCTGTCGCGTTTCCGGCAGGGCAAGCCGGTCAAGCTGGACGAAGGCATCCTCTTCACCACCTTTGCCACGCTGCGCACTGACGAGCGTGAGGGCAAGCGCTCGCGCGTGCAACAAATCGTCCAGTGGCTCGGCGCCGACTTCGATGGTGTTATCGTCTTCGATGAAGGCCATGCCATGGCGAATGCGGCCGGTGGCAAGACGGAGCGCGGTGATAAAGCGGCGTCACAACAGGGCAGGGCGGGACTTCGCCTGCAACGCGCGCTTCCTGACGCCCGCGTCGTCTACGTCTCTGCGACTGGCGCAACAGACGTCGAATCCCTTGGCTATGCCGAACGGCTCGGTCTTTGGGGCAGCAGCGACTTTCCCTTCCCGACCCGTTCCGAGTTCATCGCCGCGATCGAGGATGGCGGTGTCGCGGCGATGGAAGTGCTGGCCCGCGACCTCAAGGCAATGGGGCTTTATGCCTCGCGTTCGCTCTCCTTCGAAGGCGTGCAATACGAAATCCTCGAACACGAGCTGACCGAGGAACAGGTCCGCATCTACGACGCCTATGCCGAGGCGTTCCAGGTCATCCACAACCATCTCGACGCTGCCATGGAGGCGTCCGGAATAACCGGCAAAACTGGGACGTTGAACAAAAACGCCAAGGCAGCCGCGCGCTCGGCCTTTGAAAGCTCGAAGCAGCGTTTCTTCAACCATCTTCTGACCTCGATGAAGACGCCGGCCCTCCTCAAAGCGACCGCTGCAGATTTGGACGATGGTCATGCTGCCATCGTCCAGCTCGTTTCGACGGGAGCGGCTCTGACCGAGCGCCGGTTGGCGCAGATCCCGACCGAGGAATGGAGCGATCTGCAGGTCGACGTCACGCCGCGGGAATATGTCATCGAATACCTGATGCACTCCTTCCCGGTGCAGCTCTTCGAGGAATTTTCCGATGCTGATGGAAATCTGAGTTCCCGGCCGGTCCATGACGTGGACGGCAACCCAGTCATTTGCCGGGAGGCCGAACGGCGTCGCGACGAACTGATCGAAACCTTGGGCAGCCTGCCGGCGATCCCGACCGCCCTTGACCAGATCGTCCAGCATTTCGGCATCAGCAAGGTCGCCGAGATCACCGGCCGCTCCCGCCGCATCATTCGCCGGGAGGACAGCAGCTCCATCGCGCGCTATGCCGTGCAAAACCGGCCGGGCAGCGCCAATCTCGATGAGGCCCGCGCCTTCATGGATGACGAAAGGGGCATTCTTGTCTTCAGCGACGCCGGCGGAACCGGCAGATCCTACCACGCGGATCTTGCCGCCAAAAATCAGCGCCTGCGTCTTCACAACCTTCTGGAAGCGGGCTGGCGCGCCGATGTGGCGATCCAGGGGCTTGGGCGCAGTCATCGCACCAACCAGAAACAGCCACCGCGGTTTCGGATGATCGCTACCAACGTCAAGGCGGAGCGGCGCTTCCTCTCGACGATCGCCCGGCGTCTCGACACGCTTGGCGCCATCACACGCGGTCAGCGCCAAACCGGCGGGCAGGGCATGTTCCGGTCCGAGGACAATCTCGAATCGCAATATGCTCGCGACGCGCTGCGGCAACTCTACGGACTGCTGCACGCCGGCAGGATCGAAGGCTGCTCGCTCGACAAGTTCGAAAGCATCACCGGCCTGTCGCTCACCTCGGAGGAAGGTGGATTGAAGGATGAGCTGCCGCCGATCCAGACCTTCCTCAACCGCATGCTGGCACTGACGATCGTCATGCAGAACGTGTTGTTCGAAGCCTTCGAGCAGCTGCTGGCCGCTCGTATCGAAGGGGCGATTGCCGCCGGCATCTATGACAAGGGGCTTGAGACGATCACCGCCGACAGCATGACGGTCACCGACCGGCGGCTGATCTATACGCATCCGGTCACCGGCGCCCAATCGCATCTCTTGACCATCGAGCGCCGGGACCGCAACGCACCCATGCAGCTTAAGGACGTTCATAGCATGCTGAAGCAGGATCCGCGCGCCAGGCTGATGATCAACGGCAAGTCTGGCCGACCAGCGGTGATGGTGCCGACTCGCTCGATCATGCTGGACGACGGCTCCATTCAACCGCGCGTGTCGCTGATCCGGCCGATGGACGAGCTCCGCTTCGAAGTCCGTCAGCTCGAAGAGACGAATTGGCAGGAGGCTGATGAACAGGCTTTCGCAATTGCCTGGGATGCCGAAGTCGCGGCAGTGCCGGAATTTTCGACGTCGACAATGCATATCGTCAGCGGTTTGTTGCTGCCGATCTGGAAATTGCTGCCCCAGGATTTCTGCCGCGTGCGGCGTCTGCAGACGGACGACGGCGAACGGATCGTCGGCCGTGTCATCGCTCCCGATCGGCTGGCCGGGCTTTGCCGCAACTTCGGGATCGACCAGACCATGGTGATCGCGCCGGACCAGGCCTGGGCATCGCTGGTCGTCGGATCCTCGATCATCGGGCTCGCCGGCGACATGACGCTGCGGCGGGCGCGTGTCATGAACGACTACCGCGTCGAACTGACTGGCTTTACCGACGGCATGCGCGACTGGCTGCGGTCGATCGGCCTGTTCCCCGAGATGATCAACTGGAAGCTGCGCTTCTTCGTGCCTGTCACAGACCAAGGGCCGGAGATCCTGTCGAAGCTGATGCAGCGTCATCGCCTCATCGACATTGTGCGCCGGTCGTGATGGAGGTCTGTCATGCTGTCCGCCGCCGATCTGGCGGGCCGTCTCGCGGAAAACGCGGAGGGGGTCTGCCGCCACTATCTCTCCGCCGGTCGCCGGGCCGGCAACTACTGGCTTGTCGGCGATGTCGGCAACAACAAGGGCCAGTCGCTCTACGTGCATCTGGTCGGTCCACGGGCCGGCCGATGGACGGATGCCGCGACCGGGCAGTTCGGCGATCTGCTCGATCTCGTTCGTGAGACCTGTGGCCTGGTCGACTTCCGCCACGTCGCGGAGGAGGTACGGCATTTCCTGAGCCTGCCGCGACCCGGGCCTGTTTCGTCCAACTGCGCTTATGGCGATGACAATCGGCCTTTCGATAGGCCAGCCGCAGAACGGGCGCGCCGCCTGTTTCGGATGACCGTACCGCTGGCCCTCACTTTAGCAGACGCATATTTGCGCGAGCGAGGAATCCTGCGGGCATCCACGCATACAGCGCTCCGCTTCCATCCGTCCTGCTACTACCGTGATCTCGTCACCGGCCGGGCGACAAGCTATCCGGCACTGATCGCAGCCGTCACCGATGCGGCCGGAGCGATTACCGGCGTCCACCGCACCTGGCTCGATGCGGATGGCGACGGCAAGGCCAGGGTAGACGATCCCCGCCGTGCGCTCGGCGGCCTGCTCGGCAATGCGGTCCGCTTCGGCTTTCCGATCAACGATCCTGTGCCGGTCCTGGCGGCGGGCGAGGGGCTCGAAACCATGCTGTCGCTCTCGCATGTGATGCCCGCCATGCCGATGGTCGCCGCCCTGACGGCCAATCACCTCGCGGCCTTCAACTTCCCTCCCGGATGCCGGCGCATCTATATCGCCGCCGACGCGGATGCGGCCGGCCGCCACGGGATCGAGGGACTGAGCCGCAGGGCACAGGGATGCGGGATCCTGCCGCTGGTGCTGTCGCCGGAACTCGGCGACTTTAACGAGGATCTGCGCTGGCTGGGTCCCGACCGGCTGACCGCAAGCCTCAGGGCTCAACTCACTCCGGAAGATGCGACGGCCTTCCTGCCCTGATGAGGCTGTCGGAAGGGGTAGGCGGGATTGCTGCGGCGTGGGCGATGGACGGTCCACGGAGCGTGGCTCCCGTGTGGGCGCCCGCCCGCGGGCCTGCCGAGAGGCGACCCTTACCACGCGGGCCTCCGGGCCTTCAGCGGGTCAGTCGGGTTTCCTCCCCTGCCGGGCCATTTTATGCATCGGCTCTTCCGAAAACGGTTCCCATTTTTCGGGCCGATGCGATGGCCCGTCATTCCTCGCGGACCAAGAAACCCTTCTTCCGCCGCCCGGCGCTTCGCTGGGCCGCTTCGCTCTGCTTGCGGTTCCGGCCTCGGCCCGCGTGACCGGGTTCGCCGTCAGGCCGCGAGAGGCGCGGCCCATGAACGGAGACCACCATGGACCTGATCCTTCACCCCGACGACGGCATCGAGCCCCACCATGCATCCTCCCCGACCGATCGCTTCATCTACGAGATGCAAATCTTCGGCTATCGTCCCTTCCAGGACGAGCCCGATCCGCGGCCATTGCCGGAAGAGCCACAGGTCCAGTCATCGATCACCGCGATCTTCGGTGCCTTCGCCGAGATGCTCGGTGACACACGCCTGGAGCCCGATCTCGAAGACCTATTCTGGTCGATCCCCAATCTCTTCCATCGCGCCGGCGAGCGCATTCAGCGCGAACTCGACCGCAATGAGGAGGCGCAGCGCACCGGACAGGGCGAGCAGGACGGCTCGGAGGTGAAGAGTGTCGAACTCGAACGCCTCATTGCCGAAGGCATCACTTTGCTGGAGCGCCGCAACGCCTTCGAGTTCATGCGCGACTACGCGGCCGACCTGTTCGAGGCGCAGACCGGTTCGTCCTGGCGGCCACGTACCGGCTCGAAGGTCAACCACGCCAATATGACGGCGGCGATGATCGACAGCCGGGACTTCCTCTCCGCCCGTCGCCGCGACGAGACGGAGGTGCTGATCCCTGCCGGTACCAAGATCGCGTTCTCCGGCGGCATGGACTATAACGATCACGAGCGGATCTGGGCCAGGCTCGATCAGGTGCGTGCCAAGCACCCGGACATGGTGCTGCTGCACGGCGGCTCGCCAAAAGGCGCCGAACGGATCGCCGCCTGCTGGGCCGACGCCCGCAAGGTTACGCAGATCACCTTCAAGCCCAACTGGACCAAGCATGCGAAGGCCGCCCCCTTCCGGCGCAATGACGAGATGCTGTCGGTCATGCCCGCCGGATTGATCGTTTTTCCGGGAAACGGGATCACGGGCAATCTTGCCGATAAGGCGCGCCGGCTCGGCATCCCGGTCTGGCAGGCTTCAGGAGACGGCGCATGAGCGCCGTTTTCCTGAAAACGTGGAAAACATGGAAAAGATGGAAAAAATGGAAAAATATATTATATGGAAACCGTACCGGAGACTATAGCCATGAAGCAGTTCACGACAGGCGACTTGAATAAACAAATCGGCGATATCACCGATGCCGCGAGCCGCGAGCCGGTGATGCTCACCCGGCACAAGAAGCCGCGTTTCGTGCTGATGAGCTACGAGCACTATGAGCGCATGCGCACCGGCGGCGACCCCCGCCGTGCCTATCATATTTCGGAGATGCCCGACGAGCATGCAGCACTGTTCGACGAGGCGCTCGATCGGCTGACGCGCGGCGAAGGCTATGACGATGAGCCGTGAATTCCGCCCCGGTGAAGTCATTTCCTATCCGTACCTGTGGGCCTGGCAGCAGCAGCGCGGCGAAACCGAGGGTCGCAAGCAGCGCCCCGTCTGCGTCGTCATCGCGATCCACAGTGCAAAAGACGGCAATACCCATCTGGCGCTTCTCGCCATCACCACCCAACCGCCGCAGACTGACCGGATCGCTCTGGAGATCCCCGAAATCGAGCGCAAGCGTGCGGGCTTAAGTGATCTGAAGCAGTGCTGGATTATGGCCGACGATTACAATTACGATATCGTCGAACGCTCCTGGTACATCGAGCCCGATCAGGACATCCTCGGCCGCTTCAGCAAATCCTTCATGGTGAAGATTGCCAGACTGTTTGCCGACGCGCGCGGACGAACCGGTCGGGTCAACCGGCTCGATTGAGACTTGCCGCGGCTTCAGGCCGCTTCTTCCCTCTTGATCCCCGTCGCGTCGTCGCAGTGGCGGATCCCCGGCGCTATCGAATCGATGCAGCCACGATTGCGTAGTCGGCCGGCCGTCGCGGGCTCTTCTCGATCGATCTTGATGCCGAGCCACCGCTGCACACCAGGACGACAATCCCTCAAATCACGGTTTCCGCTCCGCAGAACTGCAGTTGCGTCGGGAGAGGCCGACAATTCGAGTGTCACGCCCCCGAAGCCGTCGTTGATGATGAGGCTGGGATCAGACGGTGCTGATATATCGCGTCGCGAGTGGTTGACCGCCACCGTCCGTTGACCCCGAACTCCAGCGACGCATGTCACGAGCGCGGCTCTTGAATGGTCCGCAAAGGGCAGCCACGGCGAGGTCTCCTGCCGACGTCGCAATCAAGGACCATTCCCGTTCTTCATGTCGCCTTTCTAAGGGACCGGCCGCCATCAGCGTCAACCCGCAAGGGGTTTCCCTTCGCTTAAGCTGCGGTGACGCCTGCGGCGCGGTCCCTTCTTCGGGCGCCATCGGGAATGGTCCCGATGCAACGAAGGAGACAATCCCATGGCTACCACGATCGCAACCCTCACCGAAAAGACCGACGGCACGCTCGAAGGCGTCTTCGCCACCATCCGGGTCAACGCCCCGATCGCCCTCGTCCCGAACGCCAGCAAGGCGAGCGAAGAGGCGCCGGACTATCGCATCATCCACCGCAAGACCGGCTTTGAGATCGGCGCAGGCTGGAACCGCATCTCTCGCCAGACCGGCGAAGAATACATCTCCACGAAAATCGAAGCACCAGAGATCGGCGTGATCTTCGGCAACGTCGCCCCGGCCCCCGGTGGCGAGCCCGGCAAGAAGGTCATCCTCTGGAACAGCCCGGCCTGAACCGCATCGCCGGCCCCGCAGACGGGGCCGGCGTCCCCATTCCAAAGGAGGCCGCCATGAGCCGCTACACAATAACCGTCACCAGGACCGCATCCCGCGACTACGATCCGGATGCCATCATCGGCTACGACCGCCCGCTTCAGACGTTCTTCCTCCAGGCTTTTCCGGACGCCGGTGGCGACAATCTTGAACTCTGGCTGGGTACGGATTTCCGGGCGTTCGAAACACTGTCGCAACTGCGTGCCGCAGCAATCGCGCTCGGTTTCGACTTCATACCCTTGGCATCCGGCATTCTTCACAAGCTGCTGGACGACCATGCTCGCGAAGCCCATCAGGCGGTCAGCGACTCGATCATCCAGGATGTTCTCAACGGGACATCCGCCCGCTGACGCAAACCCAAAACGAAAATAGCCCGGCACGGCGCCGGGCTATTTTTTTATTGCTGACAAGATTACTTGTTCAGCGCATCCTTCAGCGCCTTGGCTGGCGTAAAAGCTAGCTTCTTGGCGGCGGCAACCTTAATGGTCGCACCGGTCGCAGGGTTGCGTGCCTCACGCTCCGGTGTCGCCTTCACCTTGAACTTGCCGAAGCCAGGCAGCGACGTCTCGTTGCCGGCAACCGCAGCCTCGGTAATGGAGGCGATCACCGCCTCGACGATTGCTTTGCCCTGCACCTTGGTCAGGCCGTGCTCGCCTGCAATCTTGTCGGCAATTTCGTTGGTCGTGGTCATTTTCGTCTCCGCATCAGTGTTGATAAGAAATCCCTGACATCGGATTGAGACGCTGTCATTGACGCAATGCCGAAGGAAGATCCGGAAAGCCAGGATTTCCACAGCTTCCCATTGACCCAAAGCCTTCTTACGACGCCGCAGACCCGCTTTACCGACCGCACAAGCTATCAGTGGCACACGAGAGGGGGCTGTCTGCTCAGTCCCAGGGATGCCATGGCGAGATGCCGATCCTACCGAGCGTCGCCAGATCGAGGGTGAACTCGAACAGGCGCTGGCTGGGCGCGAGGTGATCTGGGCCGAGCAAGACGGTCGCATCGGCGCCGAGCCACCCTTCTGAGGGTGGCTCTCTGTTACCAGGTGAGCCGGTCCCGCCGGGATCGACCGGCGTGTCCGGCTCGAAGCTTTGCTTCGCAAGCCTTCATCCACTCGATCAGGTCAGGCAGTGGATTTCGGGCGATAGCCACGCAGCCGCTTCTGACGCAAGAGCTGGAGGAAGAGTCCGACGGCCTCCTCCTCGTACTCGAAATGATGCACCAGCCTCTGACCGCCAGCACCGATGCGACCCCACCGACGGATGAGGCATGCCTCCCCAAACAGCGTAGGCTCCATTGATATGGCATAATAGCGGGCCACGTTCTTCGTGGCGCCCGCGCGTTCGATATAAAGCTGATAAGGCTTCATTGTTTGAGTGGAACCCGCCTGCGGGCGGGTTGCCCCATTACCTGATCGCTGCCGGCAACCATACGATCGGGACTGCCAGATGATTCGCATCTCACTCCATTAAAGCCGAAAATTAGTCAGTTTAACCCCGCCTCCTGGCTGGTGCGGAAAGAGCTCAGCTTGCTCAGGAGGTCCTGAGAGATCTCGAATTGCCGCGCCGTCCCCCGGCCCATGGAGTTCTTCCCCATCGTCTCCAAAAGCATTCCGCGCTTTACCAAAAGGTCGACCGTCTCCTTCACACCGCTGCGTGTTAGCTCGGTAATCTCAATTATATTAGAGAGGGTTAGCTTCTGATGGGCCTGAGTCATCGTATAGAGGATCGTCATCATGCCGATCTGCTTCAGCCTCGCCTGCGGGGTCTCGTCCTCCAGCGGATGGTCGAGGATCTCATGGAGAATAAGTCCCGAGAAGGCAAGGTTGTGCCATTGCGTTTTAATCGCGCTTGTCATGTCATTTAACTATGTTATATACGACAGTATGAATGCGGGCAGGCGGATTGGGTCTCCCGAAACGCGATAGGGCGCCATCGTCTCGAAGGATCCTGTTCATGAAAAGCCTTCTCCTGAATTCACTGCTTACGGTCTGCTTCGTTGCGCCACCCTATCTTATTTTCGGCAGTAAAGCGCGGGCCGAGGATTGGGGATGCCAGGTTATCCTATGCCTTTCCAATCCCGGCGGGCCGACGCAATATGCCGAATGCCGGCCGCCGATCCAGAAGCTGTGGCGGGAGCTTGCCGAGGGGCACTCATTCCCGACCTGTAGCGGCGTCGGTTTTCAGAGTTCGCGGCCGGGCTATGAACCCTACTATTGCGATGCGGGGTACAAGCTCACGACTGATAGCGGTCGCGGCGGTCGGCAAGCAACCTGTGTGTCGACATCGCCGCAGCCGGTGAGCAACAGCCTCTGCTGGGATGGGAACGACTATACGTCCCGCGACAATTCGGTCCTGTCGCCACATTGGCAGCGCGTGGACGGGCACCGCCAGTGCAAGGGCTATCCGATAAGTCGTCCGAATGTGCGATCGCAGCCGCACTATGTCGATGTCACCATCGACGGCGCCGGTAAACAGCGCGTTTGGTACTGACGATGGGTGCTGCATTCGTCGAAATCGCGCAAACCTGTGCGCCGATGGTTCAGGTGGAGACGCTGGCCGGCATTGTCAGCCTTGAGAGCCGGTTTCAGCCCTTCGCCATCCGCATCAACAGCGCCCCGCCACTCGCCGCTCAACCCGCATCGAAGGCCGAAGCGATCGAGGTTGCCACGTCTCTGATTGCCGATCACCAGGATATTCAGATCGGGCTCGGCGGTATTGCGATAGAGGCGCTTCAAAAATTGAAGCTATCCGTCGCCGACGCCTTTGATCCCTGCCTGAACCTCAAGGCGACGGCCACGCTTCTCGACGGATACTACCGCGCCGCATTGCGCGCGGGGGATCCGGCTCAGGCCGAAAGGGTGATGCTCCAGTCCTATTATGGCCGCGATGATCCATCCATCGGCGCCATAGTCAAATATGACAGGCAGGTGCGTCAGGAAGCAACGCGGCTATCGCCGACGCTTGCCTCGCTCACCATTGGCGAACGCGGTGACCAGGCCGGGTCTGGCGGGCAGCCACAGGATGAGGTGATACCGGCACTTCCCGAACCGCCTTTACAACCCTCCCAAACCGTCGAGGCCCCATCCTGGGAAGTGTTCAGCTCAGGGCGGCAATCTTCGGTTCTCGTTTTCCAGAATGATCGATCGGAGCAGAGTGAATGATCTCCAAAGCCAGACTTCGCCCCCTTGCCGCATCCACGCTGATGGCGGCCGCCATTGTCGTCTGCATGGTCGAGCCGGCCTTCGCCCAGGCCGCCGGTATCGAAACCGTCTTGCAGAACATCGTCGACATGCTGACCGGCAATATCGCCCGTCTGCTGGCAGTGATCGCCGTCATCATCATCTGCATCGCTTGGATGTTTGGCTACATGGATTTGAGGCGGGCCGGCTTCTGGATTATCGGGATCGGCGGCATTTTTGGCGCCACCGAACTGGTCAACACCATCGTCGGGAATTGAGCGCGATGGCGAACATTCCGAGCCTCGAAGACGACACGCTGTTTCTGGCCTGCACCCGCCCGGCGATGATCGCCGGCGTGACGATGGAGGCGATGGGCGTCAATATCATGCTGACGACCGTCTTCTACATCACAGCGGGATCGATCGCCTACGCGCTCACCGGGATCGTCTTCCATGTCCTGTTTCGCGCGCTCGTCAAGCACGACCACAATATGTTTCGGATCCTGATCGCTTGGATCGAAACCCGTGGCCGCTCCCGCAATGCCGCCTATTGGGGCGGCGCCACACTCTCGCCTCTGACGCTCACCCGGCGTTATGACGAAAGGGATCTCAGCTTTGTTTAACATTGCGACGCTCCGGTCGCGCGAGCTCGGGCCGGAGACCTTCATTCCCTATATCAGGCATGTCGACGAGACGACCATTGCGCTCGAAACCCGAGCTTTGATGGCGATGATCGCCCTCGACGGAGTTTCCTTCGAAACATCGGACATCAGGGACCTCAATGGCCTGCATCGCAGCCTGAACACGCTCTATCGCAATATCGCCGACGAGCGGCTGGCGCTCTGGACGCATGTCGTGCGCCGCCGCGACAATGCCTATCCCGACGGACGCTTCGCCAATCCCTTCTCCGACGGTCTGAATGCCAAATACCGCGAGCGGATGGTTGGCGAAGATCTGTTTCGCAACGATCTCTATCTCACCCTCGTCTGGCATCCCGGCCGGGATCCCGCCGAACAGGCCGCCAGGCTTCTCTCCCGGCTCGGCAAGGCGCGCCGCTCCGGTATCGAGCTTGACGAGCACGCCTTGAAGCATCTGCGCGACCGGGTGGCGGATGTCGTCGCCGGCCTGCAGCGGTTCGAGCCGAGGCTGCTCACTCTGGACGAACAGGACGGCATCCTGTTCTCCGGCCCGAGCGAAGTGCTCCACCAGATCGTCGGCGGGCGGCGGGAACCGATTCCGTTGACGGAGGGACGAATTTCCTCGGCGATCTATTCCGATCGGGTGATATTCGGGCGCGAGACCGTCGAGATCCGTCACGAGGCCGACAGCCGCTATGCCGGCATGTTCGGCTTCAAGGAATATCCGGCGACGACGCGCAGCGGCATGCTCGACGCTATCCTGACCGCACCTTTCGAGCTCATCCTGACGCAGTCCTTCGCCTTCACCTCAAAGGCCGATGCCCGCACGATCATGGGTCGCAAGCAGAACCAGATGGTCAGTGCCGGCGACAAGGCAGCCTCGCAGATCGAAGAACTCGGTGAGGCGATGGACGACCTTGAATCCAATCGCTTCGTTCTTGGGGAACATCATCTTACGCTTGCCGTCTTCGCTCCCTCGGTCAAGGAACTGACCGATCACATGGCGAAGGCGCGCGCCTATCTCACCAGCGGCGGCGCGGTCGTCGCCCGCGAGGATCTTGGGCTCGAGGCTGCCTGGTGGGCACAACTGCCGGGCAATTTCCGCTATCGCGCGCGCTCGGGAGCGATCACGTCGCGCAACTTCGCAGCCCTTGCTCCCTATCACTCCTATCCGACAGGTCAGAAGGACGGCAACGAGTGGGGACCGGCCGTCGCCATGCTCAAGACCGCATCCGGTTCACCCTTCTATTTCAATTTCCACCACGGCGACCTCGGCAACACTTTCGTCTGCGGCCCGTCGGGTGCGGGCAAGACGGTGCTCTTGAACTTCATGCTGTCGCAGCTCGAAAAGCATGATCCGCATATGGTCTTCTTCGACAAGGACCGCGGCGCCGATCTCTTCGTACGCGCGGCCGGTGGCACCTATCTGCCGCTCAGTAACGGTGCCGCCACCGGCTGCGCGCCGTTGAAAGCACTGGAATTCACTGCGGAAAACAAAGTATTCCTCACCGGCTGGATCGCCAAGCTGGTGCGACCCGCATCTGGAGAATTATCGATTACCGAGTTGCGCGACATCGCCTTGGCGGTCGACGGGGTGGCGGACCTGCCGGTGGAGCGTCGCTCCATCGGCGCCCTGCGCACGTTCCTCAACAACACCGATCCCGAGGGCATTGCCGCACGTCTCCGACGATGGGAAAAGGGCGGCCCGCTCGGCTGGGTCTTCGACAACGAGGCTGACGACATCGGCATCGGCGCCAGGTTCATCGGCTACGACATGACCGATTTCCTCGACAATGAGGAGATCCGCACGCCGTTGATGGCCTACCTGTTCTATCGCATCGAGCAGCTGATCGACGGGCGTCGCATCATCATTGTCATCGACGAGTTCTGGAAGGCGCTGCAGGACGAAGGCTTTCGTGATCTCGCCCAGAACAAGCTCAAGACGATCCGCAAGCAGAACGGTCTCATGCTGTTTGCGACCCAGAGCCCGCGCGACGCCATCGTATCGCCGATCGCCCACACTATCATCGAGCAGTGCCCGACCCAGATCTTTCTTCCGAACCCGCGCGGCGACCGCGCCGACTATGTCGACGGCTTCAAGCTGACTGAGCGCGAATTCGAGCTCGTCTCGCGCGAGCTCTCCGTCGAGAGCCGCCGGTTTATCGTAAAGCAGGGGCACAATAGCGTCGTCGCCGAGCTGAACCTCAACGGCTTCGACGACGAACTCGCCATCCTCTCCGGCCGGACGGCCAATGTCGAGCTTGCCGATGCCATCCGCGCGGAGATCGGCGAGGGACGGGAGGACTGGCTTGCCGCGTTTCACCAGAGGAGGAAGACAGCATGATCCGCACAGGAACGATGCGTCTATTCTTTTTATCGGCCGCTCTTTTGGCGCCGGCGATGCTGGCATCGGCCCAGGGAATCCCCGTCATCGATCAAACATCGATCGCCAAGCAGATTGAGAGCATCGCGCAGCTGAAGTCCCAGCTCGACACCTTGAACCAGCAGCTCCAGCAAGCCCAGCAGCTCTACGGCTCGCTGAACAAGATCACCAACATGGCCGACGTCGCCAACCTGCTGAACGATCCGTCGATCCGCAAGGCGCTTCCGCAGGACTTCGACGGGATCGAGGGGCTGTTCAAAGGTTCCGGCAGCGGCGTCTTCGGTAGTTCCGCTTCGAAGTTCCTTCAGGACAATTCCACCTACCGCACCGATGCCGACGATTTCTATGCGCAGGAGCTGTCGCGCATCCAGAACCAGAACGCCGGGCAGATGAGCCTCGGCCAGCAGATCTACGATGCGGCGACCAAGCGCATCGACGGCATCGATGAGCTTCGCCAGAAAATCTCAAGTGCCGCCGATGCCAAGGACATCGCCGATCTGCAGGCCCGCCTCCAAGCCGAGACCGCCTTCCTGCAAACCGATGTTCTGCGCATGCAAGGCCTGCAGATGGTCCAGCAGGCTCAGGTGCAGGTCGATGAGCAGCGCAAGGCTGAGGACTGGCGCAAGCGCATGGACACGATGGGAGCGGCGCTGAAATGAAGTGGCTTCCTTCTCGCGCGGCGATGCTTTTACTGGCGGCCTGCTCCCCACAGGCGGATAAGATTTACACCGTCGATGAGCTCATGGCGGACGATAGTCTGCTCGCTACGATTATCGGCGAATGCCGTAACAATCCCGGAGAACTCCACGATAAGCCCAATTGCCGCAACGCCGAGGCAGCCGACGGCAAGCTGCGGCTGGAGCGGATGGGCAAGTCGTTGGGAGGCTGACGATGTATCAGGTCTTCAGCTTCGTCGACGGACAGTTCAAGACACCGCTCGAGAACTTCATTTCGTCGGGCACCTCCAATATCGCCAGCTGGGTCAGCGGCCCGCTGACGGCCGCACTCACGCTCTATGTCGTGCTCTACGGTTATCTCGTTCTGCGCGGCTCCGTGCAGGAACCGATCCTCGAATTTGCCTTCCGGGCGATGAAGCTCGCCATCATCGTCATGCTGGTGAGGAACGCCGGCGACTATCAGACCTACGTCACCAATATTTTTTTCGATGCGCTGCCGCGCGGAATCTCGCAGGCGCTGAACTCCGGCACGGCGCCGAGCGCATCGACCTTCGACAGCCTGCTCGATAAGGGCCAGAAATGCGCCAAAGAGATATGGTCGCGGGGTTCCTGGCCTATCGATATCGTCACCGGCGTGGGCGGCCTACTGGTTATCGGCGCAAGCTTTCTTGTCGCGGCGATCGGTTATATCGTTTCGCTCTATGCCCGGCTGGCGCTTGCCATCGTGCTGGCAATAGGTCCGATCTTCATCGCGCTCGCCATGTTCCAGTCGACCCGCCGGTTCACCGAATCCTGGATCGGCCAGCTCGTCAATTTCGTCATCCTTCAGGTGCTGGTCGTTGCCATCGGCTCGCTGCTGATCACCTGCATCGATACGACGTTTACGGCGATCGAAGGCTATAGCGACGTGCTGATGCGGCCGATCGCGCTCTGCGCCATTTGCGTCGCCGCTCTTTATGTATTCTATCAACTGCCCGGCATTGCTTCGGCTCTTGCGGCGGGCGGGGCGTCGCTCACCTATGGCTACGGCGCGGCCCGCGATGCGCATGAAAGCACGCTCGCCTGGGCGACATCCCACACAGTCAGAGCGGTCGGCCGCGGCGCGCGTTCCGTCGGCCGCCGCCTGACGCCAGGCCGGACCGAATGACGGCCCCAACGCTTCAGATAGTTGAACAGGTTTTTTTGGATGCTCCGTATCGTTTTATCGCTTTTGTTGACCGCTGGTCTCGTAGGCTGCGGTTCGATTTCCCACCCGTTGCCCAAATGTGATGGTTATTCCCGCCGGCCGCTGAACCGCGCCATGTGGCAATGGCAGGACAGTGGAGGCGAGCAGCCGGCGACCCGGGCCATTCCCGCTGAGCCGACCAGTCACGCTGCCTCCTATGTGGCGGAACCATCTTCAGCCACACCGGCCGCTTTCGCGCATTTCGATGTCGCGGGCTCCTACCGTCCATGCGAGGGCGAATGACATGGTGACCACGGATAACCTCAAAAGTTACTTCGACAAGGCCCGTCGGTTCGATCAGGACCGGATGATCCAGGTCGAGCGTTCCGCCCGCATTGCCTGGTTCGTCGCTGCTTGCGCCGGGACGCTTGCTGCCGTTTCCGTCTTTGCCGTTGCCGGCCTCACGCCTTTGAAAACCGTCGAGCCCTTCGTCGTGCGGGTCGATAATTCCACCGGTATCGTCGATGTGGTCTCGGCGCTGACATCGACCGCCGGCACCTACGACGAGGCCGTCACCAAATATTTCGCGGCCAAATATGTCCGCGCCCGCGAGGGCTACGTCTGGAGCGAGGGTGAGGAGAATTTCCGCACCGTCGCCTTGCTGTCGACGCAGCCGGAACAGACTCGATTTGCCGCTGTCTACCGCGGCAGCAATCCCGATTCCCCGCAGAACATTTATGGCCGCAGCGCCACGTCGCGGATCAACATTGTTTCCATCTCGCTGATCAATGCCAATGTGGCATCCGTCCGCTATATGAGGACCGTGACCCGCGGTGACGAGGTGCGCACCACGCACTGGGTTACGACCCTGACCTTCTCCTATGCCAACGCTCCGATGTCCTCGACCGACCGGCTGACCAATCCGCTCGGCTTCGTCGTCAGCGAATATCGCGCCGATCCGGAGGCCATCAATTGAGACCGCACTTTCTCCTTCCGCTCATCCTGGCCACCGGGTTTTCGTCTGCAGCGCTCGCCCTCGAGACGCCGCGCGGCGCCGCGCAGGACAGCCGCATCCGTTTCGTCGACTACCAGCCCTATAACATCACCAAAGTCGTCGGCACACTGCGGTCTTCGGTGCAAATCGAATTCGCCGCCGACGAGGAAATCGCTCATGTGGCGCTTGGCAACAGCGTTGCTTGGGAAGTGGCGCCGGCCGGCAACATCCTGTTCCTGAAGCCCAGGGAAAATCAGCCGGTGACGAATATCTCGGTCGTGACGACACGACGGGACGGCTCGACCCGCAGCTATCAGATGGAACTCACCGTCCGCGACGGCAGCGTCGAAGCCGGTCAGAACACCTATTTCTATGTGAAATATCGCTATCCCGCTGATGAGGCGGAGCGGCGCCGCCAGGAAGCGGCTGCGCGCGCGCAGGCGGCGGAGGCCGGTGAGGCCGATCGCGTGCTTGCCCTTCACGAAGCCTATGGACCGCGCAACTGGCGTTATTCCGCGCAAGGATCTCAGGCGCTCGAACCGCAAGCGGTCTATGACAACGGCAAGGTCACCACCTTCGCTTTTGCCGGCAACCAGGAAATGCCGGCGATCTATATGGAAAACTCCGACGGCAGCGAAAGCCTGGTTCCGAAGTCAGTCGACGGCAATCTCGTCCTCGTTCACGCGATCAGCCGCAAGTTCATCCTGCGCCGTGGCGGCGACGTGCTTTGCGTCTTCAACGAAGCCTACGATCGCGTCGGCACCAATCCCGAGACCAACACGACGTCACCATCGGTCGAGCGCGTCGTCAAAGTGCCGCCCGGCGCGGCGCAATAGGAGGTGACATGGCCGAGGAAGAGATGACCCAGATCCCGGGCGAGCGCGCCGAGACGTCGGCCGGCGGCCGGCTCGACAATAACCCGATCCTCAAACGTGGCGCTGTCGCCTTGGCGATCGTCGTCTTTGTCGCGTTTGCTCTCTGGTCGATGCGAGGGCAGGACAAGCCGTCAGACGGTGCCCCGCCGGAGCGCGTCGTCATCCGGCAGACATCGGATTTCGAACCGGCGAAGGAACCGGTCCAGCCTGTAGCGCCTCTTCCGCAGGTCCAACTGCCGACGCCCGCTGTCACAGAACAAGCGCCCACGGACGACGATAAGCTGCTCGACGCTGCCCGCCGTGCGCCGGTCATCGCCTATGGCGGCGAGAAATCGCCGGCGACGCGGCGGCAGGATCAAGGCGAGGCGTCGGATCAGGCCTCGAATTACGTGCCGCTCGGCGCCAATCCCGGCGGCTTCGCCTCGCAGGGCGAAAACGAAGATCAGCGCTTCAACCGCTTGCTGACGCCGACGCAGTTGCAGGGATCGCGCGCCGGCACGCTTGGCAACCGCGATTTCATCGTCGCTATGGGGACGTCCATTCCTTGCGTTCTCGAGACCGCGCTCTCCTCCGATCAGCCGGGGTTCACGAGCTGCGTCATCAACCGGGACGTTCTTTCAGATAACGGCCGCGTGGTGCTGATGGAAAAAGGCACGCAGATCGTCGGTGAATATCGCGGCGGCATTCGGCGCGGACAAAAGCGTCTGTTTGCCCTTTGGAACCGGGCGAAGACGCCGAAAGGCGTGATCATCACTTTGGCATCGCCGGCAACCGATGCGCTTGGCCGGGCCGGCATCGATGGTTATGTCGACACCCATTGGTGGGAGCGGTTTGGCAGCGCAGTGCTCCTGTCGATCGTCGGTGATGCCAGTTCCTATGCCAGCAGCCGGCTGCAGGACAGCGATGTCGAAGCGCGAAACACCACCAGTGCCGGTCAGCAGGCCGCGGCGATCGCCGTCGAGCAATCGATCAACATTCCGCCGACGCTCTTGAAACATCAGGGCGAGCTCGTTTCGATCTTCGTCGCACGCGATCTCGATTTCTCCAGCGTCTACCGGCTTCGTGTGACTGAGCCCCGCAATCGTGTCTATGACCGTGCTGTCCTTGGGGATTTCAGCCCCTCCTCGAAGCTCGTGACAAAATAGGTTCGGCAATGACTGAAGCTGCCGACTCCGGCGTCGTGCGCGAACTGCTTTCGCCACTATCACGCTTCCTACGCGACAAGACGCTCTATGAGGTCATCGTCAACCGGCCGGGACAGGTCGTCACGGAGGGTAGGGACGGATGGCAGACCTATGAGATGCCCGAACTTTCGTTCGACCGGCTGATGCGTCTCGCCCGCGCCGTCGCGAGCTTCTCCGATCAATCGATCGACGAGACGCGGCCGATCCTGTCGGCGACCCTGCCGGATGATGAGCGGATCCAGATCGTCATCCCGCCGGCAACGACGAAGGGAACCGTCAGCATCACCATCCGCAAGCCGTCCTTCGTGTCGCTGACCCTTGAGGATCTCGATCATGGAGGATTGTTCGCCGACGTTTTGCGGGTCGACGGCGACGGGAGCCGATCGGACCAAAGGCTGTTGGAATACTATCGCATTGGCGCCTACAAAGCGTTTCTCCGGGAGGCGGTGTTTGCAAGAAAGAACATCATCATCTCCGGCGCCACCGGGTCGGGAAAAACAACTCTATCAAAAGCGCTGATCCGCCACATTCCGCAAAGCGAGCGGATTATTTCGATCGAAGACACTCCCGAGCTGGTGGTCCCGCAGCCCAACCATGTTCGGCTCCTTTACTCCAAAGGCGGGCAGGGGCTCGCCAAGGTCGGCGCGAAGGACCTGCTCGAATCCTGCCTGCGCATGCGGCCCGACCGCATTTTGCTGCAGGAGCTGCGGGACGGGACGGCATTCTACTACATCCGCAATGTCAACTCCGGCCATCCTGGCTCCATCACCACGGTCCATGCCGACTCCGCCCGCCTCGCCTTTGAGCAGCTGACTTTGCTGGTCAAGGAGTCGGAGGGTGGTGGGGACCTCGAACGGCACGACATCCGCGAGATGTTGACGATCGCGGTCGACATCATCATCCAATGCAAGCGGATCGACGGCCGGTTTCGGGTGAGCGAGATCTACTATCGAGACGCCACGACTGACCTCGGCCGCTCTTCGTCGGATCGAGCTTAACAGGTTGCGTCCGGGCCTCTAACAATTCTGTTGGTCTCGACCGTCAGTCCAATTGTGCGGCCTTGTCACGCAGGACCACTGAAAACGCGCGGAGCCCCTGATGGTCCAGTGCATCAATGAATTCGTGAACCGCCGGCACCGTCTTCCGCAAATTCAACCGGGCGCGCCTGATGCTGTCGATCAATGCGCTCGAAAAGGTGGAATGGAGGCCCACGAGGAAATTGTCTGGCGATGCGCAGGCCACCCCATGAGGCCGAAGGTCCGCGGCTGGGAAATCCTTTAGATTCCACGTGACAATCACAGAAGCCTTTCCGGCGATGGCTGCAGCTAAAACATGACGATCATCCGGATCCGGTAGCGAGAGGTCGGGGATGAGAATTCGGTGGTTGCCGACATCGGCATCGGGCAAAACTTCCTTGATCCGATCACGGGTCGCTTCCAGACGGGAGAAGGGTATCTCGGGTGAGCCGATGGCCAGATTGCGAATCCACTCGGCGTGGATGTCGTCGGTCCAGCGTGCGTCGACGAGACCGTCGAAAGCACACTGGACCAAGACATTACGCAAATGGAAAGGGTAGAGGACGCAGGCATCATAGACCGCGACAGGCGGCTTAGAGGCCATGATTGACGGTCAGATCCTCTGTGTCCTCGGCCAGCGCGTCGAGGCTTTTCTGGCGAGCATCGAGCTTGGCCTTGAGCGCGAGAACATCCTTCAACTTGGCTCGGCGGTGCTTGCCGACATAGCGGAAGGGCAGATCGCCGCGATCCATGCGCAGCACCACGAGAGGACGTGAGATGCCGAGGATGGTGGAGGCGTCGGTCGGGCTCAATTCCTGATCTTCCGTGAGCACGGCAACACGCTTGCCGCGCAACAGATGATCGAGGAGTGCCTCGACAGGCGCGAGAGCCGAGGCTGGGAGAGAAAGGGTTTGAAGTTGTCCACCTTCACGGCGAATCCGTAGTTCCAGTTGGTCGCCCTCCGCCAGATTTGGCATAGGCGCGACGGCCTTGCGGTCGCGATCCGACAACTTGGTAAATTGAAGAACATGGCTGGTCATGGCGAACACCTCTGACCATGTATATAGGGCAAGTCGCTCATAACTGCAATAACTGAAATATCTTCCGCTTTCCATCTCCGATTTCCGGGTGCCATAGGAGCGCGCGGCGAACGAGCTCGACCCGCCAACTTGAAGCGTGGGTTACCGCCAACGGCAAGCGCTCCGCTTCCGATGTGATCGTGCAATGCAAAGGGGCCGCCTCACCAACTATGCAGAAAAATAGGGCCGCTGGAAAACCAGGGCCCTTTAAGGTGTGAAGGTCAATAACCTCCAGAGGGGAACAGCTGATACGATGGCACTGGGAGGAAAACCATCGACTGCATCAACTGGAGGCAATATGCTCATATTTTGACCGCCTGGTAAAACATTTTTTGTGCAGTGCAGCTATGCAGAAATGGCAGAGAGTTCTCTGGGCCGATTTGACCGGGATATAGCTTCACGCAGTCGAGATCGCCCGGGCGATGGCTTCCTTTTAGGGCGTCTACGTCGCTGACCAAGGAGGCTGGTGTGGATCATGGCAGCCGCGGCATTTCGCCTTCGGCCACACGCCAGATCCACGGCGTCATCTCGGCTCTCGCGGCGATCATCTCATTCAGTGCAACGTCATAGTCTTCGTCGGCCTTCGTCGGAACGATGAACATGGCGATCGGCGCTGGCTTTGCCTCCGGTAAGGTCACGGAGGCAATCGGCTGGTCGCGCGAAAGATCGAACCGGAGTCCTTTCACGCTCCTTCGCTTCAGGCTTGAGAGCCGCTCCAGGAGACGCTGTTCATGGATGGTTTCGAACGGGATCCAGTTCTCGTTGACCACCATCAGCGCCACTTCCTCGACCGAAGCTATCCCCGCTCCCGAAATGCCGAACGTGGCGATGACGATGAGATGAAACCCCTCGTTGGATCGCCACAGTTCCAGTTCGGTTTCATATCGGGCATTCAACCGTTTCCACGCACCCTCATCGAGCATGAAGGGGAAAGGCAGGTGGCGCACCAGCATCTTCTGGCCATCGCGCGCTGAGGAAAATTCCTTTACCTCTCCGACGGTCATCATCAGTTTCCGCGGACCGGGACCGGTTAACTGGGCGCCGGCCAACATAGCCGCACGCCGCGCTGAAATCCCCTCTTTGTCGTCCTGATGAAACACTTCCGGGACAAACAAGATATCGCTGAGAGGGCCGCCGCGGACGATCATCTGCTTTGCCGCGTTCACCAGACTGCTGCGCACGCGCCCCCAGCCGCGTTTCCCGGCCCATAGCGAGGTCCATTCCGTCAGCTCCCCCATGTCCCAGAGATAATGGAGCATCGCCCTGAGCGAGAGCTTCTTGGGCTCGCTTCGCACAGTCTCCGACGGCTCCGAAGGCGATGTCGACGTCGATCGGCCCCCTCGTTTCGACAGCGAAAAATCGAGTTTCAGCGTTGCCGCACCGGTCGCCGCGTCGATTTGGATGGCGTTGCCGATCAACGGCCCGAGGCCGGATAGCTCATACGGCGGGTCGTAAGACGAGCAGCCGGGATCATGCTGCCGGCCTGAGAGCGGCATGCGTTTGATCAGGAATTGGCCATCCATCCGGGCAATGTACATCGGCACCGGCGGTTGCCGGCACTGGCAAAGTGGCCTGAGCTTCTGTTCGTAAGCGCGTTCGAGCTGCGGCAGAAACTCTGGAGAACTGTCGTCGAACGCCTGGTTGCCGATCAAAAACTGTCGCACGTCGTTCCTCCCTTGCCTGACCAAAGGCTGATCGAACCGTAAAAGGAAGGCGTAGCATGAGCTTCGCGGACTTTACTAGCGCAAAATAGTTAGTATGTAAATGTTACGGCCGCTGGGGCCGATTTCAACGCCATAGGCAGGAACGTGCATTCCAGCCTCCAAAAATTAAAATTAACGATCATGATAATTAGAAGTCAACGGTGCGTTGATTAGAAGTCAGCCCGTCAAAATGTAGAGGCTGCGCCAGCATAAAGTGAGTTCTAATCGCGTGCTACCCAGCCCTTCGAGCCGGCCGGCGCTGAACCGCCAATCACCTTGCCGCCTTCCGACTGCCCAATGGCTGCCGGCGTCTCTACATCGCAGCTGACGCCGATGCGGCCGGCCGGCACGTATCGAGGGATTGAGCTGCCGCGCCCAGGCGCTGGGGATCCTGCCGCTAGTGCTTGCCCCGGAGCTCGGCGACTTCAACGAGGATCTGCGCCGGCTCAGTCCGGAACGGCTCATCGCTAATCTCAGGGCGCAGCTCGTTCTGGAAAACGCTCTGGCCTTTCTGCCCGCATGATCGAGCCGGACGGGGAAGGTGAGGGCGTGAGGGCCTACAGGATGGCCGGTCTCTGCCGGTCGCCGCACGGGTGGGCGCCCGCCCGCGGGCCTGCCGAGAGGCGACCCTTACCATGCGGCGGGCGGGCCTTCAGCGGGTCGCTCAGGTTTCTTCCCCTGGCTTAGGCCGCGTGCGGCCCGCCATTCCTGGCACAGCAAGAAACCTTCCTTCCGCCGCCCGGCGCTTCGCTGGGCCGCGGCGTCAGGCGCCGCGGTTCCGGCCCGTCTGCCGCGTGGACAGGGATCGCCGTCAGGCCGCGAGAGGCGCGGCCCAAATCCGACGGAGACCATCATGAACCTAAGTCTTCCCATCGACGACGCCTTCGAGCCCCGCCCCGCCTCGTCCCCAACCGACCGTTTCATCTACGAGATGCAGATCTACGGCCATCGCCCCTTCCAGGATGAACCGGACCCGCGTCCGCTGCCGGAGGAGCCGGTCGTCCAGTCGGCGCTGACCGCCATGTTCGATGCTCTATTCGAAATGCTCGGCGATACCCGCCTGGAGCCCGATCTCGAAGACCTCCTGTGGTCGACGGTCAATCTCTTCCACCGCGCCGGCGAGCGCATCCAGCGTTTGAGCTTCAGCGTAATGAGGATAGCCAACGCAACGGTCAGCGCGAGCAGGACGGCTCGGAGGTCAAGAGTGTCGAGTTGGAGCGCCTCGTTGCCGAAGGCATCACGCTGCTTGAGCGCCGCAATGCCTTCGAGTTCATGCACGCCTATGCGGGCGACCTCTTCGAAGCCAATGCGGCTCGGCATAGCGGCCGCGGACGGGCTCCAAGGTCAGCCACGCCAACATGACCGCGGCGATGATCGACTCCAGAGACTTTCTATCCGCCCGCCGGCGCGCCGAGACCGAAGTGCTGATCCCGGCAGGCACCAAGATCGCCTCCGGCGGCGGCATCGACTACAATGATCACGAACGAATCTGGGCGAAACTCGATCAAGCCCTCGCTAAATATCCCGACATGGTGCTGCTGCACGGCGGCTCGCCGAAGGGCGCCGAACGTATCGCTGCCTGCTGGGCAGAAGCGCGCAAGGTGATACAGATCGCCTTCAAGCCGAACTGGACGAAGCACGCCAAGGCCGCACCGTTCCGCCGCAAATGACGACATGCTCTCGGTCATGCCGGCTGGCGTCGTCATCTTCCCCGGCAATCTGGCCGACAAGGCCCGCCGACTTGGCATCTCCGTTTGGCAAGCGGCGGGAGATGGCGCGTAAGCGCCATCTGTCCATACGGCTGAAGGAGATGCTTGCATTTCGTAAAAATTGTGTACACATTTGCCGTTGAAACGGAGCTTCGCCATGACCCAATCTCGGCAGCAGATACCATCTCCCCGCCGTGTCGGCGTGCGGGAATTTCGCGGCAACCTGACGTCTTTCCTCAAGCAGGTCGAAGACGGCCAGCGGTTCGTCCTGACGTCGCATCACAAGGTTGTCGCCGAAATCGGCCCGCCGTCAGCCGGCGTCGTCATGCGGAAACCAGGCGCGTTGCGCGGAAAGATCAAAGTTGCCGATGACTTCGATGGTCTGCCGGCGGATGTTCTGAAGTCCATGGAAGACGGGACGTGAGGCTGCTGCTCGATACACATGCCTTGCTGTGGTGGCTGAACGACGACGAGAAGCTAGGGAACCATGCGCGTCGCCTTATCGGCGATCCCGAGAATGATGTCCTCGTCAGTGCTGTCTCCCTTTGGGAAATCACTGTGAAGCTGCGCATCGGCAAACTTGATGCCGATATCGAAGAGATTGTTGCGATTTTGCCGGATCAAGGTTTCGACCGGCTGGATATCTCGGACGCGCATCTTATCGTTCTCGCTGCTCTTCCACTTCATCACCGCGATCCTTTCGATCATCTGCTCATGGCGCAAGCCGTGGCGGAGGGAGCGTATTTGGTTTCGGACGATCAAAATGTCGCGCTTTATGGCATTCCGTTTGTGACTTGCTCCGATCCTGTTGCCTGGTGATCTCACCGAGCTTGGCTCCGCGGATGAAGCCGGCTCAGACCGTTCCGGTTGCGTGTTTGCCAATGGCGATGTACCTGGCGACCCATCGGCGGCTCAGGTGCTTGGGAGCGGGCACGTTTGGGGAAGATCACTCATTCGACGCCCGCGTGAACAGCTTCACCCGGGATTGGAGCGTCTGCAGACGGCAATGCGGTGCTGCGGCGACCTCGCCGATCAGCAGAAATGCTATCGAGGTGCTCACAGCCTGCCGCAGCCGGGAGCGGGCGAGGGTATTATGTTGATCGACATGCGGGCGAAGCGTCCGTGGAGTGCGCGGTCAATATCCCCCAGTGCTTGGACCGGGGGGCCATGATGGTTTGTCGCAGCCTTCGATTGCCCCGAACCATTCCCGTTTTATGTCGCTCGTATAGACGACCGCCTGCTTTTGCGGCCAACCCCTGAAGGGGTAAGACTCGCCCGAAATTTTTGCAAAATTCGATTTCGGTTCGTTTGTCCTGGTGGAAAATAGAATTTTGCAAAATTTTCAGGCGAGCTGACCGCAGCAGGTCGGCCGTCTCTTCGTGCGCCATCGGGAATGGTCCCGAGCAACCGAAGGAGACAACAACCATGGCCACCACGATCGCAACGCTCACGCAGAAGACCGACGGCATCCTCGAAGGCGTCTTCGCCACGATCCGGGTCAACGCCCCGATCGCCATCGTCCCAAATGCCAGCAAGGCAAGCGAAGAAGCGCCCGACTACCGCGTCATCCACCGCAAGACGGGCTTCGAGATCGGCGCCGCCTGGAACCGCATCGCGCGGCAGACCGGCGAGGAATACCTCTCAGTGAAGCTTGAGGCCCCCGAGATCGGTGTGATCTTCGGCAATCTCGCACCGGCACCCGGCGGCGATCCGAGCAAGAAGGTGATCCTCTGGAACAGCCCGAACTGAAGAACAAAGCGAGCGGCCCCGAGCAATCGGGGCCGGCTTCGCCGTATCTCAAGTTTTGCGCGCAATAGCGGGATTGAAAGCGGGCATCGAGCCCGCTTTCAATCCTCCTGTCGTGCCACGCGAGACCAAGGACCCTGTCTGCTCAGATACTTGAAGTCTGCCGTGAGGCTCGTGCCGCCTCAAGGACTTCGCGGCCCCTCCAATTTTCAGCCGGCGCCCTGAAGGGCACCGTCAGAAAATCGGTTCCTCCGCTCGCCGGCTCCGCCGGTCGCTGACGCGATCCTTGACCCGGCCCGATCCTCACGACCCCGGGCGTCATCTTTCACATTTCAGGAGATGACGACGATGACGATTGCACTCGAAATTCAGGTTGAGGAACTGCGGGCCGAGCTCAGGAACGCCGATCCGGCTGAGCGCCGCCAGATCGAAGCGGAGCTGGAGATCGCTCGGGCCGAACTGAGGGTAGCGATCGCCGAGCAGGAGGGCGCCATCGACGCCGCGCCACCCTTCTGAGGGCGGCGTTTGCCTCCTCGCCTGGGCCGGCGCGTCGACCCGAAGCTGCGCTTCACTCCGATAATCACCGGCAAGGACCAGGAAGACTTCCGCGGACAGCCCGGACCATGGGTTCCCGTCCGGCATTTGTGTTCGGCCTATAGCCGCGCGCCCGTTTTGATCGGAGAAGTTCGAGGAACATACGGACTGCATCCTCCTCTCTGTCGAAGTGATGCACCATGGCTTGTCCGATCGTTCCGATGCGTCCCCATCGCCGCGTCAGGCAAGGTGTACCGAACAACGTCGGTTCGATTGCGAGCGCGTAGAAGCGCGCCATGTTTTTCGTCGCGTCCGTGCGTTCGATGTAGAGCTGATAGGGTTGAGTGAGCATGACGGAGAGTCGCCTCTTCCAGCTTTTGCGTCTAACGACACTTATGAATCGATCGGCCCACACCGATTCATTTTTGTGATGATCGTCGAAGCCGAAGATCATGGATTTGGGCGAGCCGGCCAATCGCCGGCCGGGTGCTATTCGCTCCGCTCACGGAGCCCGAACACCGTCTGCGCCTCCGGTCACGCCCCCTCTCGCGGAATGACGTGAGCGAATTGCCCAGCCGCAGGGCGGGGTTCTATCCTCGACACCTGCTGCCGGCTCACGCCGGAAACGGTCGCGTCCCCTTCGGGTCCGCGGGTCTCTTCTCTCTCTGACGTCCAATTTTACTCCAGCAAATCCGGCGTCAAGGACGGCGCGTCTCCCCCAATTTTTCCGCTGCTGCGTTTCACTGCGCTCTGGAAAAATCGGTTCCCCCGCTTGCGAGCCGCGTTCCGCGGTCCTTGACCCCTCTTTGCAACAGAGTGGCCGAACTCCGTCATCAAGATGAAGGAGATCACATTGTGACAACCGATCAGAACCTCATGCTCTACACCAAGCTTGCCGGCTTCCGGCTCGTCGTCCTGGCAAACCGCTTCGGCTGCGACAGCGATTTTTCGCGAGAGCTTCACGATCGCCTGGTTGAGGGGCTCGACGCGGCAATCGATCGGATCCGCGTCATCATGGAATTGGAACGAAGTGTTCTCATCGGGGAGGATGAATTCGCCGAATATCAGCTGGAGGGCGAGATCGAGATTTTCGGGCGCTTCACTATCAATCTGCTGGACGAACTCGAATTTGATTACGACACGCGTGAATTCCGCGTCAACGGCGGCGATTGGATGACCGCTTGGGCTGCCGACGACACTGGCGTCGATATCAACTATCCTGAGCTCGTTGCGCTGATTGCGGACGAACTCGGCTCGCTGGCGCCGATCATCAAGGATATCACGTTGGCAACTCGCATCCCGGTCTATGCGGGGCGCGCCGTTTGGTCATGGTGGTAGCAGCACCATCTCACATACTGAGAGGCGACAGACGAGGTTGCCTCTCAGTTGCCGATGGCCCTCAAGTGAGCCGAGGAAGGACGGCTGCGAAGTTTCACAACAATCGCAGTAATGTTGTAAGCGCTGTAAATCCCAGCGATAGCAACAAGGAAGCCCATATGCCGAAGCCAAGCGGGACGTATTCAACCAGTGACCTCTCACGTAAATCCGGCGACATCATCGCCGAGGCGCTGCGTCATCCGGTGACGATCACCCAGCGGAACAAACCCCGGCTGGTTCTCCTCAATATCGAAGATTATCAGCAACTGATCAGGCAGGCAGACCGACGCACCGTCGGCACTATCGAAACGATGCCCGACGAGCTTTTTGCCGAACTCGAAAACACCGTCGACGCCTATGCCGGCGAGGACGAGGTGGGCCGCTCATAAAACCACGATCATAGCACCGGTTTGACGAAACGATTGACCTTCGCTGCCTGATCCATCTCCTTTCGCCGGAAGTAGATCGCCCGGCCGCAGCGGATCGGACTATGCCCCTGGACGATGATGATCTGCTCGTCCTTCCTCATCGACTGGGTGATCTCGTGCGGCATGATCAGCGGCCGGCGCTGCAAGTTGACGTTCTCGGATCTCCTGGATGCATTGTTCTTCGTGTCCCAGCCGATGTTGCGGGAACTGCCCTTCACCTCCACCGTCATCTCGCCACATTGCGCAGAGACGTTGCGCGCCGTGTCGAGCGCCTTGATCGCTGCGTAGGAGGCGAAAGCGCAGCCATCGATCCATGACGTCGCGCCATCCTTCCCGAAATGCCGCTCCAACTGCCCGACCGACTGGTACATCAACATCATCGAGATGCCGTACTTGCGGCCGCGGTCGCGCGCCTCCTCGAGCACCCTCATGTAGCCAAGAAGATCGACCTCATCGAGCATGAACAGCGCCCGGCGCTGGAAGGCGCCGTCGGCCTGCACCATGGCGTTGATGAGCGAGCCGATGATCACACGAGCGATGCCCGGATAGGAGCGCAGGATCGATGCGGAGATGTTGAGGAAGACGTCCTTCTTGCCCGAAACGATATCACTCGATTTGAAGGCATTGCCGCAGACGAGCGCGGCATAGCTGTCGAGCGACAGCCACTGGGTATCCTTCGATGCTGTGGAATAGACGCCCGAAAACGTCTGCTCCGTCATGTTGGTGAAGACGCCGAGCGTTTCGCGGATGAAGGCCGAACCGGAATGCTCCTGAATGTCGCGCAGCATAGCGAGCACCGAGGGCTCCGGTTCGGAAACGATCTGGCGGAGACTGCGCAAGCTTCGCCGGCCCTCATATTCGGGCGAGAGCATCACATGGGCGAGCAGACCGGTCAGGAGGTTGTGCGCCTGGTTCTGGAAGTAGGATCCCGTCGAGCTTTCGAAGCGAAGGCTTTCCGACAGCAGCATATGGGCAATGCCGACGATGTCCTCTTCCTTTTGCTTGGATGCTTCGATCCCGTCGAGCACGTTGAAGCCCATGATCGGGTTCGTCGGATCGAGCACCATGACCTCGCGCTTGAGGGCGCGGGCTCGGTGTTCGGCCACCATTGGTGCGACCTCGGTGGAGGGATCGAGGCAGATCAACGGCCCGCTATAGCGCAGCGCCGTCGGGACGACGTTGCTGGTGGTCTTGTATCCGCCCGATCCCGCGAAAAACAGCATATGGGTGGAATCGAAGTCCTGTCTGTAGGTGAGCAATGGCGCCTTCCCGCCCTGTCCCCAGGTGCTACGATCGTTTGCATCGAAGGGAAGCGCATGGACGATTTCCTTGTCGACCCGATAGCGCTCACCGACGACGATTTCCCCTTCCGGCGGAAACAGTTTTCCTGCTGCCGTCATGGGCAGCCAATCGGCATCTCCAAATATTCCACGCCGGGCACGTTTTATTTCATCTGGGACGACGACGGAGATGCGGGCCGACATCGCCACTGCCATGAAGCCGGCGACGGCGGCGATGACTGCGACCATATCAAGATAGGACAGCGCTCGATCCCATGTGATCACTTCGGCCTGGACAGCAGGTGCAAGCCGGCCGAATTCGCGCAGCGCATAGAACGCGGCAACACCGAGAAAACACAAAAGGCTTGCCATGGCGACCGGCCTTCGCCGATGCAGCGGCAAGGCCCAAACTGTCAGAAGTCCGGCAAGAGGTCCGAACAGTAGAGGCGGCACAGGTGCTGCGCGCAGGAACCAGTGTTCTATCTTCCCGGACATGCCGGCGGCGAGTCCCGGCCATCGCCAGCCAACAATGTAGATTGTGATCGTGGTGACGGCGATCGGTACCAAAACGAGTAACAGGCTCGGATGCGGTTTCCCTCTTAGGCCCATCTTACTTTCTCCTCGAGATGCGATGAACCGTTCCTCAGCGAGGGGACCTTGAAAGCCTCTTCGCCGATATCGCGCAGCCGCCGATGCTCGATGGAGCCTGGGACGAGCCTTGCCATTTCTATGAGGCCGCCGAGCAGGAACGCCCGATCCGCCTTCGATAGCCCGGCTTTGACGACGATCCCGCCGAGCAGGATCTTTTCGCGCGTGTCGCGCTTGCGGTCAGCCGTCATTTGGAACCTGCCCCTGCGCTCCAGCGCCGCTATCTGCTGGTCGACGCGTTTGAGGAGTGGGGCCAGCGGCGCCTTTCCTTTCCCCCTTCCGAAATCGCGCGGCGATTTCCTCGATGATCCGATCGACCTCCTCGTCGGCGATCTCCATCTCCGCCAGCCCGGTTCTGGTCGCGGCGCGGGCAAACCGCTCGGCCGATTTAACTATCAACAATCGTTTGCGTTCGCGCAGCTTTTCGATCTGGGCGTCGAGATCGGAAATCGATGATTTTGTCGCCATTCCTGGTTCCTTTTCTGCTTTGATGTCGAAGGTGCGATTATACTAACTAGAATAAAATAGTAAAATGCGCTACCGTGCAACCAGAAAAGCGGCATCGGCCCTTCGGTCCGATCTGTTTGAGGGCGCAATATACGTCGCTGTCGCGACGTGCTTGGGCCAGTCTGGAGACGCCAGTGGCGATCATGTTCGTCAGAGCGCAGGTGATTAGCAGGGGAGCGGGACGCAGCATCGTCTCGGCGGCGGCCTATCGTCACCGGGCCCGGATGATGGACGAGCAGGCGGGAACGTCGTTCAGCTATCGCGGCGGAGCGGGTGAACTGATGCATGAGGAACTGGCGCTGCCGGATGAAATCCCGGATTGGCTGCGGTCGGCGATATCAGGTCAGTCCGTCAGCAAGGCCAGCGAAGTGTTTTGGAATGCCGTCGACGCCTTCGAGAAGCGGGGAGATGCACAGCTCGCCCGCGAGCTGATCATCGCACTGCCGGAGGAGCTGACGCGGGCGGAGAATATCGCGCTGGTGCGCGAGTTCGTTCGCGACACTCTGACGTCGAGAGGGATGATCGCCGATTGGGTTTATCACGACAAGGACGGTAACCCGCACATCCATCTGATGACGACGCTGCGGCCGCTGACGGAGGAGGGGCTCGGGGCGAAGAAAATTCCAGTGCTTGGTGAGGATGGCAAGCCGCTGCGCGTCGTCACGCCAGATCGCCCGAACGGCAAGATCATCTACAAAGTCTGGGCCGGCGACAAAGAAACATTGAACGCCTGGAAGATCGCCTGGGCGGAAACGGCCAATCGGCACCTGGCCCTTGCCGGACATGACATCCGCCTCGACGGTCGCTCCTATGCCGAACAGGGCCTCGACGGCATCGCGCAAAAACATCTCGGGCCGGAGAAGGCGGCCCTGGCGAGGAAGGGCAGGGAACTCCACTTCGCGCCGGCTGATCTCGCCCGCCGCCAGGAGATGGCCGACCGGCTGCTGGCAGAGCCGGAGCTTTTGCTGAAGCAGCTCGGCAATGAACGCTCTACCTTCGACGAGAGGGATATCGCCAGGGCGCTGCACCGTTATGTCGACGATCCCACCGATTTTGCCAACATCCGCGCCAGGCTGATGGCGTCGGACCAGCTGGTCATGCTGAAGCCGCAGGAGATCGAGGCAGAGACAGGAAAGGTGTCGGAGTCCGCGATGTTTACGACGCGGGAGATGCTGCGCATCGAATACGACATGGCGCAGTCGGCGCGGGTTTTGTCGGAGCGTCGCGGCTTCGGCGTTTCCGAGCGGAATGTGACGGTGGCGATCGAACGCGTGGAGAGCATCGAGAGCGGCGATCCTAAGAATCCGTTTCGGCTCGATGCAGAGCAGGTCGATGCTGTCCGTCATGTCACCGGTGATGATGGCATTGCCGCTATTGTAGGCCTTGCCGGCGCCGGCAAATCGACGCTGCTTGCTGCCGCGCGTCTTGCCTGGGAGGGCGAGGGACACAGGGTGATCGGTGCAGCCCTTGCCGGCAAGGCCGCAGAAGGGCTGCAAGACAGTTCCGGCATCACGTCGCGGACACTTGCCTCCTGGGAACTGGCCTGGGCCAATGGGCGCGACACGCTCCATCGCGGTGATGTGCTGGTGATCGACGAGGCCGGCATGGTGGCCTCGCAGCAGATGGCCCGTGTGCTGAAGATTGCCGAGGAGGCTGAGGTAAAGGTCGTGCTGGTCGGCGATGCGATGCAGCTGCAGCCGATCCAGGCCGGTGCCGCCTTCCGGGCAATTACCGAACGCATCGGCTTTGCCGAGCTTGCCGGCGTGCGCCGCCAGCGTGAGGCCTGGGCACGTAGCGCCTCGCGGCTGTTTGCCCGCGGCGAAGTCGAGAAGGGCCTAGACGCCTATGCCCGCCATGGCCATCTGGTCGAGGCAGGGTCACGCGAGGAAACGATCGATCGGATCGTCTCCGACTGGGCGGTTGCGCGCAGAGAGGCAGTAGAGCGATCAACGTCTGAGGGCGGGGATGGCCACCTTCGCGGTGATGAACTGCTGGTGCTCGCCCACACCAACGACGATGTTCGCAAGTTGAACGAGGCGCTGCGATCGGTGATGACGCAGGAGGGAGCGCTCAGTGAAAGCCGAAGCTTCCGGAGCGAGCGGGGCGCACGGGAATTTGCCGCCGGCGACCGCATCATCTTCCTGGAGAACGCCCGCTTCCTTGAGCCGCGCGCCAAGCACTCCGGGCCGCAGTATGTGAAGAACGGCATGCTCGGCACCGTCGTCTCCACCGGCGACAAGCGTGGAGATCCGCTGCTTTCGGTTCTGCTCGACAACGGCCGCAAGCTCGCCTTCAGCGAAGACAGCTATCGCCATGTCGATCACGGCTATGCCGCAACGATCCACAAGTCGCAGGGTGCTACCGTCGATCGCACCTTCGTGCTGGCAACCGGGATGATGGACCAGCATCTGACCTATGTGTCGATGACGAGGCATCGCGACCGCGTCGATCTTTATGCGGCCAAAGAAGATTTTGCGGCAAAACCTGAATGGGGACGCAAGGCGCGTGTCGATCACGCCGCGGGTGTCACCGGCGAGCTTGTCGAAACCGGCCAAGCCAAATTCCGGCCTGATGACGAGGATGCCGACGACAGCCCTTATGCCGACGTCAGGGCGGACGACGGAACCGTCCATCGGCTTTGGGGCGTGAGCCTGCCGAAGGCACTCGAGGAGGCCGGCATCCAGGAAGGCGACACCGTGATGCTCAGAAAGGATGGTGTCGAGCGGGTCAAGGTCCAGATTGCCGTTGTCGACGAGAAGACAGGTCACAAGCATTACGAGGAGAGGGAGGTCGATCGCAACGTCTGGACAGCCAGCCAGGTCGAGACCGCTAGCGCACGACAGGAGCGCATCGAGCGGGAAAGTCATCGGCCGGAACTCTTCAATCCGCTCGTCGAACGCTTGTCGCGCTCCGGTGCCAAGACGACGACGCTCGATTTTGAGAGCGAGGCCAGTTACCGCGCACACGCGAACGACTTCGCCCGGCGCCGCGGGCTCGATCATCTCTCGCTTGCCGCAGCCGAGATGGAGGAAAGCCTGTCCCGGCGCTGGGCGTGGATTGCCGAGAAGAGGGAGCAGGTGGCGAAGCTCTGGGAGAGGGCAAGCGTGGCGCTCGGCTTTGCCATCGAGCGGGAACGGCGGGTCGCCTACAATGAAGAACGGAGCCAGACGATGGTCGAAGCGACATCCAGTGACGCGCGAACTGCATCCCACTCCGTCTCGGGCGCAAGTGCTGCTGAAACACGCTATCTGATCCCGCCGGCCACCGCCTTATTCCGGAGCGTTGACGAGGATGTGCGGCTGGCGCAACTGTCATCCCCGGCCTGGAAGGAGCGGGAAGCGGTCCTGCGGCCGCTGCTCGAGAAGGTCTATCGCGACCCGGATGCCGCGCTTGTTGCTCTCAATGCGCTAGCATCGAATCCCGGCATCGCACCGCGCGAGTTCGCCGACGACCTTGCCGCAGCACCGAATCGGCTTGGCCGGCTGCGTGGTTCCGAACTGATTGTCGATGGGCGAGCCGCCCGCAACGAGCGCAGCGTGGCGATGGCGGCCCTGGTGGAACTGCTGCCGCTGGCCCGCGCCCACGCGGCGGAGTTTCGCAAGGGACCCGAACGGTTCCGCGACCGGGAGCATCGGCGGCGTGCGCATATGTCATTGTCGATCCCGGCGCTATCCGAACGAGCGATGGCGCGCCTCCTCGAGATCGAGGCGGTGCGCGCACACGGCGGTGACGATGCCTACAAGACGGCTTTCGCGCTTGCCGCCAAGGATCGCTCGGTCGTGCAGGAGATTAAGGCCGTCAGCGAAGCGCTGACCGCCCGTTTCGGCTGGAGCGCCTTCACCTCGAAGGCGGATGATATCGTGGAACGCAACATCGCCGAGCGTATGCCGGAGGATCTCACGGACAAACGGCACGGAAAGCTAATGCGGCTGTTCGAAGCCGTGCGGCGCTTTGCGGAAGAGCAGCACCTCGCCGAGCGTCGGGATCGTTCGAAGGTCATCGCCGGCGCGAGTGCCGATTTGAGCAACGAGCCAGGGAAGGAGAAAATCATCATGCCGCCCATGTTTGCCGCCGTCACCGAGTTCAAGGTTCCTGTCGACGACGAGGCCCGATCTCGTGCTCTTGCTTCGCCTCTCTATCGCCAGCGGCGCGCGGTACTGGCCGAAGCGGCATACATGATATGGCGCGATCCGGCCGGCGCCGTCGATAAGGTCGAAGATTTGCTCGGGAAAGGTTTTGCCGCCGATCGCATCGCTGCCGCTATGGCCAATGACCCGGCGGCCTACGCGGCCTTGCGCGGTTCCGACCGTCTCGTAGACCGGATGCTGGCCTCTGGCCGAGAGCGGAAAGAGGCGACGCGGACCGTGCCGGAAGCTGCAGCGCGTCTGCGCGCGCTCGGTGCGGCCTACCTCAATGCCCTCGATTCCGAACGCCAGGCTATCACGGACGAACGGCGGCGCATGGCGGTTGCCATTCCAGCTCTTTCGAAAGCTGCGGAAGAGGCGTTGGCGCACCTGACGGTCGAGGTGAGGAAGGACAGCAGGAAGCTGAGTGTTTCCGCCGCTTCCCTCGAGCAGGGCATTGGCCGGGAGTTTGCGGCCGTCAGCCGGGCGCTCGACGAGCGCTTTGGTCGCAATGCCCTCGTCCGAGGTGACAAGGATCTTGTCAACCGCGTGCCGCCACCGCAGCGCCGAGCTTTCGCGGCGATGCAGGAGCGGTTGAAGGTCCTGCAGCAGACTGTCCGTCTGCAGAGCAGTGAGCAGATCATAGCGGAGCGGCGCCAAAGGGCTGCTAGCCGCGCTCGCGGCATCAACCTCTGAGACTCGAAGAAAAGCGGGGTGACGAAATGGTTGGTAGATTGGAAAAGCACTACGACCTGATTGTCCCGAGATCGATTTTCCTTTGGGTGGCGAAGTTGGACGAAGCTATTGTTCGTCGCTTCCGCAGCGGTCGTTGTGGAGGCGATTGCAGGTCTCACCAGATCGCGTGTCGTCTGCGTGACGCCACTCTATAGCCCCCTCGGACACGGACGTGGCCAGAAACAAGCCTGCTTCCAACAGCGCGCGGATGCCACAGAAGGTGACGTGGTCTCGCGCTGAGACCCTGAAGAACAAGCTTTCACTAGTCGGCCTTATGATCGCGCCTCCACCTTCGAAAGCTAGAAACCTGTCAGGTCCCACGGAGACGAGGGATTGGTAGAAGTCCTCGATTTGCGTGCAGATCTTGTCGGCAACGTGCTGCGTGCGCGAGATAGCGACACACGCTTCGGCGACGTGTACGCACTTTGGAACATCTTCCTCACCCGCGAATGATGGCGCTCGTGGCAGGACCAGATGCGCGTTGCCCGGCGGGCTCAGCTCAACGAAGTGACGGACTTCGCCAATCGATTTCTTCATGCTGTTCCTGCCTGTTTGGAGAAAAAAGGCTTTTCGAGATGGCAAAGCGCTGAGGGCTGCTCAACGTGATGGAGCGCTTTCTGCTGACGCGAACGTTGTTCCAGTTGAGGCTCGTGAAGACGTGACGCAGTTGCGCTCACGCGACGGTGAAGATGAGGAGCCGCTAAAGGGTCCAGGATCGCCCCGATAGCCGCCGTGCTTCGGATTCCGGGTAAAGGCGGTAAGGAAGGTCCGCATAGACATATTCTGCCGGAATCGCGGGTGGGGACAGCTTCGATAGGAACAGGTCGAGATTCTGCTGACTGTTGCTGGAGACAAGCGTGTAGAAATTGCCGCTGTTCCAGGTGACGAATGAGTGTCCAAAGAACCGGCGTAGTGTTTCGCTCATCTCCGAAAGGGTGACTTCGTTTCGATCCATTCGCGTCAGCACCGTGTCTTCCTTCGCGCGAATATCTGACGCGCTGAAGAAGCGAGCTTTGAAGCTATGGTCCTTCTGGCGTTCCCGCCGCCGATATTCCTCGTCGTCTTCATGCCTGAACTTCTCGACGAACATGAAGAGCCCGTTGGTCTTGAGATGCTGCGAGACGAAACGGATCTGATCGAAGCGATTTGGCGAATACATCTGGAAAGTCGTGTCCTCGAGGATGATATCGAAACCGCTGCCAAACTTTCGGAGCTCCACGTCTTCTTGGACCCTTTGCGATGTCAAATGATGAAATGGTCCGTGAAAAAACATGGCGTGAGGAGGAACGCCATAGGCATAGAAGCTTCTGAGGTTCTCGACGTTGGGACTGCAGGACAGTGTTTCTATCCTGCCATTACCAAGTTCGCCGATCACACGAGCCATCGTCCCTTCGGCTGTACCTAGCGTGTAGAGCTGCAGTTGACCCTTTCTGGCCCGCGCGTATTTGAGGATCGCGCTGCCTAAACGGCACTCTTCTTCGAGCCGGTAGGGTATGCTGCTCAAGTAGTGCTTATCAAACGGACCTTGGCGCAGCGGATGAAGGGCTGAAAAGCGCCTGAACGTCATGTCCACTGGGAACAAGCGGCGATCGAGCTCAGGCGGACGGATAGGCATTCCGGCCTCACCGGATGCGGTCGTCGAAAAAAACTCAGTAAGCTCGTTAAGACGAGGGGCGCGGTCGCACTCCTCAATGAAGTCGGCAAATTCACGCATGCGAAAGCCTGCCTTTCTCTCGCACCATCGCGTTTTTGGGATTCAGGAGGAAATCGCGCATCCCGAAAAGATTGTGCCGTCAGCGATGATGTCGGCAGAAGATGATCGCGAACATCATGTTTTCGCATCCACGATTTTGATTGGTTTTCATGAAATTGACATGAAATTCGACCTGAGGTTAAAGCCTGGCTTGTTGACAACTTGGGGTGAGGTAGGGTCGCTACCACGCCGGTTTTTCAAGGGAGCAGCTGTCGAGTGGGGATCATTCCATCAATTCACCCCGAGAGGATGAAGAAGTCACAAGGGGAGATCATCCTTCACCAGCAAGGCCATTGGAGCCATGCCCGCGCAGATGTCGTTCGCCGGCGCAGTCTCGGGCGACAGGTTATCGACGTTGTCGCGGATGACCACCTGATCTTCCTCAACATAAGGGGTACGGCGGCATCCGGCGAAAACTTTCTGGACGGACGAAGAGTCGAGTTCAGTCCGCGTCCAGACGGCTCGCTTGTTTACATTCCGCCCGGTTGCCATTGGAGCGGTTGGGATGAAGGGGATGCTGAGGGTTGTTATCTTATGATAACCATGACGCAGGATTTTTTTTCAAACCTCACGACTAAGCTGCCGCGCGTCGGCACCTTGCGTCCGGAGCTTGGATTTAGAGATCTGCCGATCCAATGCTTGGCGCGGCAGATTGCCGGAGAACTTTCACACGACGATTCCATGGGGAGTGTGATCGTGGAAGGGCATCTCGCGGCTATCTTCGGACTTCTGCAGCGCCGCTCCGGCACATCTGGCAGATTGTCTCGAGGAGGATTGTCGCCTACCGTTCTCAAGCGCGTGATAGGGCGGATTGAAGCTCACATCGATCGACCTCCAAGCGTGCGCGCTCTGGCTGAAGAGGCGGGATTGACCTACGAGCATTTTTCCCGCGCTTTCAAGCAGTCGCAAGGCTCGACGCCCTATGGCTTCTATAACCAACGCCGTCTTGAACGCGTGACCGACCTTCTCCGCACGACTGCGATCAGCGTGACCGAGATCGCCATCGCCTGTGGCTACTCCAGCGGGAGCCACCTCTCGACCAGATTTCGCCGAGAGACGGGATTTTCCCCTGCCGAGTACCGGGCGCTCTGGAAGGAGTAGCCTGGTTCTGAACTAGAGATAATATCAAATTCGTGAAAGCCGCCAGCTCTTCAGAAGAATAGCATGTCCCCATGAACCTGCCAGTAGGGAGTGTGGATGAAGTGGGCGCAACAAAAAGCAGCGGCATAGGGTGTTATGCCTCTCGCGGCATCTATCTCTTCTGTGTTCTGGCGTCGGCCACTGGCCGGAATGTCTACTTCGTGCTGGCGGCATGGGTTGCGACAGATGTCAGCAAGAGCGCGAGCGCTCTTGCTATCCTTTTGGCGCTCGGCAGTGCCGCCGAGTTGCTCACCAGCAACGTTGGCGGCGTTCTAGTTGATCGATTTGATCGTCGCTTCGTCTGTATCGCTTGCGATTTATCAAGGTTGATCCTCATATTTTCAACGGGCATTGGTCTGTCGTTCGGTGACCCACTTAGTGTTCTTTGCCTATCGTGGACCATCTTCGCGTTCATCGACAGAACCTATTCGACTGCGCTGCAGGCCATCATTCCAGACATCGTGCGTCCTAAGAACCTCACTCCATTCAACTCGGCGTCTTATATTGCGATGCAGGCGGGCAATCTCATCGCCGCCATCGTCACCGGGTACAGCTTAACCGCCATCGGGATGAATCTGACGTCGATCCTGCCCAGCGCCTTTTTCGGCCTATCACTGTTGGGGCTGCTGGCACTGCTCGGCCGACAGCCGCTTTCTCGTTCTCGATCGGATTTGCAGGCAAAGAGCATTCGTCGGATGGATCTGTTGCCGACGACCTTCGCCGTTCACACACTGAAGACCATCGCCGTCATGTATGCGCTGACCTATGCGATGGGCATGCTTGTGAGTGTGTTGGGCGCCGCATATGTCACCCGTGAACTCAAGGGGTCGGCGCTAGAGTTCGGTTATCTCGAGGCAGGTTGGGCCCTCGGTTCGATTGCGGGCTGTTCAACCCTTCTTCTCCGAAGGGCGCGTTTGCGACGACAAAGCATCCTCTTCCAGTCGGCGCTCGCTGGCATTGTTCTGTTGGGCTTTCCGGTTTTCCAGAGCTTTTTGTCCGCGCTCGTTCAACTGGTGTTGCTCGGCTTCTGCTACAATGTCACGCGGATCCTGATCGATGTACGGGTTCAATCGACTGTTTCGATTGACATGTTGGGGCGGGCGCGAAGCCAGATCCACACGATCTGTGTTTCGATAGGGCTTCTTGCATATGGCACCATCGGGACGATCGGAGACGCAATTCCACCTTCGGGGATTTTCGGCCTCTTCGGGGCGCTGATGGTGACCGTCGCGCTCTTCTTTCACTTTAACATGGATCGGGGAGCGCCGGTGGAAAGGCGGTTCGTCTGAGAATGGAGACGTCGCCCAATAGTGACCTGGTTTCAAAAGGTGAGGTGTTGGCCCTCATTTTTGAATTATTCCCTTGGTTGCGTCAGTTTGAGCAGGCAACGCTGAACGACTACGCAAAGGCGGCCTTCTCGGTTGGATCGGATCGATCGGGGTGCGTCGCGCGAAGCCAGGCAATGTCTTTATTGCGGTCACGCGTGGCGGCCGTCGCGCAACGTCAGGGTTATTCAGCAGAAGCCGCATCGCGCTTTCAAACCGAAATCGAAGTCGCTCCGGTGCTGCAGTGTGGCCCCCACCTCCACCTGTTGATCGAGCCTGACGCATTTTACACCCATCTGTTCTCCCTGATGGGACTTCGCGCGCATGGCAGGACATCCTATATCTCCTACGCTTGCTCGACAGTGAAGTTCGTAGAACGCGGTCGCAAGGGTCCGGCCTGGCTCCACGTCGATGGCGATGCAGTCAATGTCTTCGGCCTGTCGCGCAGCAAAATGATCCCCTACAGCATTCTTGGCAGAAACGGCTGCTACAGGTTCCATCTTCAAAACGTCGACAGGCCCGGTCACGACTCGGAGGCAATTTCGTGCTTGCGAGACCTTTTGCCTCGCGGCGAATTCCAGTCGGCGGCAGAGGCGATCAAAGCGGCAAATCTTTGCCTCTGGAAGCGGTATTCTGACAGCCAGGTCGATTTTCTTCAGCTTGACGATACCGACGTTGCCGATCTGGTCGCGGATCACCTTTCCGATGGCCGGTCCTGGCTGCGAGTCTCGTTGATCGAGGACCGATCATTCGCGATGCGCCTCATCCATTGCATCGATCAACTCGCTGACACGGCTTGGCGAGGCTGGCTGAAAAACTCTACGCATTTTTTCTGGGGCTGCATTGAAGGGCGGCTTGTTCCGCTTTGGCTGGATGGCCAAGTCCTCCGGTCGAAGGCGACCGAAGATGTCCTTGTTGAATTCTCGCCAGCAAGTCTTGTCGAGGCCTTGAAAACTGGCCGGATCGTTCCGAATCTTCTGCTGATGTTCATCGTAACTTCGATCCTGCCTGGCGTGCGTGTCCTGGGTGGAAGCCGGCATACGATCTATTATCCGTTGATGCGCCGGGCATTCTGCGAGGCGTTGAGGAGCAACCGTTATGACACACAGCTTCTCAACGCACTGTCAAAGGACGAACGGCCGGGGGTTTGGGGCCATCGCATCATCTCCTCTCCGTGCGAGCCGTTTTCGCTGTTGAATGCTTTTAGCCGTGGGGGAATTGAAACGCTTCTCGAGCAGTTCGGCAAGATGAGCATTATCGACGCTTGCGGGCCCCTTTCCAGCTTCACCCAGGACCTCCTATGGGCGGAGCTTGCGGTGGCCTATTCCTCAGGGAGAGTGGGCAGACAATCCTGGCAATGGGCGTTCCGCTGATCGCACCTCCTTTGGTTTTCTGACCACTTTACCGCCCGAAGCGTGACCTCTCGCTCTTGAGACAAGTGTCCGCGCGTAAAGCGAAGCTATTGAATTTTGTAAAGAATTCGGTTGCGCGGCGGGCGGATTTCAACTAGGCGCTCGCAGCGAGGCAGTACGCGCTGCCTTGGGGATTAGAACCCCCTACGAGCGGTTGGTGCCGGCCGATTCGGCACCACACTCCTTGACCTTCGGTCGAGGAGCCTGTGGCGTATGTCCAGGTTCCTCGGAACTAAAGGCCATAGGGCCGTCTCGTACGGTGTTCTAACTCCCCGATCAGTGGGTTGAGCGAGTTATTCCGCGGGGGCGCACCGCGTGAAACTCTCCATCGGGGTGTTCACCATGAAGCGCTATGCAGCAGCACAGGTCCGGACTTCGAGGCCTGCGCAAGCCGAACAGTCGAATGTAGCGCGCGAGTTGGTGCATCCGGTCGATCGGCATGTCGGACAGCAAATCCGTATCCGCCGAATGCAGTCGAATGTGTCCCTGGGGGATCTTGGCGCCGGCATCGGGGTCAGCTTACAGCAGGTGCAAAAATATGAAAGCGGCAAGAACCGCGTCAGCGCTTCGATGCTCTACGAGCTTGCCAATTGCCTCAAGATCCCTGTTTCGAGATTTTTCGAAGGCCTTCCAGATCCCGAAACCACTCAGGGCCAGCAATTCATAACAGAGATCGATGAGAAGATTGCCTACATTTCCACGGCGGAGGGACGGCGTCTGATAGACGACGTTTTGCTCCTTTCTCCGCGTGTGCGCAGCCGGGTCGTTGCCCTCGTCAGCTCGATTGTCGATGAAGAGATGGAAGAACACAAGGACGTTTCCCCATGAAAAGACAACAAGAGCGCGGCCGCAAATTGGTCAGCGTTCGTAAAGTTCTCGTCGCGCACTGCAGGTTTATTCCGCATCTAAAAAACGATCTGGCCGACGTTCTTCTCTCGGTCAAGCACAGTGCCAAAACCGGCACTGCGGTCGGCAAGATCGTCAAGGATATCTGCCGCCGTTCCGCCATCGGCAAGCACAGGGAAGGGGAGGCGATCGCGTGCAGGATTCGATAATGCCTCGGTTCCACCGATCACAATGGGACGCAAGCGCACATTTTCCAGCCGTCCGCTAGATTCAAAATTGCAGGTCGCGATGACGCTCCTCCACACCTCCGGCGGGCTCCATTCCTGTTCGTCCTTTTCCGTATGGAAGAGGAAGTTGCCAAGGCCGTAGAAAATCGGCGTATTCCGATATATCTCGACCGCTTGAAGGACCGGAGCGCCATGGCTGACAAAGAGGCCCGCGCCCGCGTTCACGCAATCGTGCGCAAATTCTCGGACCCAGGCGGGGACTTGCTGCCAGTTCGGCTCCCAATGGTGATGATGCAAATACACGATGACGAGTGTGTCGCGGCCCGCTTCTTCCGCGATCGCCGAAAGGTGAGCCGAGGCGCTGTGCCGGTCCATGACGATGCGGCGAGCCGTCTCATCTGATCTGCGAAACACGGTTCCATAGAAATCAATTTCGTCTTGGCCATGAAGATCAGGCGGATCCTCCGGCTGGGCATAATTCGCGCGCTCCAAGGGCGAACTTAGAAGACGGTCCTGAATGGAGCGAAGCAAGTTGAATGTTCCCGCTTCCAGGTCGAATACCCTGGAGACCTTCAGACTATTGATGCCGGGCCTTGCTATCCTGCCCTCAGTTGCGTCCTCGGCGTACATGAAAGACGGGCCTGGCCCGGCATCCATGGCAATCAGCGCAACATTTCGGGATCCGAACGTCATTCTCTGTGCCGTGGAAGCGTGATGCTTGTTGTGGCCGATGCCGGCATGCAGGAAATTGTGTGCCGCAACCTCCTCCAGCGTCGAGAGGATCCCCGGCGGTCCAAGATCGAAAGCATGGTTGTTTGCCAGAGCCAGGCTATTGAAACCGAGCTCCTTCAACGCGGCCAAGACATCCGGCGTTGCAGCGCCGAAATAGCCGCCTTTCAGCGGCCATCCACCATGACGACCATAGATAGTCGTCTCGAGATTGGTGAAGGCAACATCGCTTGCTTTGAGGATCTCGGCGATCTCAGCGAGCCGTGGATCGCCGATCGCTCGAAGATCATGACGGATGAGCGACTGGCCGGTGACAGCAATGGAAAAGGGTGCGGACATGTGGTCTACCTTCGATCTTTGGGACTGCCGACTGCTCACGCGCTATGGCTTCGGGGGAATGCGTGTCGTAGAGCCAGTGTCTAGTGCGATGTCTGCGGCGAAACATCGATCTTGAACCATTGCTCGCTCAGCTGCTTCAAGGTTCCGTCGCTCGTCGCCGCCTCGATGGCACTATCGAATGCCGCAACGAGTTCGCCGTCGTCTTGCCGAAGTCCGACCCCGACCCCCGGGCCCCACAGGCCACCGGAGAGCTGCGGGCCGTAGAGCGTTGCAATCCCGCCATCCATGCTGTCGAGAAAGGCCTTCCAGGTGAAATAGTCGGCAAGGCCGCCATCGATGCGCTCAGCTACGAGATCGAGATGCATGTTGTCCTGGGAATCGTAGCTCCTGATCGTCGCGACCTTTCCGAACAGTTCATTGAGCACCGCTTCCGAATTCGATGATCGCAATACGCCTAAAGTTCTGCCGTTGAGAGCGGCTCGAAGCTCCTCGATCTTTGCCTGCTTTTCAGGGTCGATAGTTGTGAGGTCGAGCTCGGCCGACGTATCCGTGGGCGGAAGATTGAGATCTTTACGTATGACGAGTTGGTTGAAACCTCCGGCGTAGGGCTTGGAAAAAGCGATCGATTTCTTCCGCTTCTCAGTTATCGCCATCCCCGACATGATGGCATCGAACTTTCCAACGGTGAGCGCCGGTATGATTCCGTCCCAGTCCTGAGGCACGAAAGTGCACTCGAACTTCATCCTCCGGCAAAGATCGCGGCCGACGTCGATGTCAAAGCCGGCGAGCTCCCCTTGGGGGGTGATGGCATTCCAGGGCGGCGAAGCACCTTCAGAGGCGATTGTCAGTGTCTTCCTGTCCATTGCTCCCGCGTTGTTGGCGCAGACGACAAGAGACAGGGCAAGCAGAAGTGTTCGTTTCACGACGATGTTCCTTTCATTGCTGAGTTTGATTGTTGGCGTCCGGGATGTGGGCTGGCGTCAAGTTTCAGCCGAGGCGAGAGGCGGCTTTCCGTTCGCTCTTCGAGGTATAGGTTGCGCCGGCGGTGGACGGTTTGCCGTCGGCGTCCAACGCGTCTCCAGGATCTGGAACCCTTGCGTGATCAAGAGGGTAAGCAGCAGGTAGAAAGCCCCCGCGGCAATGAAGACCTCGTATGGGGCGAATGTCTCCGACACCAGCTGCCGGGCCAGCCCTGTCACCTCAAGCAGTGTGATGGTGCTTGCGAGGGAGCTTGCCTTCAGCATTCCAACCACCTCATTTGCGTAGGCGGGAAGAGCGATCCTGAGGGTCAAAGGGAACACGATAAGACGGGCAGTGTGGAAACGGGAAAGGCCCAAGGCTTTGGCCGCTTCAATCTGCCCACGCGGGACCGCCTGGATCCCGCCGCGCAGAACTTCTGTCGTATGGGCGGCGCTGTTCAGGGTGAAAGCAATGAAGGCGCACCAGAATGGCTCTCGCATCACGGCCCATAGAAAGCTTTGGCGGACGAGGGAAAGCTGGCCAATCCCATAGTAAATCAGGAAAAGCTGAACCAGCAGCGGCGTGCCGCGGAACGCATAGGTATATGCCAGCACGGGCGCGGAAGCCCACGGATTTGATGATGCCCGTAGGAAGGCGAGCGGGACCGAGACGACGAAGCCTGCGGCAAGCGATGCGAATGTCAGAACCAAAGTGAGAAGAAGGCCGCGGGGAAGGGTGAGAAACGCTTCGAGCGCGATGGTTATGCTCATCGCCTCAGCCTTTCATTGCTGAGAGCGAGTAGCGGCGCTCCAATAGCCGGAACGAAAGAAGCGACAGGCTTGTGAGGGCGAGGTAGATTGCCGACGCTGCGAGATAGAAGGAGAGCGGAGCGCGCAGTGAGCCCGCCCCAATATAGGCGACGCGCATGACGTCCGTCAGCCCGACGACAGAAATCAGCGATGTATCCTTTATCAAGGAGATGCAAAGGTTACAGAATGCCGGCAGAGCAATCGGGATCATCTGGGGAATGATGATCAGAAACCAAATCTGCGAGTTCGAAAGCCCGAGCGCCGCTGCAGCCTCGCGTTGGCCTGGTGCAACCGCGTTGATCGCACCACGGAATATTTCCGCTGCGTACCCACTGAACACGACGGTCAATGCCGCGACACCGGCCGCAAATGCATTGATTTCGATGTAGCCACCGGCAATCGCGCTCAAAAAGGCGGTTCCGCCGAAATAAGTCAGGAGGATGATCAGAAGTTCCGGAACACCCCGGATGATGCCCGTGTAGGCACGCATGCACGATGAAACCGACTTGCGGGTTGAGTTGCGGAAAACGGCAATAAGCAAACCTAATAGGGTCCCGAGAACGCAGCTCAAGGCAAACACTAAAAGTGTGTTTCTCAAGCCGAATAAAAATTGATCCGCAAATGCATACACTGCAGTTCTCCAATATGCTCGCGAGCGCACCTAAATCATGAAAGGTACTATCCCAACATATACTATGGCGTTGCCAGAATTTAACCGGGGGTAGATTGGATATATCGGTTTAACCGGCGCTATCAGTTCACCGTATTTCAAAAATATACTTTGACTTGCCGTCGTCAATTTATAAGATTCAGGAAGTTTCAATAAGCGCTACTTATGAGGCGCGTCGCTCTATCACTATTGAGATTTCGGCCATGGACATCACCGACTCCGGAGTGAAGATCCGCCACCTTCAAATATTGCGGGAGGTCATGCGCGCCGGCTCGGAAAGGCTTGCAGCGCAGATGTTGCGAATAACCCAGCCGGCGGTCAGCCAGAACATCAAGCAGCTAGAGGAGACTGTCGGCTTCGCGCTCTTCCGCCGGGAAAACAACAGGTTGATACCAACCGTCAAGGCATGGGAATTTCTACGCACAATCGATGCGGCGTTCGCCGGACTTGATCGGATTGGGCCCTCAATCGACTTCCTGCGGAACAATGATACTCGAATGATCGGCATCGCAGCGCCAAGTGCTTTCTCCTTTGCTACTTTGCCGAAGGTGGTCAAAGGGATCCGGGAGAGGAGCCGCTCTTACGCTGTCCAGGTGAAAGCAGGAACGTATCAGCAGATCGCAGATCACGTGTTAAGCGGCCGCTCGGATCTTGGCATCTCCCGATTGCCTCTTGACGAGCGCATCCTTGATTGGATGCCGGTCGGCTCGGCCACCAACGTATGTCTTTTTCCGGCCAACCATCGATTTGCGGCACAGCAGCTTGTCACTGCGGAAGATCTTGCTAGTGAGGCGATCATCGACATCGACCCGCAATTTGCCTCTCACCAAATGAGCGTCAATGCCCTTCGATATATGGGAACCCCTCCTGACATCGCCGTGGAATATGACGCCAATGGCCACGACATTGGCTATGTCATGGCAGGGATCGGCGTTTCGATTACGAACGAGATCATCGCGAGAGAATATGCTGACTTCGGCGTCGCGTTCCGCCGATTTCAGCCAGGGGCAATATATCACTACGTCGTCATCTGGCAAAAAGATCGAAAGCTGAGTGATGGCCTGAGATTTGCGCTGGAAGAGATAGTCGCGGCTTTGACAGATCGGGCTGCTTGACGATTGCATCGAGGTATGACCCTCGCAATGGAGAACAGATATTGCGAGTCAGGCTGAACTGCGAATTATGCGCGAAAACGCTAGAGCGGGATGATTTTAGGTGGAATCGCGATTGGGATTCCCTCTGTTTACTTCTGCGGCGTCGCCCCGGCCGCTGCGAGCCTAAGCCTGCGCAGCCGTCGGTCTTCTCCTCGCGGCGGCGACGTTCCTCGTCTGCTGCTTCTTGCGCGATCGTGTTGGTGCGCTCGAGCGCACGCTGGCCGACGGTCAAGGTTCGTTTGATCCTTGATACCTATCGGAGCGACCGGTGTCCGTCATCACATACCATTCACACCCCGTATCGATGACCACGCCGCGACGATCCCCTCTGTCGAACGTGCGCAGTCGTCCGGGATCGACGGGTCGAGGGCCCCGTGTGCTCAGTGAGCCTTGATTGTGCCTGCCGTATGCGCCCCGCCGTTTTGGGCCAGGCGGTTGGGCAAATTTTAAGCATTGCAACTTAGCGTAGTTGCTCTGTTTAGGTCGCATCAGGGCAGGATATGCTGAGCGAGCAAGATATTGCCTACCTCCGGCGGCGCATTGGCGAGGTACTCCAGGATGGACGTGCAGCAGAATGGCAGCGACAGTTTCTAAGCGACATGCGCGAGAAGTTGGGCCGCTATGGGGTCCGGACAAAGGTGAGTGAAAAACAATTCGCGATACTGAAACGTCTCACGCACGAGCAGTCGCCGAAATTCGAAGTGATCTCTCAAGCCGGAACACTTCCACGTCAGCCGCGCCAAGAGCCTGTGAGCGAAATAAATTCACCACGGGCGCCGCTCCTTCGAACATCACGCCGACGCAATCCTTTCCCTCTCGGCAATCCGCTCCGCCCGAGAAATCCTTTCCGGAGCCGGAATCCCTTTCGCCCACGCTATCCTTTTCGCTCAGTCTCTGGTGCGGGGCGAGACAGCTTGCTGATTGTAATCGGATGCATCCTCGTCGTCGGCTTGATCGCCAGCTTTTTCGGCGGCAACGTCGGCAATATTCAGACTCCAAGTGAACCAAGTACCGTGACCAATGTGCCATCTCCGACTTCAAAAGGTAGAGCGAATTTCACGATCACCGACGGAGACACAATACGTTTGAACAATGGGACACGAGTGAGGTTAGTTGGCTTCAATACGCCGGAGAAGTTCGAGCCGATGTGTTCAAACGAGGCCAAGCTAGGGAACCGTGCCTCTGAGCGGCTGCGGGAACTGGTAGGCCACGCGGCGTCGACCAACGTTAGCTTGGTCGCGTGTTCGTGTAAGCCCGGCACCCAAGGGACCAAGAAATGCAATTACGGTCGGAGTTGCGGCAAGCTTGAGGTTGACGGTCGCGACGTCGGGCAAATCTTGATCAGTGAGGGCCTCGCCGTTCCCTTTGTATGCGGAGCGACCGGTTGCCCCCCAACTCCAAGGCCTTGGTGCGGGTAACTTTAATATGATTTCGCAAAAATATCGTTTTCAAAACGTTGGATTGTTCTGGACCCGCGCGACCAGCTGGCTCTGACAAATCACGGACGATCAGCGATAGTTCGGGTCTCCAGCGGGATTGCAGCATGAGGCCGGCAGTCAATACCAAAGGACATTACTGCGACTTCGCCGAATGCCGGTAATAGACATCCGCCAGAATGTGGTGGTCATGGCGGTAGACTTCGGCCATGATATTATAGAGGCTTGGATCGTGAGCCTCGAAATCTTCTGATGTGGCAATGGTGAGATTGCCTCGGCTGTAAGCCAAGTTCGTATTGAACCAAAATCGCGTGCCCTCGGCCCAATACTCATCGACGTTGTTCTCCATATAGGAACACGCCCAGAGGCCTTTCTCGTAGGCGTGCGAATAGGCACGTTCAACTCGTGCAACGAGATCAGGATCTACCGTGCGCAGCGCGTAGAAAATATTATGTGAGAATTCGTGAACAAGAATGTTCCCGCCGTAATACCGCGTGCCCGGCACGCCCATCAAATTCTCCACAGCTCCCGTAGTGTAGAGCCCGCCCATGCCGCGCGCCCTTTGTGCCCAGTAGTCTCGGGCAGTCATCTTGCCGATCGTGTTGGCGTAATCCCGCCGCTCGTCAGGGGTGAGACGTGGATCATCGGGAAGAGGCTTCTTCCAATCCCGCTGCTCGGGAATATCAGTCGTCGTCTCGTCAATTGCCATGACGCCCACCCGCGCTCCAGCCTGGATTAAAGCATCGCGGACATCACGGCGTTCTGACAACATGTAGAGGACAATGTCACGTGAGATCAATAGTGCCGTGTCTGGAACCTTGTTAGACGAAATAATAGGTATGCCCGCTGCGTCAGCATATTTGGCATAAAATGGATCCAGATTGAGTGATGTCGGTGGGCTGCGAACTATGAAAGTCTCGAAACTCGATACATCAGCCGCGGACAATGGCGAGTCAGATAAAACATTCTCAGCGCCGCCGAGTCTGCCTGCGGATGCAGCAAGAAGGTACCCACCGCACAACACGATCCCCATCGAGCATACGTCAATCATCGTGACCTCTCGTTAACGGCTGTCTTTCGTGAGACGACGCAACAACCGTGCCAGTCACTAAGTAGAATGCCGACGGGTACTTTGTCGAGTACTATCTTGCCGAGCGTTCGCGGGAAAGGTCATATTCCGAAGGGAAGCCGGATTATGACGTTTGGCTGCAGGCAACACGCTTCTCCACGCTGGAAGTTGCATTACTGTCCGATCAGCGCCCTGCGATTATAGCGACCCATGCGCCGTTTTCCGGACAGTCCGGTGGCAATTTTCATTTTCAAGAGAACCCCACATGGGCTTCTCATCCTGACCAACGCTAACGTCCGGCGAGCTGTCGAAACCTTCGGACGAGCAGTTATGTGGCTGGCCGGGCACGTTCATTGGAACCCGTGCCATGTAATTCGAGGGATGCGGCACGTAACGCTTCAGTCAGTTAGCTAAACATTTCCAACTCATCCTGCTCGCGCATTGAGTTATGCGATATCGATATCTATATCGATGACGAAATTGTCATAGATATACATGGCAACGATCCGCTGAAAGTCGTTAGTCCGGGCGTGTCGAACATAGTTTAAAAGGCCTGCCCGTTGTCGATTACAAGTCCATTGCAGTAGATACCAGAAGAGGGTTTCGGTAGGGCTGGTGCTTTCCCTTTTTGAACAGCCGGCGGCATCAGGCGCGGCTTCACCACTACGGTTAAGACACGTTTCCGGTCAAGGATGCACTTTAAGGGCCCGGTGGACTGGTCGCACTTGGTGTTGCAGTCACGCCGCCAGTGACATGTGGCGCAGCCACGGAAAACGGCGGCGGATCGCCTTGAGGACATGGGGTGCGCCGTCGCGATCCTGTATGTCGGCAGCATGGATGAACACGAAGATCAGAAATCCAAGCGTATCGGTGACAATCTGACGCTTGCGGCCCTTAATCTTCTTGCATCATAGCCGGATATTCCGCCGCTTTCCGTGGTCTTGACGCTTTGGCTGTCGATAATCCCCGCCGTCGGTTGCGCCTCCCGTCCCTCGATTTCCCGCGCCGCCATCACCAGAAGCTGGTTGATGCTCTGCCACAGTCCGATCGCGCGCCAAGCATAAAAATAACCGCGCACTGTCGAAACCGGCGGAAAATCGCCCGGCAGCATGCGCCATTGGCAGCCGCTCGAGGCGATATAGAGGATCGCCTCCACGACCGAGCGCATATTCGTCGTCCGACGCCGCCCGACACGACGCGCTGGCGGGATCAGCGGTTTGATCAACGCCCATTCCCGGTCCTTCAAATCACTTGGAAAACGAAGTACGTCTCGGTCATGCCCACGGCGAGCGATAGCAGTCCAGCTCATCGAAACCTCATTTGATTTAGCACCAATAGGAATCACAACTGCCTGTTATCGCTCAACTTCTTTTAAATCGGGCTCTAAGGCGTGAATTCGCAAACGTTCAGGCCAAAGTGAAATGACGCACAATCCACCGGGTCAGTAAAGCAATCGAGCGCGTATCGTTCCCGGAATCTGGCGAATCTCATCAAGGATGTCATCCGCTCTCTGGCCAATGCTCTCGGCCTCAATCACCACATAACCCATCTCGCCGTAGGTCTGCAGGAATTCGCCGACGATATTCAGTCCGCGGGACGAAAAAATCATATTCAAACTGTTCAAGATGCCAGGGCGATTTTCATGAACATGGATGAAACGTGTGCCGTTCGGTCGCGGAGGCAGTTGAACCTGGGGAAAATTGACCGCGCCCAGCGTCGAACCGACGTCCGAATATTCGACGAGCTTCCTTGAGACTTCCCCTCCGATGCGCTCCTGGGCTTCTTCGGTTGAGCCGCCAATATGTGGCGTCAGAATTACATTGTCCAAACCCTGTAGCGGCGTCTTGAAAAGTTCTTTATTGGATGCCGGCTCTTTCGGGAACACGTCCACAGCCGCGCCTGCGAGATGCCCTTCTTTCAAAACCGTCGCAAGCGCCTCAAGATCGACCACGGTCCCGCGGGAATTGTTGATAAAAACGGCTCCCTTTTTCATTCGGCGCAGTTCAGCCTCAGTGATCATGTTTCGCGTTGCACTGGTCTCTGGAACATGCATCGTCACATAATCTGAGATTTCGAGCAGTGCCCCGAGCGTCGCCATCGATTCTGTATTGCCGTGGCGAAGCTTGTCCGAGGGATCGAAATAGCGCACGTTCATGCCCATACTTTCCGCAAGAACGCCAAGCTGCGAACCGATATTGCCATAGCCAACGATGCCCAGCGTTTTCCCGCGCACCTCACGACTGCCGACGGCAGATTTTTCCCATCCGCCTTCATGAGCCGAAGCCGAACGCGGGAAGATCCGCCTGGTCAGCATGATGATCTCACCGATCACAAGCTCGGCGACCGAGCGCGTATTTGAATAGGGAGCGTTGAACACGGGTATCCCGCGTCGGCGGGCCGCATCCAGATCGACCTGATTTGTCCCCACAGAAAAACAGCCGACGGCCATGAGCTTCTTAGCCGATCTGAAGATTTCCTCTGTCAGATACGTGCGTGAGCGAATTCCTACAATATGTGCTTCGGCTATATGACTTTTAAGATCCTTGTCATCCAGAGCCTTCGGCAGATGCGTGAGATTGACGTAGCCTGATGACGAAAAGTAGTCCACCGCGCTCTGACTGATCCCTTCAAGCAGAAGTACGGAAATCCGGTCGCGCGGACGCGAAAGAGGTCGGGACATTGGTTTGCTCTCGATTTTTGGAATTCATTAATATACCGACAATGTGACTGAATCCTGTTGCCCTGTCTGTGAGCTTTTGTGGACTCATCTAGCAAATGATATAGATCTTTGGGCAATGCGGAACTGTCCGCTGGCGAGCCATATGTTCTACCGCCGAAGTCGGTTATGATGTGCAGTTGTCCGTGGATCTGGCATAGACAAAGCGCCGTAGATCTGGCCGTCGCCGCTATTGTGATGTCCCTCGGCTCCTCGTTCTCAATACGTGAGTTCCGGGACAAGGTGGCGACAAACAACTTTCGCTGTTGCTGAGGATCAGGATACGATACCGCCAGCTGCGACCAATGCTTCCATTGTGTCGACATCGTGCAATGCTGAGGGACCGATATCGACTTCTACGACCGGCAGATTGGAGCCTCGGATAATATTTCGTGCTCCAAGGTCGCCCTTAAGATTGGCGACCTCGCCCAAGAGAGACCTGGGAAGGATCACGGGATTCCCGCGAACGCTCCCGCAGGTCGCGACAATAATCGGTCGACAACGATGAGCAAAGAAAGCCTCAATAAGCGAGTTTATGTCAGCTGTTGAAACCCACGGCATGTCGGCCAGCATGACCAGCGCTCCTTGCGCCGATCGCACGTATGTCGCCACCTACGGACTTGGTTTCACCGGCGAGTTCGTCGCTCTGATTAATGCAACGTCTAGGTTGGTTGACCTTCCTCCCCAAGAGCGCGAGCGCCAGCGGTGCTGCAGGTCTTCCCAGACGGAGCCCCACCGGCGCCTTGAGGCTAAGGCGTGAGCGTCAGTGCCAGTTGCCGCGGGTGTTTAATGCGGTCACGCCGCACCTGATGACAAGATTATTGTGTGAGTACCTGCAGACCTTCTTTCTGGCTTATCGCCTGCGATCGGATCGCCGTTTCTTATGGGTCCGAAGCTTTCAATATTAGACCTGATGCCTTATCTATAGTGTGAACCATCATCAATTCGGCCTCGTCCGATGAACAATTTTATAAAGCTGCCCATGAACATTGCGTCCTCACCCGATGTTGAAAAACCCCTGTTAATGCAGCGGCAATCATCGGTTCGTCGGACCATGGAAATTGTTTTCGAGACCTGGAACTTCTTGATTCTTCGAGAAGCCTATTTCGGTGTGCGTCGGTTCGACAAATTTCAGGAGCGTTTGGGAATTCCACGGCAAACGCTTTCGTCCCGACTCTCGAGCCTTGTGGCAAATGAGATCCTCAGCACCGGAAAGCGGCCCAACGAGCCGGGGCAACAGTATTTTCTAACCCTCCGAGGTAAAGATCTTTTTCCGACGATGCTTTCGCTCACGGAGTTCGGCGACAAGTGGTTGACAGGGGGCAACGAAGCCCCGCTACAGTTGATTCTAAAGAAGTTGCGCCTCGCGACGGACCGGGCGCGGGGTATGCTCCGGTCGAGACGCGCCCGACATCTCGCAGAAGCTCAGATTCGACACTTTTGGAAAGAGTGCGGCCATGCTCCGTCGCGCGGACGCTCGCGATCATTGGCGATCGTTGGAGCTTCCTCATTCTGAGAGAAGGCTGGTTCGGTGTTCGCCGCTTCGAGGAAATGCGGGAGAATCTCGGCATTGCGACCAACATTCTCGCGGACCGTCTCGCCCGGCTCGTACAGGCAGGGGTATTGCGCAAAGTTCCCTATAATGCGGGCGAACGCTTCGAGTATCGCTTTACGGAAATCGGCCTCGATCTGTACAAGCCCATGCTCGTCATGATGGCTTGGGGAGACAGGTGGCTCTCAGATGGCAAGCCACCGATGCGGCTTCGGCATAAGGCCTGCGGGCAGGATTTTTCCGCCATTGTGGTCTGCTCCGAGTGCAAGAAGCCCATCTCCTCCAAGGACACCGACTATATCCTGAGGTACCCATTTGACCTTTGAAGGGTCTCTTGTCCCAAAGGGGTTTCCAAAAAACGCGATGTTCGGGGTCAATCCGGCGCATCGGGGAACAGTCTCTTATGGCGAAGCATCTGGAAAATGCGCTCTGGAGTAACTGGCAGCGTTCTACCGACACGCCGAGGTGAGAAAGCGCGTCCGAGACGGCGCTTGCGATCGCCGCCGGCGCGCCGATCGTGCCGCCTTCGCCCATGCCGCGAAAGCCGCCGATATTATTCGGCAGATTTGCTTCGGTATGGACGATACCGCCAGCTCGGCCTCGATCAGTTCGTCGAAGGCCTGACTGGTCGCGGAAAGATCTTTCAGTCGATCGCTGATGAACTTGATCGGCCGCTTCAGCTTTCGTGCCAGCGCACAGACAAGGATTTCTTCGCCGTAGAGCGAGCCCTTGCCGCCGAAGCTGCCTCCCACATCGGGGGCGACGACGCGCATGCGTGTTTCCTGGGAGGCCGAGGCAGCCCGAAAGCACATCGCGGATCACGCCCGGAATATTGGAGGACGTGTAGCGTGAGCGATTGTTTCCGGCTCTCCCATTCGGCGAGATAGGACCGGTTCTCCATGGCAGCCGCGGTCTTCCGCGTCATCCGGAACTTGCCTTTCACGGTGACCGCTGCATCCTTGGAACGCCGCGTCGACGTCGCCACGCTTGAACTCGCGGCGGATGATCGTGTTGGTGCCTGCCTCCTCATGCAGGAGGGGTGCATCGTCCTTGACCGCATTGATAGCGAAGGGCAGTGGCTCGTACTTGATACTGATATGTTCAAGCGCGTCTTCCGCCGCGTACCGGCTTTCCGCCACAATGGCGACGACCGGCTCGCCTACATATCGAACCTTCCCGCGTGCAAGTGGCCATAGGGGGGTGGCGTAATAACCAGGCATACGCGAGGTCGGTATGGCAGGTTTGATCTCTCCTTCCAGGTCGCTCGCGTCATAGATCGCGACGACGCCGGGCACCGAGAACGCATCGCCGACATCGATGTTCAAGATTCGGGCATGTGGCTGGTCGGAGCGTCGCAGTGCGATATGCAACATACGGGCCGGCGCCATGTCATCGACATACTGACCAACACCCGTCAGCAGACGTGGATCTTCGGTGCGCTTGACCCGCTTGCGACAAGTTTGGGCCGCAGCTGGACGGAGTGGTCCTGCTGGCTCATTCGTAGAACTCCACATCCTTTCGCAACCCTTGCCACTGCGCGTCGTCGTGGCCGGAAATGATGGTAGCTCCCCGCTCCCGAAGAGCTTTCAGGCAAGCGAGTGCCTCTGCGGCCAGCTCGTTGTTCCAAGTATTTCTTGGAGCGATACCGGTGTCGACGTTCGCCTGGAGCGGCGCAGCATCTGAAGCGAGTATAAATGAACCATCTTTTTCCAGCTCGACACGGGCGACGGTCATTCCGGGGGTATGACCCGGCATCGGCAGTAAGACGATGCGCCCGTCGTCAAAGACGTCATGCTCCGCATTGAAGGTCTGGAAACCCTGGGGCTGGTCCCATTCTCCTCGAAGATAGCCTTGATTTTCTGCATCGCTTGCCGTGGCGGCCTGCGCCTCCGCTTCGTGGCAGAGGATCGTTGCGCGCCGAAAGTACGAGTTGCAGCCGCAATGATCGGGATGGAGATGTGAACAGATCACAACATCTATGTCCTCGGGATCTAGACCAAGAGTCTTCAACTGATGAACGACCGTCCGCTCTGGTGAAAAGATCGGAGTCATAACCTTGCTTAACCCGCCCCATCGCGCGCCTGGATCGATGGCGGCCTCCGGACTGCATCCGCTGTCGAACAGCGCGTTGCCTTGGGGATGGCGCACCAGGGTGGCGTGAACCGGCAACTCGATCGCTTCTTCCTTCGGTGCCCCGGGGACGTAGATGGACCGGCGCATACGGAGCCGGCCGCCTTCAAGAAAATGCATCTTCATCTCAGAGGTCCTCTCTCCCTAGCCAGTTCGCGGACGGCATTGACGATGTTTTCATATCCCGTACAGCGACAGATGTTCCCCGACAGCGCTTCCCTGATCTTCTCATCGGTTTCCAGCGGATGGTGGCGAAGAAGGTCGATGATCGCCACGATGAAACCGGGCGTACAAAATCCGCATTGCAGGCCATGATGCTGGCGGAACGCTTCTTGGATTCGTCCGAGTTTATCGACGCTTCCCTGGCCTTCGATGGTTTCGATTTCGCTCCCGTCGCCTGCACTGCAAGCGTCAGACAGGAGCGTGCGCTCCTTCCATCGAGAATGACGGTGCAGGCACCGCAAACGCCATGTTCGCACCCGACATGGGTTCCGGTCAGGCAAAGGTCCTGGCGCAGGAAGTCGCTCAGCAGCGTTCGTGCTTCGATCGTGCGCGTCATATACGCTCCGTTGACGCTAACGGTGATCGTCTTCTCACTCATCTCGCTTGAAGCCTTTCGTGGTTCGCGCGGCTCCAGGCGGCGCGAAGGGCCCGTTTGGCAAGGACGCCTGAGAGATGCCTGCGGTAATCTGCAGAGGCATGGATATCCGTGCTGGGCGTGAGGATTCCAGCCAGGCGATCCGCCACCGTATCGAGAACCGGCTCGGAAACATCCGTCCCCTCGATGATGCCCTCGATCTCTTCAAGCCGCAGCGGGGTTTCACCAACGCCCATCATGCCAACGCGAACGTCAGACGCCCTGATAGGAATGTCAAGCAATGCGATTTCGCCACTCGAGGGCGGCAACACCCAACCGTCAGGTGAGGAGATGGCATCGTAAACTAACGGAAATTCGATTTCGATGTCCGATCACGGGCTATGACACACCGTGATCCGCTTTACCGTCGCATCGCTTTCCCGCCGAGGTGATCGCTCATGCCGTTCGGCTGTATTTCCGCTTTCCTCTCAGCCTACGGATGGTCGAGGACATGCTGGCAGCCCGCGGGATCATTGTCTCGCATCAAACGATCCGACCGTGGGCGGAGAAGTTCGGCCGAGCCTTCGCCAACGACATACGCCGTCGTTCGGTCGGAGCGCTTGGTGACAACGCGCGGCGCCCAAAATCCCGCGGCCCTGCTCGGATGGATACGATCTCTCTGAGCAGTTCGAGGTTCTCGCCGGTCATGGTGGCGACGTCTTCGATCGTGCAGATATGCATCGAACGAGCCATCAGGCGGCCTTTTGCGCAGTGGAGACCGTCGGGAGCATATTCCACGGCAACAGGTCTTCAAGCCTATCTACCGGTGAATCTTTGATCTGGGTTAGGACGTCCGTGAGGTAGCTCTCGGGGTTGCGGCCATGCAGTTTGTCCGTTTTAATGATGGTCAAGATATTAGCGTTGCGCTATCCCGTTCGTAATTTGCATGGTGTAAGTCTTCACTCCCGATGCTCGTTCTCGGGCCGCGCCGCGCAAGGCGCGGCCCGTCTTTCGGGTTTCTCAACCCGGTAAATTGCTACTCGGATTGATTGATTATTACGAGATTATATGCAACCTTCGGTACGATCGCCGACGGTCGGCGCACATCAGGAGGAAAAACCATGATCCGTACTACTGCAGTTGCAGCACTTGTGTTTGCTGTAGCAACCTCAGCTCTTGCTTTCGATGCAAGCAACTTCAAGGATTTTTCAAGCATCGCATCGGCTTCCAGCAGTTGGCAGAACCGGTCCGGCTCGACGATGATCATTCAAGTCGACTCGTTCGGAAATGTCTCCGGCCAATATGTAAACAGAGCACAGGGCACCGGATGCCAGAACTCGCCCTATCCGCTAACAGGAAGGGTAAACGGGACGTTCATCGCATTTTCGGTCGGCTGGAACAATTCGACGGAAAACTGCAATTCCGCAACCGGATGGACCGGCTACGCACAGGTCAACGGCAACAACACTGAGATAGTTACGAGCTGGAACCTCGCTTACGAAGGCGGCTCCGGACCGGCCATTGAGCAAGGACAAGACACTTTCCAGTACGTGCCGACGACTGAGAACAAAAGCCTCTTGAAGGACTAATCTCCTCTGCCCTGCCGGCGCTGGCCCGTCGGAGATTGTGGAGCAAGAATTCATCGAATAAGGCCAAAGGCTTAGACGAAGCTGCTTTCCCTGCCGAATAAAAGCGCCGCGTGCTCGTCCGCGCGGCGCAAATCCTATTTGATGAGTTTAATGCGGCCAAAACGGCAAGCTTTCCGGACAAAAGTGAGCATCCGAGGATGCGCCGCCTTGAGCGCGTGGGATGAATCTGTCGTTTTGTCGCTATGGACAGGCATATGGACAGTTTTCGGACACCGGTGAGCCGGCTTGAAATCATCGACCCAGGGCGTCGGCGGCGCTTTACCGCCGCGGCCAAGCTCAAAATTCTCGAGGAAGGCTTTTCTGGCGATGGTCGCCAGGTTTCCGCGACGGCGCAGAAGCATGGGGTTTCCCGCGCACAACTGTACCGCTGGCGGCAGTTGGCGCAGGCCGGCAATCTTGGCAGCAATCGGATCGAGGGCTTCGTGCCCGCGCTGATCACACCGGACGTGCCTACGCCCGTGTCGGCTCCATCGACTCCGGTAGTGGGTAGCCGTCGCATGGAGGTGCGGAGCGCAAACGGCCGGCGCGTCCTTGTCGACAGACGTCGACGTCGATGCGCTGCTGCGAATCCTGCGCGGGCTGGAGACACTGCGATGATCCCGATCCCGACACGGCAAGAGTGGCCATCCGACTATCAAGCGGGGCTATCTTGCGATTGATCCCGTCATCCGACGCGACAAATCGCTGAAGCGGGCTTTCACTTGGAGCGGCGAACGGGACCCTGAACACGCGAAGGATACGATCATTCTTACTTTTTCATCTCGACGATTATGGCGAACCATCTCAGGTGACATGCCGAACGGCTTTCCATAGGACCATGTATATTCCTAGTGTCAAAGGCAGTTCGATAAATATGCTTACGCCACTGACCTAGGGGGGCAACGGTTCTGGCACGGCGAGAGTTGCCGAGGCTAGCGTCCGGCTGGTTGCTATGGCGTTCACGGTTTAGGCCACGAAGATCGCATAATGATTCAAGCGTAATTGCGGCACATGTTTTCCGCCTCCGCTCAGGAATCTTTGAGGGGAGAGAGGAAATCAAGATCAATTTGCTGGCTGGTAAACCACTCGCGAGCGCTAATGGAGTCCGGTGTCACGACCCTAAAAAGCGGAACGGCGCGCTCAAATTCTTCCGGCCAATTGAACTTCGAAGACGCTGCGACGGAGTCGAGTTCTTCTTTATCTCCGTTGTCGTAGCCTCGAGCCGTGCTTCTTCGTCAAGCACCGCAAGAAACTGGATCTCAGCCCCTCTTGTATTGAAATCAGGAGATGCTGAGACTCGAATGCAACGAAGCGATCTGTAAACTCGCCCAGAATCAGAATTCCTTTTATGCTTGTCCTTCGATTGGTTGCGGATCGCAATTAAGGGTCCATCAATCCAGGGCGTCGGGAAATGCGAAGCGGCCGTACCGACTCCAAGGTCTGAGCGAACGTGCAGCGTGTTTCATCGCTATTGAAGCCTATGGCGCGTCTCATGCCTGCAAGGGCCTTCTTTTGGACGGCACAGAGTTTCGTCAGGTCAACAACGAGGTTCTCCCCGGCGAGTTCTCAAGTTGGGCCGCAGCGGGCGTCGTGCCTTTGGCAACGGCCTGCATCAAGCCCAGCTTGGCTTTGACTAATGGTGCAACAGCAACAAGATCGCGTCCTTCAGCGAAGTTCACGATATCGCATGTTTGAGTCAGAACCACCCAGCCCTCGACCCTGGCCACGTCCATGGAACCATGTTCATTTACGAACATGGTCGGGAACTCGCGCGCGTCGAGAGTGTAGTCTCCCTGACGCCACGATCTGAGTATGTCCTTTCGTCTTCTAAAAGGCTAACGCAAAAGCGCATGATCTGCAGGGAGTGCGACACGACGGTAGCGGGTCAGATGCCGACCCTGCCGATCGAACGCGGCAAGCCCGGACCGGGATTGCTCGCCCATATCATGGTCGCCAAATTCGACGATCATATCCCTCTCTACCGCCTATCCGAGATGTACGACCGGCTGGGAATAGACATCTCTCGCTCTGTCATGGCGGACTGCGTTGACCTGTTGCGAGCTGAGACTGGATGAAGCTCGCGAACTCCTTCGCGGGATGCAGAAACTCTGCATGAATAACGAACACGAGTCTCTCTACATGGCGCTCTGCGGAGAGCTATCAGCGATCGAGCAGGACCATGAAAAGACTGTGCAGTACCACGAACGAGCATGGATCAAGCCCCGGGCGGTGACTGCGCCATGCACCGCAGAAATGGTGCATGCGATCGCCGTGAATAGGGCGCTCCTCGGAAACGCGGACAAAGCGGCAGCTTGGCTCGCCTTGGGGGAGCAGGCCGACTTCGTGCAACACTTTTGCGGCATTCGAATTACCTTGGTCAAGGCTTGGCTGGATATCCTCGCGGTAGACGGAATAGCCTCCGGTGTGAGATTTGTGGAGATCGAGGACGCCATCTTTAATATTCAGGCGCCTGAGTTGCAGATAGAGATGTTGGAACTCCTTGCACGTGCGGAGGTTAGGGGCATATATGCACCTGCGCGGATCAAGAGCTGGACGATTATTTCCGGTCGGTCAGACCATTGATGCTCTGCCCTAAGTTCGGATTGAGCCGTGTGAAACACGAGGCCACCCGACTCGACCTTGATGCGGGAGCGCGAGCCCGCCTGCTGCAACGGTCCACGTGGGCGAAGGATTGGGGGAACCGAGCAGTCGAGCGAAGAGATTGTTTCCGGAGGGATCCGCAATGAAAGCGCTGGTGACCGGATTCGACGCGTTTGCCGGGCTTCCGTTTAACCCATCCGAAGAGATTTTGAAAAGCCTAAGACGGCATCCCCCAAACGACCTGTTCGATCTGATCGAGTTTTCGGTCCTTCCAACTTCATACGCGGGAGTCGACAACTGGCTAGAGCGAAGCCTCGATCTCGCCCTGGACGCAGATCTAATCCTAATGCTTGGCCTGTCTGTGTCGACAGATAGGCTTAAGCTTGAGCGCTTTGCCATCAACGTAGCCGATTGTGGCGTAGCGGACAATCGCGGCGAGGTTCGCAGTGGAGTCGCGATTGTCGATGGCGGCCCCCGCGCATACGGGACCTCTGTCAATCTTGAACGTGTCGGAGCGCAGCTGGCGGTGGCTGGCATCCCCTATTGCGTGTCGAACAACGCGGGCGACTACGTCTGTAACTATATCTATTACCGCGTACTTAGACGCTTAGACGAAGTGGCGTCGACCGCGAAGGCCCTGTTTGTCCATATACCTTGGGCTTATCCCGTGACGATACAGGAGCATTTCGATTTGCCGCAACGGGACAGGCATCTAGCAGCCATCGGAAAATTACTGCTGGCATGCCGGATGTATCTAGATGAGTGCTGAACTGCACGGCTGTGGTTCGGCGTTGACGGATGACCCCCGTGGTTCACGTGGGAGGCGCAGGCGATCAGATCTTGGACCACCGCAACGGGAACTTGCACCCCGCGCATGGGCGGAGGCGGGACAACGGCAGGGAAAACTCGTCATCCATTTTGTGGCCAGCAGTGACCGACGCCCGCAGTTCCGACCGGGCAAACAGCGACGCACTTTCCCCGGTGGCCTTCACTGTCTGGATGAGACTATTTCCGGTCTTCCGGATGCGGAGGGTGAAGCCGCGGTCGAATAGTTTTCGATCTGCCGTATCGAAATATGTCGATGTTTGCTGAAGGATACTCGTCGGTTCGCCAAGCAGGCCGGAACCAATAGCGGCCTCGACAGCTTCGGGTGTGAGTTCCAGCTTCAGTTCGATCTCGGAAGCCAACATTTCCTCCTGCTCGTTCGCTTGATAACGCACCGGCCGCTCGGATGGTTCGTCTTCATGTTGTGCAACTAAATCTACGGTACAAGGATGCATCCCAGACCAACCGCTCCGCAGTACAAATTCGAACCCATCGACGCCAGGCCATGGCCGCGTGGGAAGCCGTAAGTGCACGGCCTGCCTGAAAAGCGCCGTGTCGGCTCACGTGGCCACATTTCAAAAAACGTGACAACGCCGCCTAGCCGCATACGCGTACTTTTACTGGATGATTACTAAGCTGAGGTCATTGGCCATCAGGTCTTATCCGGTTCGTTAGGATTATCAATATAGAAACCGCTGCCGTTTTCGCTCGCCACCCAGTCGATTGTGCTTCCATCAAGATAGTATGCAACGTCCGGCGAAACTGCCAGTTGCCGCCCCCCCGTGGAAATTACGATATCGCCATCTCCGGGCCTGTCGAAATAAAGTTCGTAAGCAAAGCCTGAATCGGCACCTCCGATGATGTCGATTCTTAGCGGCATGTCCTCCGGCAGGCCGGCTTTGACAGCAAATCCTTTAATCAACAGCCCAGTTTCAAAAGACAGCTTGAGACGTAAAGACGCCATGATTCGCGCTCCTAAGTGTGGCTTCGACATAGGCGCGTTTGGGCGCGCAATAGCTATCAACGTCGAAAAAGCCTTTCGCCTTATTCCAGGCAAACATTGCACTGCCGCCCTGGCAAAGTTCGTAGATCCAGCATTGCCGGCACTCAGGCATCAGAATGACGCGACTCTTGCAGGCGAGGAACGCGCTTTTCACCTTATCTGAGCTCCAGGCGACAGCGAGATTTCCGGGCAGGTAGCGGCCGAGCCTGAAAGGGTCTGCGTCGAGGTAGGCCGTGAAGAACAGCTCGCCATCGGGGGTCATCCGGAGGGTCCGGTCAATCGGTTCGGCGACTGACACACTGCCGAGAAGGCGCTCAGGGAAAAAGCGAAGGTTTGGCGCCTCGACTTCCGTCGTCCGCGGGCGCGCCATGACCGTGACCAAGTCTGCGATCAGCGCCTGCTTTTGCGATACCGTCGGCGCGAAGCCGTCTCCCTGTCGCTTGGCGCGGCCGCGGTTCTCAAGTAGGGAGATGTATACGCGTTTGATCGCGTGGCGCTCGGCCCAGTCGAACACAGCTTGGAGTTCGTTGCAATTGTGCTGCATTGGCGAAAAGCACAGGGTAATGCGGTGACCGAGGCGACGTGTGAGCAAACGCTCGATTGTTTCTGTTGTTGTAGCGAATGATCCCTTACCACGGATCGCGTCATGGGTTGTTGCGTTTGCCGCCTCGAGGCTAATATCGATGGCGATCGGGTTGTCTGTTAGGAAATCGAGATCCTTGTCGAGAAAACGCGTGCCGTTGGTGATGATCTCTGTGGCAAGGCCGGCTTTCAGCGCAGCCGAAAGGATGTCGCGCCAGCGTTCGTGCAATGTCGGCTCTCCACCGCTCAGCGTAAAACGGACGCCGCCCGTCTCCTTGAATTCCCCGATTGCGGCTTCGACCGTCTCATAGCTGAGCTGCCGCTGGCGACCATCACCGGCTTCGATATAGCAATGCGGGCAAGCGAGATTGCAGTTGCTCGTCACTTCAACGAAAAGGTGGCTTGGCAAAGGTACCGTCATTAACAAGGCGATCTTTCTTTCCGGCGGAGCGAATCACGCTTGATTTGCAGGACAGGCAATCTGACCGTACGGCTCGGTGTCTCCGATTGCCGCTCTTCGATACGCAAAGTGCCGGGATCCCTTTTGTTGCTCGGTCGGGGCGGTACATACCCGTTCGGATGCTTTCCGAAGCGCAGCCAAGGCGCGGATGGCGGGTCTTTTAGCTTTCCCGCCATAATCGCTTCGGTGAGTGCTTGGGCCTCCTCGAAAACCGCTCGACGAAGATAGTCGCGTTTAAAGTTCTTGGTAGAATAAGTGGGATTGCTCCAGCGGTAGTCTTCCCAGTCTTGCGTCTCAAGAGTTACCCCGTACTTCTCGAGCCCCAGATAAAGGGGCGTACCCGGGTAAGGCGTCGTGATCGAGAGGTAGGTGCCGGCGCCTTGTTCGCGCATTTCGCGCATCAGCTTTATCGTCGCCTCCATCGATTTGGGTGTATCGTCCGGATGGCCGACCTGAAACGTGAACATAGGCTGCATCCCAAGATTGAGAATAATGTCGGCAGCGCGGCGGACCTGATCAATTTTGATATGTTTCTTCATGTTGTCGATCACTCCAAGATCGGCAGATTCCACGCCCAGCTCAATGCGGTAGCAATTGCCAGAGGCGAGGTCCTGCATCAGCTGCGGGGTTACGTAGTCGACCCGCGAGACGCAATACCAGCCGACCGGCAGGCCAGATTCGCGAATCATCTGGGCGATTTTGCGCGCGCGGCCGCGATGTGTTGTGAATACGTTATCGACGAAATAAAAGTCGTTGACGCCCCATGTATTGTACATATGCTTAATCTCGCCAAATACGTTCTCAGGGCTCCGATACCTGTAGGCGTCCTCGAAGGTGGAGGCGACGCAAAAAATGCATTTCAGGGGGCAGCCGCGGCTCGACATAATGGTGCCGGGGCGCAGATACCGGTTTATCGAGAACAGGTCCCGCGCGGGATAGGGAAGCGCATCGAGCGTGCGCTCCCGTTCGCGCGTCGGCGTCTTGATCAGCGTTCCGTCTTCTTCGAGAAAGGCAATCCCGGCGATATTCTTGAGCTTGCCCTCGCCGCGCAGTTGCACGTTCGCGACTTCTACGGAGGAGTACTCGGCTTCGAAAATGAATACCACGTCAAAGCCTGCTCCGCGCAGTGCGTGCTCATACTCATAACTAACATGCGGTCCGCCTGCCCATGCAATTGTATCCGGGCACTGCACCTTCGCGAGTTTCAACAATTTCTGCGTGAGGTAGTAGTTCTGTGTCAGCAAATAAAAGCCCATGATTTTTGGCTGCGTGCGCCGTAAGAAGTCGATCATGTCTGGAACGGGATTGTGGCTCACAGCTAAATCAATCGCCTCGACTGTGTGGCCAGCGTTGCGTAGCATGGCGGCGAGATAGCCTATCCCAAGGGGCGGCGCCATTACAGAGTATTCGGAATGTTCCGCGGGCGATGGGGTCGGCGGGCTGATGAAGGCAAGATCGACCATACTCGGTACTCCCTTCTTAGCTTGGCGCTACCACGCCAAGGCATCTCTGACAGACTGGCTCGTTGAGAATGCCAGCGGCCATACAGTTTCGAGTTCGTGTCATACGAGTTCCGTTCCAGAGCGCCTCTATACTCTGCTTTGACAGGTCTCCAAGATTGACGGTATTTTCGTAATCAAGATTACAGAATGAGACTGAGCCATCTACAAATACGACCATCTGCTGAAACGGGCTGTTGTAGGGACATTGTCCAAATCGCGTCGGCCGGACCTTCCGCCCTTTAGGCAGAGTAACGTTGCCGAATGAGCAAGCTGTCTTGATCGTCAAATTGACGCCATACCCCAAGGGAATGCGGAAGCTCGGATCGAGGTGCGGCGACAGTGGATTCGCCATGTCGACCATCTGGAGCCGCGGCAAGCTACGGAATGAGACGTTTTGGTGGCGATGTATAGAACGATTGATTGCGAGCCAGCGCCTGAAGAGCCGCCATACATCTTGGGTAGATTGCACCAAGCCTTCGCCGCGTACGTTGTCGCCTTTCGACGACATATATTGGATGTCGACCGCAGTTTTGAAGCTGCCTGCTTCAGCCCGCTCACGGAGATAGGATTTCACCCGCTCGTGCTGGTCATTTAATGTGTCTTTCGTGCCGAGCTTGGCATAACCTAACTCAGTGGGGGTATTGACGCTCAGCGTCACCAGTTCCGGCGCAGCCTCAATCAGTTTGCCTATATTCTGCCTGTTGATCATCGTCACATTAGTGAAAACCGCCACAGCCAGTCCCGCTTCATGAGCGAGCTGCACCACCCTTTGCAAACGTGGATGCAGAACCGGCTCGCCCATGACATGCAGGAAGACCATAGGTCGGAACTGTACATAGGCTTCGCCCAGAGACTGAGCGGCGATGTAATCGGCAATTTTCCGAAATACGGTCTCCGCTAGAGCCAGGCTCATGTGCTGGCGGGGTCGCAGTAGGTCCTTGCTGGGACAGAAAGGGCATTTGAGATTGCAGATGTTGGTGATCTCGACATAGAACCATTGCGCTGGCGGGGTGAGCGTTTGTTGCCAATGGACGAACGCGCTCTCACCGCAGGTCACCGAGATCATCCGCCTGATGGCCGGCGAGACAGCACGGTTTTCGACGAACAGCGCCAGACTAGCTCCGGGTCGCGGCAGGCGGGCTCCTGTGAAATCCCGCGCTACCGGATTGGCTTGCGATCCGGTAAGTACGACGCTTGTATGGTCCAACGTCGACAAATCGATCCGCAGCTGCCCGATGCTGCCGCCGAGGCTAGGCTCAAACTCCCATTGCGCATAGATTTCGCCCTCGATGTCGCCGAGGCTGACTTGGAGAGCTAAGGGGCCTGCGGGCAGCGCAATCTCCGCTACCTCGTCCCATGTGATCCCACCGGTATCGCGTCGGCTTAGCGCCTGGATGGTCGCCGGTTGTAGCATATTTTTTCAGCTCTCTGGTTTTTGCGGTGATAGGTTTTCCTTTGAAATATCTTCAGGATAGAGGATGACGAGATCGCTTAGCGCTGCACTTAGCAGAAAATCTCCGATAACAAGGCGGAGCTCTTTTCTATCGGGGCTGCCGAGCTTCTCAGCAATGTCCGTTATGATGTCCGTCGTCTTGACCTTTCCCATTGCGCTCCAAAAGAGGCTAGCCGGGGGCCAAAGCGTATATTGCAAGCCCGAACGGCGGATATGCACGACGTCGTCTTCTTCGTAGTAAATGTCCGTCTTGCGTTGAGGCATCGTGATGTCGAGTTCCCGCAAAATGGCCTCTATTATGAATGGGGGCATCATTTCGGCCATGGTCATCAGACTATAAAAGGGGGAGGGGCCGACGGATCCCGTGTGCGGAATTGCGGCTGCATCGCCGAACGTACTGTTCGGAGTGACGGCGAACGCCCCACGCGGGGACATTGCCATGTTCGGAGTGACGGCGAACGCCCCACGCGGGGACATTGCCATGTTCGGAGTGACGGCGAACGCCCCACGCGGGGACATTGCCATGTTCGGAGTGACGGCGAACGCCCCACGCGGGGACATTGCCATGTTCGGAGTGACGGCGAACGCCCCACGCGGGGACATTGCCATGTTCGGAGTGACGGCGAACGCCCCACGCGGGGACATTGCCATGTTCGGAGTGACGGCGAACGCCCCACGCGGGGACATTGCCATGTTCGGAGTGACGGCGAACGCCCCACGCGGGGACATTGCCATGTTCGGAGTGACGGCGAACGCCCCACGCGGGGACATTGCCATGTTCGGAGTGACGGCGAACGCCCCACGCGGGGACATTGCCATGTTCGGAGTGACGGCGAACGCCCCACGCGGGGACATTGCCATGTTCGGAGTGACGGCGAACGCCCCACGCGGGGACATTGCCATATTGGGGCTTGCCGAAAAGCCCATCCGCGGGAATTGCGGGCTGCTACCGGTTGGTTCTGCCATAGGTCTTTCCTCTTTCCTAAGTTTTGGTGAAGGATGCAAACTCGAATGGCTTCGCACGACCGCGGCAAGCGCTTCCACTTGCACACGCGTACGCGCACCGACAATAACCATTTCAAATTCGGAGCGGTCAAAGGCGAAGCGTATGGCGAAGGAAAGGGTGCTTTCACCATCGCGTCGAAACTGCCTCCAATCTCGCCTGAAAGCCTCTACCCGACTGCGTAACGACAAAGGCCACGTAGCGCGCATATCGTCAGCGGGAAAGCGATGGCCGTCCGGGTAGCGATTCGTGAAAAGCCCATTCATAAGAACTTCCCGGGCCATCAGCCGTTTACCAGCCGCCGCCAGCCGCTCAATCAGGTCAGTTCCGTCTGCCGCGATGACGGGATTATATGGAAGTTGCACAACCTCAATCTCATCGAAGTCGAGCAGGGTCGCGGCATCTTCGTAGAAACGTACGGAGACGCCGAGTGCCTTGATGTCGCCGCTGCGTTTGTATTCCACAAGTGGGGCGAGAAGCTCAGCTCGTGAGAGTAGTTCCGGCGGGGGCGAATGAAGGAGAACCGTTGGAGGTGAATACGCCGAAAATCTGGTAAGAGACACGTCGAGCTGCCTGGCAATGGCCGAAGCGTTGTCCAGAAAGCATCCCGTCCCCGTATCCCATCCACACTTGGTCACGATGTTGAAATCGTAGCGATGCAGACTAGCCGTTTCGCTAAGCACGCGTTCGATCAGCCCATCGCCATATGCCGTTGCTGTATCGATCAGCTTGATGCCTAAATCGCCTGCCAGATCGAGTAGCACAGCGGCGTCACGCATTGTTGCTCCACCATAGCCTAGCATGCCGTCATTGCCCGACATTGGCCACGTTCCGAGGCCGATTTGCGAAAGCGTGTCAACACGGAGTAACTCTGTCTGGGCTTGCTTTACCACGTAGGCTCACTCCGAACGCGAGATTGAGCTATCATTTTGACTCCGCGTGATGAGCGGGTTCACGGGTCTCCGGATAGCCGAAGCATTATTCGTGCCAAAGAAAAACCCTCTTATAAATACAACGGGCTTGGCCGAAGCGGATATGTTGCATGCCAAACATTTGTCGGGCACCGGACATGGTCTGCATCAGCGCAACGCGGCTTCCGCTCGATTGAGGCGATCGACACCACCACGCCCAGGCCGCATGATGATGCACGTCAACTGAGTGACGGCGACCCCGGCTTAGTGCGTAAACCGCAGTCGCAGAAGAGGCAAAGCTGGCAGGTGAATAGCGCGACAGCACTCAAGCTTAGCAAAGACATCTTTAGGCCGGCTTTGGTGCATGGATCGTTCAGGAGCTTGAGTGTGAGCGCTACGAACAGCCCACCTTTCCTTTTGTGATCGAGGCCGGGAGATAAGCTCCTTTCACCGATAGGAGCGGAACGGGATGGTTGGAGATCGCGCTGATGCCATGCTTGAAGTCATGGATGAAGGCATGCATGAAGTCAGGCATGAGGGAAAATATCGTCGGATCGAGGTCATCAGCGGTCGCCGCCAGCGGCGGAATTGGACTGACGAGGAGAAGGCGCGCATCCTTGCGGAAAGCGCGGAACCTGATGTGAACATCTCGGCCGTTGCTCGGCGCTGGGGCGTCAATCGTGGTTTGCTGAATGTTTGGCGTCGGGATGCCGGGCTGACCTCGGGTCGCTCGGCCAAGGTCTGCACGCAGCAGGCGATGTTCGTGCCGGTTACGGTGGTTGGCGATCCAGCGGCCCACCAGGGCTCTTCATCGGATGCCGCCCACTTCGCCGCAGGTCGGATTGGCGCATCGGCCGCGAGGAAGCGGGCCTCGTGTTCGACGACGATGAGCTGTGAGGCGCCGATCGGAGGCGACTAGTCGCCTCCGATCTTTGCTTTGTGGTGGGGGAGCGTCTGGACCAGCACTCGACGGCGGTCAACCAGGAACATGATGTCGGAACGAAGTGAGGATGCCGCAATTCCACAGCCTTTGCCATGGCAGGAACGTGCGGCTTCCTGCGTGGGCGGCTCCTGCGTCAGAGTAACAACGCCGTCGACAAGGTCACCCTTGAGCGGCGCAGTGCCGGGCGGCCGGCTCTTGTTGCGGCAAAACGCCGTCTATACCTTCCGTCATAATGCGCTCCTGCCAACGTCAGACGCAGGTCTTCGACTTAGCCGTCGCCTCCATGATCGCGGCCGCTTCCGGGCCTTCGTCGCCGAATCAGATGATCTTCGCTCGCCAGACATGCTTTTGCGGCGAACTGCCTGCCGAGATGATTGCGTTCAGCCGAACCCGGTCGGCAGAGGAAACCTCAAATGTGATACCTGAGCGCATGCAAGATCGTCGCATATGCAGGCAAATGGGAATCCTCTTTGTCTCGATCAATCCAATAGCGTCCCGCAGGCTTCTAATAGCGCCATGACGCGTTGTTCCCTGCGGTTAAGGTGAGGAACGTTCTCATGTCCTTAAAAGCCTCCAGGCCGTCGGAAGATATGGGCCGGTTCAAAGGTAGGGCGCCACCGATCACGGCTCCGGCGGCTACCCCAGCCGTGCCGACCAGCGGGCTGTCGATCGATCGTGTTGGTAGAACGGGCAGGACGTGTCGGACCCGGGTAACTATGAAAGTCGCAGCGGTCGCAATATCTTGAGGCGGTCGTCGCCACGCGACTGACGGCGGATCTCGGCAGCGGCGACAAGGTCTGTATCACAGAGAAAACGGGCTGGCCTGCATCCAGGAACGATGAAAACAAGCGTTCAACGCAAGGTGATCAGATCGTTTGTGGAAGGCATCGGCGCTGATCCTTTAGATGTTTAGCCCGGAAATTGATGGATTGGACTGAGTTGTTCAGGCTCGTTTGTCTAGCATTTGCAAATGTATTCGTGGGGTGTGAGGCCTTTCAGGGTTTTGAGGCGGTGACCGAAATCATGAGCTGAGACGAAGTCAGCAAGGTGCTGGCGGAGTTGCTCGTGGCTCGCAGGGACAGCGTTCGACGGTAGCTCCTGATCGTCCGGTTCATCATCTCGGCCTAGCCATTGGTCCAGGGATGTTTTCGGCTTGGTTGTCCGGTGTTCGATATCGGGTAGGAGCAGGCATTTTGAAGGCATGTGCCCAGATGATTTCGCCAGCCGTCATAGCTTCCTTGATCAGGGAGACGGCCGAGCCGCCGCAGAGCCGTTGAAACAGAGGCCCCCGAAGGTGCCCCTGCATCTCCTTGCAGGTTTTGCGCGATTGGAATTTTGGCGGCCGCAGGGGAGCTATCGAAGATTCGGCCAACCCGATGCTCGAGGATTACTCGGCAGCCTCTTGAAAGGTCGACATGAGCCTATTCGAAAGAGAGACGAAATTCCATTGTTGAGCAGGCGAGCCGTTAAACTGGAATAGCCAGATCCGATTGCCGGTACTCGTTCCACGAGCGTCGTTGTCAATGCACAGCCGGTTGTCGCCGTTGCTAAGGATGAAGCCTGGTTTCTTGAGCAACTCCCATCGCTGCTTCTCGTCGGTGGGGTTGTAAACCTTGAGCGAAAGCTGAGCTTGTGGGTCAAGGCGATCGGATCCAATCGCCAGATTGCCAGCGCTCGAGTTCAACGTGATTGCGCCACTATCAGAGTTCAGATCCCAGAGAGCGTGGCGATAAACCGTCGAGTCTTTTTCGCGGAGTACAACCTTAGCGCCCTCCTTCTGGTCGTCAACCCCGAGCACGAAGTCTGGATTCTGTTTAAACTCGATTACGTACTGTCCCATTTCTTGCCTCCTGTTGATTTGTTGGCTTCGTGAAGGCAGGTCTCCGCCCGACGGTGTGACACACTCGGGTGTGTGAGCCTTCACCGTGGTCTGAGCAAGGTATGTGCCAAATCGTACTATTTCCTTCGAAAGGGAATCCATGCGCGCCGCAAGGCAAGTGTTGCGGTGTTCGCGAAAGCTTTCTGTGTTCCTGCATGCCATGTGTACATCAGGCGAAGCGGTCAGGTGGCCGGCGCTAAGGCAAAGGGAACACACGTGACCGATATACCCCTCAGGGCCTGCTGACACCAAGAAATCGCCCGAACAGGGTCGGTGGCGCAGTTAAAACTAATCCTCACAGCGCGAGTGCCTGATCATCAAGGTAGCCGGAAATCCCACTGTGGTCGAGACATCCTATTCAACGCTATGAAGAGGCAGCTACAAAGCTGGCTTCCAAGAGAACTTTTAGCCTAACCATCAATTCTAAAAAGCTAAAAAGCCAGGTTGCCCGCAACGCGATCACAACTCTCGCAACGTTGTCACCCGAATTCCAAGGGCCATCTTCGGCGTCAACGCCGGAGGCCCTATCTGACTTCAAAGCATAGAACTACGTCAGGTATTGGACATATGTGTGAAGAATCCGACACGGCACTGGCCTGTGCGATCATGATATGGAGGCCGCAGCCCAACGACAATTATCGATCATGTCCCAGCACGTGGTGTAGGTGGCGGGAGATAGCAAAGCCGAGTGCCCGCGCGCTTCTCGTTGCGCTGTTTGCGGGCGGCCATCAGTGTTTTCCGCTAGGGTCGGGTTGTTCAAGACCAACCTGACGGAAGACCACCGATGACCAATGACATGATGAACGTGCGTTCGCTTGTTGAGAAGAGCGCGGATGCAGATTTATTGCGCGAGATGATCGGCTTTGCGGCCGAGCGGCTGATGGAGCTGGAAGTAGGCTCGGCTACGGGTGCAGAGTTCGGCGAGAAGAACCCCATGCGGCTAGCCCAACGCAACGGATACCGTGACCGCGATTGGGAAACGCGAGCTGGCACGGTCGAGCTTCGCATCCCGAAGCTGCGCAAAGGCAGCTACTTTCCGAGCTTCCTTGAACCGCGCCGCATGGCGGAAAAGGCTCTGACGGCCGTTATCCAGGAAGCGTATATCCAGGGAATCTCGACCCGTTCTGTCGACGACCTGGTCAAGGCCATGGGCATGTCTGGCATCTCCAAAAGCTAGGTGAGCCGACGTCAAAGTGAAGGCGTTCCTCGACAGGCCGATTGAAGGTGAGTGGCCGTACGTCTGGGTGGACGCGACCTATCTCAAGGTCGGGCGTGGCGGCCGCATCGTCTCAGTCGCCGTCATCATCGCGGTGGGTGTCAACAGCGATGGTCGGCGCGAGGTCCTGGGTATGGAAGTTGCCACCTCGGAGGCCGAACCGATCTGGACGGAATTCCTTCGCAGGCTGACGCGCCGCGGTCTACGCGGGGTGAAGTTGGTTGTCTCTGATGCACATGAGGGCATCAAGGCTGCCGTTTCCAAGGTTCTCAATGCGATATGGCAGCGGTGCCGGGTTCACTTCATGAGGAACGTGCTCGCGCATGCTGGAAAGAGCGGCAGGCGGGTCGTATCCGCCTTCATCGCGACGGCCTTTGCCCAGGAGAACCCGGAGGCAGCAAGCGCACAATGGCGCAGTGTCGCCGACCAAATCAGGCCGAAAGTGCCGAAGCTTGCCACCATCATGGACGACGCTGAAGAGGACGTGCTCGCCTACATGACCTTCCCGAAAGAGCACCGGGCAAAGCTACACTCGACGAATCCAATCGAGCGTCTCAACGGCGAAATCAAGCGACGCACCGAGGTCGTCGGCATCTTTCCGAACGACGAAGCGATCGTCCGTCTCGTCGGCGCACTGCTGCTCGAACAGAATGATGAATGGGCCGTCCAGCGTGCCAGGTATCTGACACTTGAGACGATGGCCCAAATGAGCGATGATCCCCAAATCAGTCTGCCCGCTGTGGCACGCTGATATCCCCTCCGACCCAAGTCGGAAAGCACGGCAATCAGCCGTCAGCTACACCACTCCCGTGGACACGATCGACGCCAAAATTAACAAGGCTTTTCGAGGGTTGGAAGCTGTCCGGCATAATTTGACGAATCCTCATCTGCGGTGGCTAATCTTGGTATAGGTGAGTCGACTGCTTCAAGTATCTCATAGAGCTCTAGGCTGAGGGAAACCTTGTGGGAGCAATGAAGCGGACAGGGCTAGATGTGGAGCCTCAACAGGTTGTCCTCGATCAGGCCGAGTCTACTGACGGGCGGTTTGGATTGTAGGCTGCCGTGCGGGCGATGCCAATTGTAACGGTGGAGCCAGAGCGGCAGGTCGGCGGCGCGCTGCTGCGAGGTTTCGTAGGCCTTGGCATATGCCCATTCGCGCAGTGCGGTCTGGACGAGGCGTTCGGCCTTACCATTTGTCTTCGGCGTATAGGGTTTGGTGCGGATGTGTTTGATGCTGAGCCGCCGCAGCGCCTTGGCGTATCGATGGGAACGGAAGCTTGTGCCGTTGTCGGTCATGACGCGCTGGACCTTGACTTGAAGAAGCGCATGGCATTGAAGAGAAAGCGCAGACAGGAGCGTCGCGTCTCGTTGGGTAATATTTCCAAATAGGCCAGGCGTGAGTGGTCGTCGATGGCCAGATGGACGTATTCCCAGCCGATGCCGCGGCTGTTGCTCTGGCCGGTGCGATCGCCGGTGATGCGGTGGCCGGTTCGGTTGAATTTGCCGAGTTTCTTGATGTCGATGGATGAGTTCGCCGGGCTGGTCGCGTTCGTAGCGCCGCACCGGCTCGGCCGGGGCCAAGGCCTTGAGCTTGTTCAGGCCAAGGCGCTTGAGGATGCGGCTGACTGTGGCCGGCGAGACACCCGTCTCCTTGGCGATGTGTTGGCCGGTCATGCGCAGGCGGCGTAACGCCTCGATCTGGACGGCGGTGGCCTGCGGCGTCGGATGATACAGGCGGTGCGGTCGGGAACTGCGATCATTGAGACCGGCCTCGCCCTCCCGTCGATAGCGCCTTACCCACTTATAGACGGTCTTCACGCAGACGCCGAAAGCCGCAGCGACGGCCATCGGTCGCTGTCCTTCCATCAGCACGCGGTGCGCAATTACCGCTCGACTGAGCGGCGTGAGGCGGGCATTCATATGGATGTCCATTCGGTCCCCCGAGAATCACTGAAGCTTCGACAACCTCAGCTTTCCCGGTACGGATCGAATGGACAACCTATTGGAAGCTCACAGCTAGAGCAGTTACCAGAGTTGTGCGAAGCGTTGATATGCGATCACTTTACGAGATGGTTTTGACGAAGGCAGATATATGCATATTTTGCAGGAAGTCTCACGTGGCTTTCCGTAGCGTGGAGCATATAATTCCGGAATCTTTAGGTAATTTATCCGGTAGACATCTCCTCCCCAAGGGTATTGTTTGCGACCCATGTAATAATTATTTTTCCCATAGCGTAGAGGCTCCGATCTTGAGCCACATATCGTTTCAAAAATATTCGCGGGAAGTTTCAAATACCTACCAAGCGTCGAAAAATACCTTTTGTGAAAGGGTATGCAATGGGCACCGACGTCGAAGTAGGCATGCGGTTGGACAAAAGATCGGGAAGGCTGGAAGTCACCAAAGATAGTCAGAAATCGGAATTCGAGCGTCTGAGGCGACTTGACGCCCTCTTCATTCGAAAAAATGTTTATGTTTTTCCGATGGTGACCACCGCAAAAGGAGATGTCTCGGTTCTTGGCAAAAATGGCTCTTGAGGCGATTTTTGCGAGATTTGACTTAGTTTCTGGGACCGAATTTGCTTTAGAAATGATCGCAACGGAGCACTACGACAACATTCGGGAGTGGGCTAGGTACGGCAACAATTTCGACGATTGGCCCTATCATTACCGGGCATACTTCCCGGAAGACACGTTGATGGAGCACAGGCAAGTGGGTTCAGTTTGGGTTCGGTTATGATCTACTTCTCACGGGTCACCCGGAAATATTTTTCATATTTTCATATCATGGCCACGAGTTCGCGATCAATCTTGGCGGCCCGTCCATCAAAGGCTACAAGAGCTGGCTCGCCGAAAACAATTACGTTAGTGCCCTTGTGGAAAAAAAGGGTAGTTATGTCCATTCGTTGATTGAAAAGGGTGCAAAAAACACTTTCTCGTTCCTGTTTTGAAAATACCTTTGGGTAACGGCAACTGATCGGCGACGTTTTTGACAACTACGTTGCGCTCGACGTGTCACTCGGACTCCCCTCGATCGTCTTATTCGCCTAGGCGACCTTAGAGATTAGGCCGTTGTCACCGTGAGGCGCAAGTTCGTGAACGTGATAGGGAATACCGGCGCTGCGGCACTTCCGGCCTAGAAATTCCGCTTCAGCGCTATCGTGCGTGGAGAGAATGACCTGATAGCCAAGCTCGCGGACCATTTGGCGTAGCAAGTCCATGAAAGCGCTGGCATGAATCACGTCGTTGTGCTGGAGAGGATCGTCTAGCAGGAGGGCCCGCCACCGTGACCACCCGAATGTGGTGCTCGCAGCCATTAAAGCTGCGACGCTCAATGCCGAGAGCTGGCCTTCGCTGAAGTAGAGGTTCGGATTCATTTCGAGCTGCGTAGTTGAACCATCAATCCCACTCCTGACGATACCCGGCCGCAACTCTGATCGTGTCACATGATGTTCCGCACGATAGATGATTGAAGCGTCCGACCAAGTCATCAATGTGCGCGCGAAGCGCTGAATGGTTGCATTCAGCGGCACGAGCACCTCATCGGCATAGAGGTCTGCCCGCTGCTGCATTTGTTCTCCGACGATATCGATACGCTCGCGAGCGGATTGTGCAAGCTCGAGGTCGCGGCGTGCTGCCTTAGCTCGACGCTCCAGTTCTTGGCCGACCTCGAATTCTGTCGAGGCAGCCGCTTGGCGCATCATCTCCGCAATCTGGTTTTCCAGTTTGCGGAGCTGCTCGTCATTCATCCATTTCCGATATCCGATCACCAACTGCTGCTGGACCGCGCGCACCCGCTCCACTTGCGCAGAGCGTTCGACATGGCGAGAGCGCTGCTGGGCAACCCTTCCACCATCCGGTTCTCCGGTTTGACCTGCTTCAATCCAACGGCGGGCGAGTACCGCGCGCACGCCTGCGAGCCCATCGAGCCGGGCGTTGGATCTATCACGGGCTTCCGTCTCGCGGGCCTCCGTTTCACGAAGGCTGTCACGGGCGTGCTGGGCATTGTCGAGGTCGAGGCTGGCGCTCGCAACCTGTTCGTTCAGACCCCTGAGGCGGTCCTCGGTCCCGGCTTGTTCGGTGTTGATGTCGACCAAAAGTCCCAGCTTTTCATCCCACAACTCCGGATGTTGCCGAAGAGTAATGCGAGCTACATCGATCTCTTCTTGTGTTGCATCGCTCACGCGCTGCAACGTCAAGTGCTTGATTGATTCTGCTTTCAGCAATGCTTCCAGTTCCCCAATACGCGCAGCAATTTGCTCCGGCGTTTGCGCTTTTGAGAGCTGCTCGTCCATGCTCGCCAGCTGGTTTTCCAGAAGACGCGTAGCCGATTGATCATACTCCCCGTCGGCGGATCCTCCTGCTTCAACAAGCTGTTGACGATGCTCCTGTTCGCGAGCACGCAGGTTTCCAATCGTTGACTGCAACTGCTCAATTTCCAGGATTGCTCGATCGATCTCGCCTATCTCCCGTCGCAGATTTTCACCGGTGACCCGAGCTGTTGCAAGAGACGTTGCCAGTTCGGAGGCAGGCCGTTCGTCCGATTCACTTTGTGTGCGCACGAACTCGGCCAGGAACCCGGGAGCAAACTCTGTCTTGCAGACCGGGCATGTGACATCATCGTGTACCAACCGGTGTGCGATAGCAGAGACCGCCTCGGCGATTGTCCGGACCCGGTCGTCATGCTGTCTAAGGGCCGCTGAATATCGCGCAACCTCATCAGCCGCGGCGGTAGCCTCGTCGGCCAGCCTGGAACGCTGCTCGCGAATATCGGGTGCCAGCTTTCCGGCAAGAACTGGCATTAGGCGATCAATCTCGGCGCGGGTAGCTGCAAGCGTCAACGAAATCTGCTCACGCCGCCGGGCGAAGGTGACCTGATCTGCCATCGCCCTGCGCTCTGACCGCTGCGCCATCGAGTTCGACAGTTCGCCTTGCAATGCTTCGATCCGAGTCTCAACTCTCGCGGTTTCAGCTACAGACTTTTGGAGTTGCGCTGCGGTTTCCATCTGACGAGCCAGCAATTCGTCCAACTGTCGCGCCGCGGCGCGGACCCGAGAGAGCATGGCCACACGGTTCTGTTCTTGCGCCGTTTGCCTTTGACACGACGCCAATTTTGCTCTCGCCTCGAGAAGCGTCGCTTCGGCCTCGATCAACAATGCGGCGGCCGCCAGGCGGCGTTCCTCGATGTCGTTCGCCATCTTTCGTGTAGCGAGCGTTTCCTTTCCGGCGTTATCGAATTCCGAAGCGATTTCCGCCAGCATCTCTGCAGCTTCTATGTCTTTGACATTCAACTGCTCGATGGTTCGCAGCAGAGCACCAAAGTCTTCAAGGAGCGCTTCGGGGAGTACATTGGGGTCCGCTGGTAGCCAACGAACACCAGGAAAAAGGTTGACGACCTGGCCCGCAAAGCCTTCGATGGTCGAGCGCAAGGCCGATGGCTGAACTGCCTCATCAGAGGATGAAAGTTGGTGTGCACGTTTGCTCTCGGCGAGGAGGTTGCTCCAAGCAACCATCGCATTTGACGCGTCTTCCAGCTTCTTTGTTCGCAATTCGATGGCGCGCGTGAAAGCGCGCCGAACGCCTTGGCCGCTCATGCGTTCACGAAGCGTGTTGATGCGATCGACGCCGGCCGGTCCTTTTAGGGCCTCCCATTGCTTCTCGGGTTTTCGCAATGAGAATCGCTGCGCCGCGGACTGTCCGAGGAAGTGGGTAATTGACAGATAACCATGGAGATTGGTGATTTCACTCCACTCAGGACGTTTGAGCAAGCGCGCTATCGCTGTCTCGTCGGTCGGAAAACCCGCACCACGGTCGATCGGCATTCCATCAGAAAATTGCAGGCTGACCCGATGACTGTTTACCGGCGCGCCGATGCGGGTGAGAGGATCAGACTCTCTACGACGCCCATCGACTGCAATGTCCTGGAAGCGGCTGACCTGATCTGTCAGTGCCCATTCCACGCCGTCAAAGAAGCTGGTCTTTCCAAGACCGTTGGCTCCCGTGATAAGCGTAACGCCCGGTCCGCTGGGCAACTCAAAGGCGTAGCTGTCTCCATAAACACGAAAATTAGAAAACTCGACGCTCCGGAGATAAAGTTCACTCATGGTGTCGCCTCTCCTTCAAGTTCGATGAGTCGCTCAGCAAGTGCACCGAAGTCGAGGTCGGGATCTTCGATCGCCTCTTCCCAACCGCCAGGGAGCGATATGTTCGCCATACTATCGAGTTGCTTCGTCATTTGCTCGACAGGCCACGGACGTGCAATGAATGTGCGCTCGAAGAACCGCTTTGCATCGTCGATGGTTGGCTCGTTCTGATATAGCCAGACCAACTTGCGGCAGGTGCGATCATCAGCTTCGATTTCTGCCGCCAGCTGCCGCCATATCGGATTGAGGAGTGCGCCGCCGGGTCCCAAGATGAAAAGCTGAAGATTTGGCGCTTCCGCGCCGAGCCAAGATCGAGCGATCGTTGCTTGGTTTCTGTAGCGACGCATCTGCTGATCTACGTTTCCCTTTAACGGGGCCCCAATCAGGGATCCAAAGAGGATCGGAACCCCGTCTAGAATAGCCGCAGCGACGCGCTGTGGAAGTTCGGATTCGTTCCGGCTGACGGTGCCTCCCGAGATCGCCTCACTCAGAACCTCCGAGTTGAACCGAGCTCCACTCAGCTGCGGTGGAGCCTCGCCGATTGTCGCACCGATTTCGACCGCCGCGTCCAACATGAGCTGGAAGAGTTCGGGTGCGTCACGCGGCGTCATCGTTTACCTCCTCTAGCGCCTGGGCGGCAGCCCGGGACCGCCACTCGAAAATCGACCGTAAATATTCCCGCATCGTTGTTTCTCCGGCCTCAAGCGCCGTAATGAATACGTCGTCAGCCCCAATGACTAGCGGGTCCTCGGCAGGCGAAATCCGGCCCACACTTGCGGCATCGGAGATGTTGCGATCCATCCTTAGATCGCCTTCCATCATAAGCGCGGCCTCCCTGAGCTGCGACAGCAATACGACACCAGTCGTCCAACCTTGCTCCATCGCTGCCCGCGTACCCAACATGCGTTCGTTGATCCAACTGATGCCACATGAATGTGCAGTCAAAGCCTCAGATGCGATATTGCCAGGGCGTTGGGCGGCAGGGGAAAGCACTAGACCCGAGCAGGCCGCAAATGCGAGCGCGAATATCGTTGATTTCGTCATGAATGGCCGTACGGTTTTCGGACCGATGCCGACCAGCGCCGCTTCGTCGGGGATCTCGCGATCTTTTTCAGAGACCAACAATCGAAGATAGCGGCGGCACTTGGCGCTGTCGGCCGCCAACGCAACATACCATTGTTGCCACAAGTCCCATAACTTTGCGCGAAGGGCGGGCTCGATCGGCCATCCAATTTGTGCCGCCGCCGGACCGAGAATCTCGTGAAGCGCGACATGCAACTGACGCAACACCTCTCCATCGAGCTGCCCGTCGATTGTCGCGGCGAGTGTTGCGATACTGTGCTGCGTCATTTGGCCCGGCGCTGGGGCGATCTGGAGATCGCTGACAGGGCATCGAATATCGAGGTCGGGACCGGGCAGCGCTTTGCCTGCGCATAGCGCCCCCAAGGTCGTGCGCCAGCCATTGTGCGTCGTGTGAAGCATGAATCCGGTTGCGTGAGCCCCAAGCCTAGCGATCACGGGTGCCAATACCCCGATCTCCACGGTGGGAATGTCGCAGTATAGCGCGAGGGTCCGGTTCGTTGACCAAACTTGCCCAATTGTACCCGGATCGAGATTGCCCGACCATGCCACGTGTCCTGGGGCTGCCAAGGACAGAGTGAGTGCTATTGCATTTACCGCAGGCGCTGCGGCGACCGGTGTTACTGCTGGCGCCGGCGGCGGTGCAAGCTGCAGGGCGGTGAAACGAGCGTGGGCGCTGGCTGTTAGGGTTGGGGATTCGGGCCTAGTTGCGGATCGCGGCGCGTTGATTGCACCAGGATAGTGATCGAGGAGGTCTTGGAATGGTTTGAGATTGCTCGCCGCATCGGGACCTAGACGAAGGAAGCGCCGCAAAGGATCAATCGCATCTTGCCCAACTATCCGGACTTCGCCGCGCTTGGGAATGGGGCCATCAAATTCGGCATTCGTAGTGACCGTGATTGCGTTCCGCCCGAGCTCCAGATCAGCCTCGAGTATCAGATACACTGCAAGCCGATTATGCAAGGCTGTCGTCCTGCGAAGAAGCTGCGCATCACGAGTGTGAAAATGTATCAGCATTGCGGGACGCAGCTGACCGGCAATTTCCTGCCAGACAGCCAGTGGAACAAGTGGACGCAGTCGCGCTCGATACTCCGCAAGCAGATCAACCGTGGCGCCCGGTGCCCAAGCCTCCTGCTCTATCGCTTCGATTTCGGCGCGCGCTGCACCGAGATCGAGCCCCATTAGCATCGCACAGATTTGATGGTGCTCAAGCGCATTGAACGCGGCCATCGTAAAGTCGACAAGCCCGCCGTCACCGTTGCCAGATATGAACAGTATGGGATTCGCGACCTGCGTATGAATCGGCCCGGCGAGCGCCGAGGGAGACCAATAGGACAGCGTCTCGCCGTCAAGATAGGCCTCTAGCCCGAAACCGATCGCGAGTATCACGACGTCGTAGATTCGTCCGATTGCCGTACTTTTATCGACGACGACGCGGATCGGTCCGAGGCTGCTCGGGATGAGCCCCGTTACGGCCTGATCGTTATAGAGCGTCAGAATCGTCTTATGGCACTCGGCGTCAAATTCGGCGCGTAGCGTGGCTGCAACGTCCCCCGCAGCGCCGGCCGTCCAGTTCATGAGCGGTAGACCAGCATCGTTGCGGTCGGAATCGGCCGCCGGCCAATCATAGAAATGGGGGTGAAGAAATCGCCTGCTGCCATGTTGGAGCGAAAGCACGGCTGAATTGCGCTCGAACAAGTCGAGCCTTTCTAGGTTCGGGCTTGTTCTGGCAAGAGCAACTGCCGCGGTGATGCCCGCTGCGCCGCCGCCGACGATTGCAACCTTTCCGCCATTGGGTCGAACCAGATTTTCGGAAAGAATCGCATCAACGAGATTAAGCGCCCGGACCTGCTGCGAATACACGGTCACCCGCTTCTCGAAGCTGCCCAACACTAGCACGCTGTTTGTGCCCGGTATCCTGGCCTCCGCTATAATCTCCTGGGGAGTCACAAATTTTGTACCCCGAGCGCTGGGGTGGATCCGCGGAGTCTACCTAACATCTTGTCCTAAGCTCCTCCCTCTCGCGCCCGAAAACTCCGGACACAAGAGGCAAGATTGTTAGATCAAATTCTACCTTTGGTATAGAGGAGCAGACTGAGGAAGTGAACGCAAGAAGCTCTCGTCGAGCGGTTCAAACCTGTTGTGTGACGACGACTTGGCCGCGCCGAGCCGGGTTAACCCGGATTGTTGCCGTGGATGCTGAAGAAGCGTTCGAAAAACACGACAGGCACTCCGCGTAATTGCTGCCCACCAGCTCGTTAGAGGCTGACCGGAACACTACGTATCCGGTCAGCTAAGGTCCATCTCCACAGCGACCATAGAATGAGAATATGTGGCCAACGTAAGGTGGCCTGAATACAGGAGTTTTTTAGCTGGCGGGCGGCCGCGGCATCTTCACGCTCGTGAGCTTGGCAAATCGTTGAAAATGCCGAGATTTGTCGCGCGGTTCGGGAAATTGATGGTTCATATCCTTCAAGGCGCTCACGACCGGTACAATGAGCCGGTCGCTGCTTACCCACCGACCGAAGAGACGGGCGACCAGGCGCGAACTTGCAGAGGGAAGGCGACCCTCATCCAGTCAATTTGTTCGATAGTAGGCGAGAAGTCGCTCGCGCCCCAGGCTTCCCCGTTCCAAGGGAAGGAAACGAAGTGCGTTGCGACGGAAGATCTTGTCGCAAATATAGTCCGAAAGACCGCAGTCGGTGCGCAGAAATGCGTTCACGCTTTCGATATAGTGACTATAGCCTGCCTCCTTCCCAAGCATGATCCAGTCGCTTCCGTAACGATGCGATCGTAATCGCTGTCGAATTTTTCCAGCCATTTGTTGAAGGACCTCGCAAGGAAGTCTCGTTCTTTCGAGCCGGCCGAAAGCACCTCGGAAAAATAGCTGATGTCGGCGATCACGTTCCGGCCAGGATTTTCCTTGATGAATTCACCCAGCCGCCATTCCCAACTGCCATCCGGCAAAGGCATTCCTTCCCGTCCAGCCGACCGTGCGCTGAAACGACCGAAATGCGCGATACAAACCCGTAGCTTGGGGAACTCCTTGAACACGGGGATCCAGTAGGCGGGATCGCCCCGCTTTGCATAATCTGGACCGGAACCGTTCGACGAATAGCCATGAGCCAATATTGGGGCATCGACATTGACACAGAGCTTGTAGAGGTCGCCAAGCGCAGCATCGAGCTCCTCGTTGGGCTCAAATCCCAGGCTCTTCACTGTTCGCTCCGGATATGGTGGCTGGTTGCCCGTGGGACGAAATCCCATCGGCGGGTAGAGCTTGATGCCGATGAAACCATGTTACATCAAAGCCGAATTGGCAGTCGCAAGCGAACTTACCCTGCTTTTCCCTTTCCGGAATGCCACTCCGCGGAGAGGATCAAATCCCATGTAGCCGTGGACGACGGGACCGGATTTCGCTTTCGCCATGCACTGCGAAATCCGATCCATCACCACCATCTGCCGCGGTAGGGGCGAAGGGTCTACATCTTCATAGAGCCACTCATCATAATCGACGAGCGCCGGCGTCAACAGGACCGGATTGAAGCCCTGTGCCTTGCTGTCAGCAACCAGGCGATCGACAAGGACGTGCCGGTAAAGGCGAAACAGACTGAACCAATTGAGATAGCGCCCCACAGGATCTTACCTGAGGAAAGCGCGCTGGCTGGCTCCGCGGGCTTCTCCGATCGTGAGTGGTTCGTTCGCGCGCAGAGCCTTGATTGGATCACCGAGCATATAATTGAGGAACTTTTCCTCGGAGGGGATGATCGTGTGGCCAGATCGCCCGGGGCTGCGATCGTAACCATCCGTCGCCTCTTCCGATCGAGTTCCAGGAGATGCTGGCTTGTGTCTTCGACCGCCGCTGCGCGCGCTTTGTCGACCGTCAGAGAAGCGGCTTTTCCGTTCCGTCCGGTGTCGAGAAACGCGATCTCCTCATCCGCCGTCGGTGCGCTACCCGTGCCGAGTAGCTTCAGAAGAAGTGCGATAAATTCGTCTGTCACGTCGGGATCACGGACCGCGAGAATGCGGGCGGCTGACTGCTTGGGAAAATCTTCGAAAACGACCTGTCGCAGGAAGCGGGTGGTCGGCAGATCCGACGCATTGAAACGTGGCAGTGAGCGTCGACCAACGGGACGCCTTCGCCCGGTACCGACGGGCTCGGTCGTCCGCAACCCGCAGTCAATGCGACAGCAGACAAAGATGCCTGCGTTAGAAAAGCTCGACGTAACATCACCATCCCCCAATTCGGCCTCGATGCAATGCAGACATGAAATGCCCGCCAAGCGTTCTGATCGTCACAGACGAGGGTTCAAAAATTCAGCCGGGCGATCATCGCGCAGTGATCCGAAATCGCCAATACCTGGTCTTTCCCGTTCGGGGTGCCTGCTTTGTTGCCACCAAGGTTTCCGATGCTCAAATGTTCGGCCGGGCCGTCGCTTTTGATTCCGGGCCCGACGAGGATGTGATCAAGGCCTACCGGATTGCGGCACCCGAGATAATTGTCCGAGGCGAGAAGCTGTGTTTCCGGCGGGGTCAGGTCGCGGATTTCGGCCTGGGTGCAAAGTGCTTGCCCGGCATCGCTGATCTGGCAATGCTCGTCGAGAACTTCGAGATTGGCAGCCGCCGACTGACCATCGGCGACTTCTTCTATGAGAGACCGCGACAGCACGCCCGCCGGCCGGGGCGATGAGGTTCCGCTGGCGTCGGTCCTGGCCGGCCGCTGGTCGCGCAGTTCGTGCCAGAGATTGCGGTTGAAATCGCCGAGGAGAACGATCCTGGCGCCATCGGCCGCCGAGCGCTCAATCCAGCTTTCGAGCGGGTCGATCTGTTGCTGCAGGATCATGCAGTGATTACCACTTCCCTCCAGATTTCCACCGTCGAATGGCGACACGCAGCTCGACTTGAGGTGGACATCCATGATGCGAAGCAGTTTTCCATCGATCTTGAGTGTGACCGCAAGACCAGGGCGCGGCCGCTTGTCATCGGGGTTGGCGGGAAGGCTAAGCGCCTCTTCGATGGCACAGGAGACCTTTTCGCCCAGCGTTTTTTTCCAGGCGATGACCAGGCGCTGCACCTTGTAGCCCGTCACGGGACAGAATTCGTAGTCGCTACCACCGTTCGGAAGCACTTCCCGGACTGACTGCTCGCCACTGACTTCTTGGAAGCCAATGATGTCGGCGGGTATGGAACGAGCGATGAAGTTCGCGATCTGCTCCTGCCGCTTGCGGTAGGCCTCGAAATTGACGCGAACGGTTCCCCCGGCGAAGTAGACATTGCAGACGGGGAGGCGGCTGACGTCCCATCCCTCGATCTTGAATGCGTCGATGTCCCATCCCGGCTTGAACCCGGCCTCTTGGGATGCTTTGAACTTGCCGGTGGCCGGATCTTCGACATAGTTCTTCGAACATTCGCCGATCCACTGCTGGACCGTTTCCAGGTCCATGTGCCAGCCGAGGTTCCAGGTGGCGATCGTCACCTGGCTTGCCAGGGCCTCGACCGATCCGAACAAAACTATTAGGCATGCTGCCAGATACCGGATCATCGACGCCCCCCTCGCCTCAAAGTTGATCGAGAGGAGTGAATTACAATTTGCTAATCTGCGCAAGAGTTCGGGTAACGCGCGGGCAGCTATTTTTAAACATTCTCACGATCGGCAGCCGATTAGGGTGGCGCTGGAGTTATTCCGGTCCGGCCGACCCGCTGCACAGAAAGGGTGCCCACCGGGAGCGGCTTGATCAACGACTTTCCGGAAACAGCGGGGTCAAGCCAATCTGCCCAGGAGCCGCGTTCCAGGATGACGATCTGCCGATCGTGAGGGGCGAGTCCGGCCCCGGCGCCATCGTCAGCATGGTGAAAGCCTTTCCGACCTCCGGCGTGTCGCGCCAGATCCCGGCAATGCAGAAGATCGGCTCGTCCTTCTTCGTGAACAGCCACTTGTCCTTGCGCTTCTTTTTCGGGTCCTTCGGACCCGTGAACTCGTAAAAGCCGTCGGCAACGATCAGGCAGCAATTGGAAGCGAACTCCCGACCTTCCGACGGGAAATCATACACCGGCCGCTAGTTCGGTCCGGGCCAACTCCAGCGCCGCTGCACGAGCTCGGCCTCATCGCGGGCTCCGTCGATCGTCCTGACGATCGGGCCGATATCGGTAATCTTGATGTCCTCGCGCGCTTCGAGCTTCGGCGCGCCTTCACAGCAGATGCTGCAGGTTCCAATGGACCGGCAGGACCAGACAGCGCCAGACGTCCGGCTTGATCTCTCGATGGAAACTCTGATCTGCACGGCGTTTGCGGCTTTGAACCTTGCCCGAATGAGTAAGGTTGGCGGAGATCGTCAAGAAGGCCGCCCGATTGTGGCACTGTATTGGAATTGGATCGTCCCCTGACGGCGATCTCTGCCGGCTTGCGCAGCCTTCGAGGCGTACTATCTCTGGTGTAACCCAGAAATGGAGCATTGCCATGGATCGAAGCGCGGCCGATACGCTGTCGGAATTCTACATTGAAATTCTTCCGACGGACCGCGAAGAGATGTGCGCGTCGGATGCAATGACCTGTCCGTGTTGTCGAAAGTCACGTCCGGCATCGAGCATGGATGACGATGGCTGCGGGATCTGCGACGAATGCCTAGCACCATGACCGCCGGCTCCAAAACACCGCTACCTCGTTTGGCGACCTTCGAAGACGCGCTTGCAAAATTGCCGGACGGCTATGTCGACGGATATTTTGGTGGCCGGCCATGGGGTGTGACCGCCAAGCGGTCGGAGGATGGCAAACGGATCTGGCTCTATGGCGAGGAGCTTGGCGGAAAAGATATCGTCAGCTTCAACCTCTATCGATTGGCTGAACCGGGGTCGATACTGAAACCGTGCGAAATGTCCTCCGACAAGGTGATCGAATTCGTTATCGGTTTCGAGCCCAGCACGGGAAAGCTGCGTCTCGAAAATAGTGGCCGAAAATAAGCAAAGGATTTATGTTGCGTTGCAATAAATGCATAGCTGTACTGCAATCTGAGCGCTGGCGGTCGGAGCAGCCTCTGGTATTTTCAGATCATCGAAGCGATGCACCTCCTCCCGCAAAGCTTCGGGTTTCAGGCGACCACTCCTCCTCCCAAAGGGCGCCTGACAGAACAGCGGCGCTCCTCCTCCCAGCCGTTGTTCAATTCTTTCGAAAAGCCTGCCGCACCTCCTCCCGCGGCAGGCTTTTTCGTTTGTCCATACAATCAAGCTCTGAGTTCAGGCGTCAAAGCAGACTGCCCTGTTCCACCGGCTCTCCGGATGTCGAGACGATCGTGGATCCGTACGGCTCGCGCGAGGAAATGGTTAGCGCGTCGTTCGGTAGAGGCCGTGCGAGATCCTTGGCCTCATCCCAAGGCGCCCGCATCCAGGTGTCGGTCTCCTCCTTCGTCAGCAACAGGACGGGCATGGCCTTCTCGTGGATCAGCTTCACCAGGCTGTTGGAATCTGTGGTCAAAAACCCATAGAGGTCGTCGGTGGTCAGGCCGTCCCTGACCTTTCGGACACTCTGCCATTGCGGCACATGGATGCCAGCGAAAAACATCAGCGACTTTTGCTCGTCGCGGGCGAACCAGGCATTTGGCACCTTACCACTTCCGCTTGGCTGGCTGGATCCGGTTCCGCGAAACTGGTGACCGGGACGAGGCATCTATTTTCGACGCCGAACCATCGCTTCCAATGCGGAAAATTGAGCTTGCGCACATTGGTGGTGCCGCGGTCGGCCTCCATGCGGATCAGCTCTTCGAGATCGAATGGCTTGCCCTTGGCCGCAAGTTTCTCGGCTTTCGCTTTGGCGGCCTTCTCGAGCGTGAAGCGCGGGGAGGGCAGTCCCCAGCGCGCATGGACCAGCTGCTTCTTCCCGTCCGCGGTATTGCGGACGATCGGCCCCATCTGATCGCGGTTCATCTGGTAGGCGGGCATCAGGTTGATCAGGCTTTCGGCGTCCTGGGCCCACTTCGCGACCCAGTCCCTGTCTTCCATGCGATAAAGATTGCACATTGCAGGCTATCTACTCCGCTGAGCTCGACTGGCTGACAATCTAGCCTATGGCGCTGATTTCGCTAGTCGAGCCGGAAGACGTCGGCATTGTCCTGGCGATCGCGCAAACCCTTGTAGGATGGATGGCGAAGTTTCCGGTCTGTCGTCCAGGCACGAAACTCGATCTCGGCAATCAGGGTCGGCTCGACCCAAACAATATCGGCACTTCCGGAATAGGGCAGGGGCGGCTGCTTTCGCTTCCAGCGCAGCTTGTCCAGCATCTTCCGCAACCGGACGGTTTCCGTTTCCTTGAAGCCCGTCCCGACACTTCCAACGTGGACGAGATCGGCTCCGCGATAGGCAGCAAGCACCAACGAGCCAAAGCCGGCAGGGGATGCCGATGACTTCTCATAGCCGATGATGAGGAAAGCCTCGCTCTGGACGCATTTGATTTTCACCCAATCCCCGGTCCGGCCGGAACGATAGGGCCGATCGAGGTGCTTGCCGACGATGCCTTCCAGGCCGAGGCGGCAGACATGCTCAAGGAGGACGGCTGGTTCGACGTCGAGTGTCTCCGATAGCCGAATGCCACCGTCTTTGCCGGTCAACAGGTCATCGAGGAGATGCCGGCGCGACCGGTATTCGACGCCGCGCAGATCGTGTCCGTCGAAATAAATGAGATCGAACGCGTAGAAGATGGCGCCGGAAGCTCGGTTACCCGCTTGTTTGCCGGATGCGCCGAGCGACTGCTGCAGCAGCCCGAAATCCGGCCGCCCCTCTGCGTCGAGCACAACGGCCTCGCCATCGATGATCATCGTCGCCGGCCCGAGCGCGCGGGCCGCTTCTAGGATCGCCGGAAACCGGCGCGTCCAGTCATGGCCGCCGCGGGTGAGGATCCGGATATCCTGCGGCTCGATATGAACGGCGAGGCGATAGCCATCCCACTTCACCTCCCAGCTCCACTTGTCTCCCTTCGGAGCATGGCTCTTCAATTGCGCCAGCGCGGGCTCGACACGGTCAGGCATCGGATCGAAAAGCAGCTGTGGCTGGGCCGGATTGCGCTTCTTGCGCGGCCGCGAACGAATCGGAGCCTCGGTATCACGAAGGAGCGGCTTTGATCTCGGAGGCTTCGTCATCGTGGCAGTTCAGCAGAAAAACCTTAAAGACACTGTGACGATACGGCATTTGTCCCCGTAATCCACGCTGGAGATGTGCAGGCGCTGCGAAAAAAACTCAGCCGGTCGCTACCGGCCTGATTCCCATGGATATTCTTCTGATTCCTCATGTTCAGGATAATATTCCCATCATTCCGGTTGCTTGACTCTTCAGTTCGGCGGGAACAGAAACAGAACATCCGCATTTTGCTCGACATGATGTCGGCGGCCAACACGAGGGAGCCGTGAACGATGACTGCTGCCCGCGAAAGGGTGATTTCCGATTTGCGCGAGCGCATCGCCTCGCTGGAAGGCGTGTCAGCCAGAAAGGCTGGTTGTCTTTCCTTCGGCGTGCCGGAAATTGATGCGGTCCTCCCAGGCGGTGGTCTTGCCTATGGCGCCCTGCATGAGTTTGCCGGCGGCGGGCAAGGCACGGTGGATGGTGCCGCGGCGGCGCTTTGCGCAGCTGGCATCGCGGCGCGCACCAAAGGTCCTGTGGTCTGGTGCCTGACGCGGCCGGACCTGTTTTTTCCCGCACTCGCTGAGGTCGGGCTGCATGCGGACCGGGTGATTTTCGTCGAGTCCGACAAGGAAGAGGATGTGCTCGCCAATATGGAGGAGGGGCTGTCCTTCGGCGGATTGGGTGCTGTGGTCGGTGAACTCGTCCGCCTGCCGATGGTCGGCTCGCGCCGGCTCCAGCTGGCGGCCGAGAAAACAGGGACGATGGCGCTCGCCGTCCGACGCTGGCGCAGGCAGACGGAGGCGAATGATCTTGGCCAACCCACGGCATCGACCACAAGGTGGCGGGTCAGCGTCATGCCGTCGGAGGAGCTGCCAGTGCCGGGTGTCGGAAGGCCCCAATGGTTGCTGGAATTGATGCGCGTAAAAGCCGGTGAATGTGCTGAATTTCTCGTAAGGGCGTGCGATGACAGGGTTGTCTCGATCTATCTCCCGGACCTGCCGACGGATCGCATTCGTCGCGCCGATCCGTCCATTCCGCCTGAACAGCCAATCGCCGTGATTGCCAGGAACGGCTCGAAGCGCTGGGTGTCGGCCGCCGACGTGGCCGCCAGACAAGCCGGCGTTCATGTCGGCATGCCGGCGGCGAAAGCGCAGGCGTTGTTCCGCGGCCTGATGCTGGTCGATGCGGATCCTGCAATGGATGCCGCAGCACTCGAGCGGATCACGCTCTGGGCTCTGACGCTCTATTCCCCGATCGTCGCGGTCGATGGGATCGATGGCATTGTCATGGATACCGAGGGTGCCGATCACCTGCAAGGCGGCGAACTGCCGATGGTGACGAAGATCGCCAATCAGTTTCTGGCCAGAAAGCTCACGCCCCGTGTCGCTGTCGCCGACACCTGGGGAGCAGCTCATGCCTGCGCTCGCGCCATCAGTCGGGATACGGTTATCGTGCCGATCGGTGAGACAGTGCGGGCCGTCGAAAAACTGCCGATATCGCTATTGCGGCTTTCGGGGAAGGTCGTCAGCGACCTTCGTACGCTCGGCTTTCAGACGATCGGCGAATTGGCCCACACGCCGCGCGCGCCGCTGACGCTATCACGTAGCACGTTGCAAAGCGGTCCGCTTCACTCTCCTCGTCGCGGCTTTGTTGCGCCGTCCAGGCCCGATCATCGTGGCCAGAAGCGTATGACCGACTTCATGTGCAAGGATCCGTTCGATCGCCCGGAAAAAGAATACGTCGCCGGCGACCAACCTATCGGACTGGAGGTCGGGTTTCGGGAAATAGGTGTTCCATCGGTGGCCCCGCGGCCTGGCCAGCGCCCTCGCCTCGTGGATGAAATGGTAACCGGGCTCCGCCTCCGAACCTTCCACGAAACCCAAGCGAGTCTCGCCGGAGCGACGGGCGTTGAACATCGCTGCACATAAGCGACCGATGCCCTGCGACATGACCCAAAGGCTGGCAATTCCGTGCCAGTCCGCCGTTACCGAGGCCTCGCTTGGCTTGCACTTGAAAAGCATCGATGAGTGCGCCTCGGTGAACTCCAGATTGGGAGGAGGATTAACGCTGGACGCTGCGACAATTCTATCGAAGATCGCTTGGATCCTTGCTTCGTAGCCAAGAAGAGGTCTGAAAAATTCGGCCGCGTGTCGCCCACAAATATCCCGTCTTCCATGGCTTACTGCTCCTTGGTTATTTCTGGGGCGCTTGAGTCCGCACGTAAAAATTGGCCGATCCACCATTGTCCAGCAAGATTTCGGACGGCCCCTCGGTAGAAAGCCATAATCGTAGCACGCTGCGATCATCTCTCTCTGGAGCAGCTGACTGGCCGCCGCCAAGGAAGGCTTCCTGCTCGCGTTCTGTCAATTCCGCCCAAAAGCCATCGGTGGCAAGAAGAAGCGTGCCGCTGGCCTTTTCTTCTGCGAGGACGTCTGGGGCCATGAACTCCCTGGAACGAAAACTCTGGGTGAGAAGGTGCCTCGTGGGCGATTTTGCGATGGAATCGAGAGGCATGTCCGCCAGGGCGTTTGCAAGGGTATGGGGCGTGACTTGCCAGTGTACCTGGCCGTCGTGCCTGCCAAGCAGGCAGTCTCCTGAGTGGAGGACCGTCAAGGAGCCTGTGTCCATTACGTGAAAGAGGACAATGCTGGCGGAACCCCTTGGAAACGATTTGCGAAGGGCTTGATGAATCTCCCGAAGCTTGGCTTGCGTGAGCTCGTGGCCCCACGCATCGTCGGTTCCGGCAAACCAGTCGACGACAGCTTCGACGATTGCCCGTGCATATCCCCCGTTGTTCGAGCCGTGCGTGGCGCCATCAGCCAGGATAGCAAGGAATTCGCCATGTCTTTCCGCGATCCCCGCATGATCGCGATTGTCGTCGGTGCGCGTTCCTTTTTGACTCAACCATCGGGCTTCGAGCTTCATTGTGCCGGGCCATCCGCACAATGGCTTATCGAGACAAACCTGTCCCGGACGATTTCTACACGACCGGCGGGCCCGCGGATATTGCCATCGATTAAATCGTCGAAGTCACCTTGATCGAGAAGCGCACGAAACTGTCCGGCGATGAAATCTCGAACGTCGTTGTCGGCCGCCGTGACCTCGGCAAGGAGCTCCTCCCTGCCGTCGACAATAAGGAGGATGTCTTCCGCGTCACGGCTCATGATCAAGTCGCCGTTTCCCCTTCCGGCATAGGCCTCGAGCTTCGTTGCAAGAAACATTGGCGGCGTCAGAATCCGGATCGTGAGGTCTTCCGAGAGCTGGTAGTGCTGCGCCGTCTCGATTCCGCTCGTACCATCGATTTCCGAATCCGAGGATAGCCGGATCATCGGGCATGAAGTCGACCGTAAGCTTGCCGAGACGCATGCGGCAGACCACCTCCTCGTCAGCAGCCTCCATGAAGCCCCGGTGTCGAAGCTCTCCCTGGAGCTGGGCCCAGGCGGGACGGCCCGCCAGGTCAACGATCAGGTCGATGTCGTCTGTACGCGCACATCCTCGAGCGTGACCGGATCAGTGATGAATAGCGCGGTCGTGCATCCGCCGACGAAGACCAGACGCAAACGCAGGTCTTCGCCGAGGGCCAAGGCAACGGCTTTCATCATTTCCAGCAGTTGAGCGCGGATCGCTGTCATTTGCTCATTATCCTTGACTTGAGGTGGTCAGCCGCGAGACCAACTTCCCGCTGGTTCCCGAGCCTGATCGCATCAACCAACGCGAGGTACTCATAGAGTGCATCGTCTTTCAGGGCCGCGTCCGGCACGGTTCTGAAGAGCGGCTCTACCGCCTGCCCCATCTCCCTTCCGTTGCCATAAGGCCAAACGTAGTTGTACGTCCCTCCGCTGATCAGGAGTTCCGTGAGCATAGGTGCGGCGAATGTGGTCGGGACACCGCGCTGCATCGGCCCAACTTGGGCGGGGAAGACGAACTTTAGTCCGGTGGTAATAAAGCCGAACAGGTTCCTTCGGCTTGGCCTAGGCTCATTCTTGCTATTGTCTTTTCGCGCAATGCCTGACGCGACGCTGCGCTTGATCGACTGCGCTATTTCGGTCTTGCTGATACCGAGTTGCGCTTCTAGGTTCCGAACGGAATATGGATCTCCCCCCACGGATTCCGATCGCAACCGATCGACGCCCTTGGTGAGTTCCTGATCTTGCAGGCTTACCAGCTTCAGCAGGACGACGATATCTTGGCGCTTCATAATAGTGTCCTCTGTCCTAGGACTGAGGACACTTAGCCTAAAGCAATTGGTCCTGTCAAATCTGTGGACATCGCCCTTAGGGTTGATCGTCTGGAGCAAAGAGCTCGATGTACCTCACACTAAGTGCTTGGGCGATTTGGTAGATGGTGATGATCGAGGGGTTTCCGAATTGATCAAGACCAGATTTCCAGCCGAAGCAAAGGCGCCTGACCAATCTCTCGCTGGCACCGCCCCAAATAATGTCTAAAATCGCGGGAAAAGCGGAATGGCATTAGCTCGAGATAACGCATACATTTTGCGAGAAACCTACGGGAAACCCTGACCAGCTTTCGGCTTTCACTGAGGTGATTGCCACCGCTGTTATGACATGATGAAACAAAGGTTGGATGACGACCCCACATGTCGAAACTAGAGAATCATATAATCTCGACACAAGCTGTTCTATCAAGATCTCATTTTGCCAAATCACGGTTCAACGGTTCGATTCCCATCAAGGCGAGGGATGAGTTGGGTATGCCGCTCCGAATAGTCCCATTTGTCACATCACTGAAAAACTTCTGACCTAACGAGGCTTTCGGGGCCTCCGCTCAGGGTGCGGCCGTCGATCAGGAGTGACGAAATCATGTTGGAACGTGTTGGCAGCGGATCGAAAGAGGTCGAAACCCTGGTCGTGGACCTCGGCCAGAAAGACGTGACCGGCCGTTCTGCATCGGCAAAAACCATCGACGCCAGCGAAATACGCAAGATCGCGCCGAGCGGCAACGGGCAGGCTCTCGACATCTCTGCTGCGCGGGGCTTCGTCGGGTTTACGCCGAGCAAACGCGGCGGCGCCGCGATCCTGGTCGATGCAAAGGCGAGCACGCCCGAAACCGACCCGGGCACCGATCTCAAGATCGACCTCGACGGTTTCTCGCCGCTGCCCTCCAGCAATCTCGCCAGCTATTCGTTCAACGACGTCATGGCGGCGATCATGATCGGCACCGGGCTGGCCGGCAAGGGCATTGCCGCCAACGGCTCAGGCGACGGACGCTTCTTCGCCGGCAGCGGCGGCGACGCCTGGATCGCCGAGCGCATGTTCGCCACCAAGGATAATGGCTGGAGCAAGACCATCCAAAGTCTCGATCTGCCTTATATCGACAGCGACTATCTGACATCCAGCCTCAAGAAGATGGACCTTGTCATGTCGGGTTCGGATGCCATCGAGCCGGTCGTGGAGCGCCCGATCGACGAGGACGACATCCTGGAAAGCAAGGTGCTGCGCGGTTACGCTCCGTCGACCGCCTATGAGCCGACGCTGAAGAAGCTCGACGAACTCAAATACGGCATTCTCGGCGACGCCGTGAAGGACGTGAACCGGGATTTCGTAGCGCCCCACAATATGGACCACCTCGACCAGCTGGCGCCGGAACAGAAGGCAACGCTGCTCTACGATCTCATCGAGATCAAACAGCAGTTCAACGGCTATATGAACCAGTACGGCGACAGCGTGCCCGATGGCGAGCGCGTCGGCAAGGACCTCGACGCGCGGATCGAAAAGCTGACGGCTGATCCCGCGACGCAGCAGCATCTCTCAGATATCTTCGCAAGCGGCATGAAGGAATATCTGCAGCAACCGGAGAATTCCGATCTGCTCACCAACATCGAAGACGCCTATCTGATCGATATCGGCGGCGGCAAGGCGATCGACCGGGCGCTGAGCGACGGCAAGAGCTTCGAAGATGCCCTGGAGGATTATTATTCCGAACTCAACACGCTCGTCGATCTCCTGCCCCAGGATTATATCGACGCGCATCTCGACGCCGCGAACGTCACCTTCTCAAACATCATCAAGGAACATTATATCGGCGACGGCCAGGGTGTCGATCTCGAGCAGTTGCTGTCGGGTCCGGATGACACATTTGTGCCCGGCGCAACGAATGACGCCATCAGCCAGTTGGCAAACACCTTCGCCGAGGATTTCATCAGCAAAAACGGCCCGGCAGATGGCGGCGAAACGCTGAAACAGAATCTGGCGCAGGACATAGCACGCGACGTCGACGGCGTTCTGCGCATGGTGCGCGGCGGCATGAAGCTCGACGCCGCGGTCGCCTCCTTCAAGGATTCGCTCGACCTGCCGCGCCAGACCCGCACGCCTGCTGGCATCGATGTCGAAGTGTACAAGGCCGGCCTCGTCCATGCGGTCCAGATGCTCAGCATGTCGAGCGTGCTGGTGGCGCGCGGCCTCGGTGTGGGCGGCAAGTGGACGCCGGCCGATATCGCCGCTGCGGTCGGCTCGGCGACGCAGATCGTCGGCATGACGATGGAGGGTCTCGGCAAGAACCTCGACGTTGCCGGCAAGCCGTTCAGCGCCTTCGGTAGTCAGCCGGGCAGCTGGGGCAAGGGGATCTCCATGAGCTTCTCGCCGAAGACGATGGAAGCGGCGGGCAAGATCCTCGGTGCAGCAGGCGGCCTCGCCATGGCCGGCCTCGGCTTCTATTCGGCGTCGCGGTCGATGAAGGACGGCGACCGCGCCAAGGGCGCGCTCGAAATCATCGGCGGCATTGCCGGTACCGGCAACGCGCTTATCGGTTTCTCCGAAGCGATGCTTTATCTGACCAATGTCATGTCCCGCGCCTTTTCCGGACTCGAAACGGTGGCGCCGGAAGTGGTGACCATCTTCAGCAACGCCGCCAAAGCCGGCCTTGCGGCGGCCGGACTGGTCACCGGCCTCGTTGCCTCGGCCGTCGGGCTAGCACTTGGCCTGTGGGATATGGCAAATGGCGTGAAGAAGCTCGACAAGATGGAAAAGCAACTGAACGAGAAGCTTGAGCGCTACACCGGCGAGTCCGTGGATCTCGAATTCAGGCCGGATCCGTCATTCATCTGGTAAAGGCATAGTCGGCGGCAACGATGACCGCCACCCCGGAAAAGCCTGGGAAATGCCCTGCGAGCCCTCGGTAAAAATGTGATTTTGATCTCCCCGCGCGAGGTCGCTGCATTTATGCAACCGCGATGTCGCGATCGGGCTTGAATTATCGCGCAAAGGTCGATCTTATGCCTAACGTAAGGTAAACGACCTCATCCGCGAAAAGCGGACAAGAAAATCAAAGGGAACGCATGTCATCGATCGCACCAGCATCTTCGGATATCGATACGGTTTCATTTCTCCGGCTAAACGCCAATTCCGATCCGAAGTCCGAAAATTCGACAAGCCAGGGCAAGACCGCGAGCACCACGGTCAAGAAGGCATCGCCTTTTACCTCTGACGGGACGACGACGGCAGGCCTGACGATTCTCTCCTCCACATCGGCGCAGACGAGTAGCCCGAAGTTCGTTTCGCAGGCCGCCACGTCGAATGGCGATTCCAGCCCTACCGCACCGATCCAGCCGGTCATCGATCTCCTGTTCAATTCCGATTTCATGAGCGAGATCAATCAGGGCTTCATGGAAGGGCTGAAGGACAAGGACAAGTCCTTCGAGAGCATCGACGTCGTCAAAAACCCTCAGAATTACACCGCCGAGCAGAAACTGATCATGTATCTCGATCTGCTTCAGACTAAGGCGACCTTCGGCAAATACAAGGACAGCCTCGGCGACAACCAGCGCGGCATCTACAACGACCAGGAGATCCTGAAGGATCTCGACAAGTCGATCGCCATCCTGGGCTCGGACGCCGACGTCAACTCACAGATGACGGAGAAGGCGCTGAAGGCCTTCAAGCTGATCTTCTCCGGTTATCGCGTCGCGCCGGCCGATACCAACAAGGACGCTTTCGAGATCATCAACGACACGATCACCCGTGACGAGAAGATGAAGGACCTGCGTACGAAGGTCGAGGATGCCTTTGAGCGCGACATCGTCAATGGCGGCCTGCTGAATGACGGCCTGAAATCCGGCAAGGACGTCACCACCATTCTCAAGGAATATAATGCCGCCCTCGGCTTCTATTCCATGGTGCTTCCCGACGATTTCGTAAAGCAGCGCTCGGCGATTGCCGACAAGACCTATGCCGAATTCTTCGACAAGAACGTGCTGCCGACGATCTCCGATCCGACGACGGCGCTCGATGGCCTGATTCGCATGGGACTGGCCGGCAACAAGACCGAGCGGGAGCTGAGGGGGCTCGGCTCCATCCTGCCGGTTGTGGATTTCGACCAGTCGCTCGGGCTCGGCGGCAGTCTGTTCCCCGATCTCAAGATCGACCTCGACGGTTTGAAGAAGGTTGCCGCTTCCGAATTCGGCAGCACCGTGCCCAACAACATCACCCACCTGTTCAACCCGACCATCCAGGCGATGGCCAGCCAGTTTCACGGGGAGACAGCCCCGAGGTGCGCGATCAGTTCAAGGCCGATGTGAAGGCGCTTCTCGGCCCGCTGCTCGACAAGATCGGGGCCGGAGAAATCGGAGTCGGCGATCTTGCCGGCAATCTGGAGCGCATCACCTCGCAGCTGGCCGCCCCCGGTGGCAAGGAGGTCTGGGGCTACCGCCATGCGGTGCAGACCGCGCTCGAAGGGCTCGTCATGGGCGCCAGCCTTGTCTCGAAGATGTCGGCCAATGCTGAGTGGGACAAGAGCGTCTCGCCGCTGCCCTCCAGCAATCTCGCCAGCTATTCGTTCAACGACGTCATGGCGGCGATCATGATCGGCACCGGGCTTGCCGGCAAGGGCATTGCCGCCAACGGCTCAGGCGACGGACGCTTCTTCGCCGGCAGCGGCGGCGACGCCTGGATCGCCGAGCGCATGTTCGCCACCAAGGATAATGGCTGGAGCAAGACCATCCAAAGTCTCGATCTGCCTTATATCGACAGCGAATATCTGACATCCAGCCTGAAGGACATGGGACTTTTCATGTCGGGGCTGATGAAGACGCTGATGCCCGGCACGGATGTGATCGATCCGATCATCGTCGACGGCAAGACCGCCGAAGAGGCGATCAAGAAGATCATCGCTCCGAGCCTTGATGCGCTGGCGGAAACACTGTTCAAGGGCAATGCCGAGGCCATGGCGCAATACAAGACCAATTTCACGACGATCTTCACCGCGCTTTGGGCGACGATGCGCCCGGGCGGCAGCGTCGAAACCATCAAGGCCGACCTTGCCAAGCTGATCGACAAGACTGCGACGGCAGTGCCAGCGGGGGTCGATCCTGTCAAATACAAGGCGGCGCTCTCTTCCGGCGTGATGTCGGTGCTCACAGCCTCCCGGTCCATCTATGCCGGCCTCAACGTGACGAGCCCGACCTGGGACAGCATCGGCATCGTCGTTCTGCACGCCCTTGGTGCGCTGGCGCATATGGGCAGTGCGCTCGGCTCGGCGATCAAAGCCTCGAATTTTTCGCTGCTGGATGGGATCGGCTCGCTCGTCGGCGTCTCCGACGAACTGGCGCGGGCGCAACGCAGCGTGCTCTCCGCCTTTTTCAAGAATACCGGGACGACGGTCGGCGCCGTTGCCGGGGTCGCCTGGCTGCCGGTGGAATATTACCAGTTCCTGCAAGGGCTCACGAGCGGCAAGGGCGACCCGGTCGATCTCATTTTCATGGGTATCGGAACGGTAGCGGACACGGTCGGCGCGATCGAAGGCATTGCAGGCGTTGCCAACATGCTGGTGAACTCCACCTTCCTCGGGCGCACGGGTGCAACGGTTGCCCTGGTCTCCGGCGCCTTCTCGCTCGGTTTTGCCGTTGCTTGCGCGGTGTCCTGGGCGGCCTGGTCAGGCTTTACCATCTACCAGAGCATCAAGCAGGAAAAGGCCTTCCACAAGCAGACCGACATGATGAACGACATGCTCAAGCGCACGGTCAACGACACGGTCGGCATCTACGCCAAGACCGGGCCGATCGTCGGCGCCAAGGGCGGCGTCACCCCCGCGCCCCGCGACCCGGAACAGCGCGAGCTTACGCCTGAGAACTGGGACGCGATCACCGCCGATGTCGAGAAGCGCCGCGGTACGGCGGTGGGCTGATCCGGGACGCTTTCGCAACACCAAATATTTGAGTGTTCACAGGCCCGTTGGCGTAGAGGCGGTCGGGCCTGTGAACATTCGAACAAATTTAAGTATAAATTTCATTGCGCAATCTGGATATCTGCTGCGTTTTATGGATAAAACGTCCCATTTTAATATAAAGATCGCTAAATTTATCATAGCCGACTGTACGTTTTGGAAATTAACCATCGGTTAAGTTTAAACAATTGACCAGCCGTTTTTTTATCCATATCAAATCATGCATTCATTTTGATAATTCCTTGATGGAAGTGCTCATATGGCCGTAGATGCGGTGAATTCCGACCTGAACTTAGCGCCTGCAAACCCTGTCTCGGTGGAGCTGACGACTGATAAGACGGGTTCCACAAGCACCACCGGCAGCACGACGAAGAAGGTCGATCCGAACAGCGAGAGCGAGGTTCTCTCCGCTGCTGTGGACGCATTTCTGCCGGGCATGATTTCCAACACCCTGATGCTGAACAATTCGCTTTTCAATTTCGCCAAGGAGGCGATCGACGAAGGCAGCGACGAGTAGCGTTCCTGTTCATCGTTTGCAGTTGACATGTACCGAGTTGAGGAATTGCAATGAGTGGAGAAGTACTTTCCGGCCGCGCCTTCACGCCGCCCTTCGATGGCGTATCGACGGGCAATGTCCTGAAGACCTCGGAGATCGTGGCGGAGCGGATCGGGCTGCAGCCGGCGGATTTCGCTGGCATTCGGCCAACCGAACTCACCTCCATTCCCAATACCCAGGGCCGCAAGATCGCGCCTGAGTCCGACGCCGTCCTGCCCTCCTATTCACCGGAAGGCAATCCCACGCCCTCCAGCATTCTCGACCGGCTGTCGGCTTTCTTCATGCCGGGGGCAGGAAACGGCCAGCCGGAGACGCCGCTGGTGCGATTTGCCGCGGACAAGGATCAGAGCGGCCCGAAGATCGAAGACATCACGACATCAATCGACCGGCTGGAGAAATCACAGCAATTCGCAACCGGCACGACGCTGCTGTCGTCGCTCACCCAGTCGGTGATGTCGTCATCCAAACGGCTGACGCAGGGCCAGTGAACATCATGATCACATCGGCCCTTTCGAGATCATCGATCTCTTCGCCCGCGCGCAAAGTCCTTCCGAAGGCCGCAATGCTTGCCCTCTGCCTGTTCCTCGCCGCCTGCAGCCAGGACGTGCTCACGGGGCTCGATCAGCGCGATGCGCTGGATGCCCAGGTGCTGCTCGAACGCGCCGGCATTTCCGTCACCATGAAGAGCGAAAAGGGCGGGACCTATGCGATCGCCGCTGACTCAGCCGATCATGCCCGGGCGATCGAGTTGCTGGCGGGCGCCGGGCTGCCGCGTCAGTCGTTCGGAAATGTCGCCGAACTCTTTCCCGGCAACGGCTTCCTCGTGACGCCTTACGAACAGAAAGCCCGGATGAGCTACGCCATCGAGCAGCAGCTTGCCGAAACGCTTTCGGGGCTTGACGGCGTGGCAACGGCGCGCGTGCATGTGGTGCTGCCGGAGGAGAACGGCCGCGGGCTCATCAAGGAGAAGGCGAGGGCAGCCGCCGTGCTGCAATATCGCCCCGGCGCCAATCTCAACGAGATCGACATGAAGAGCCGATCCGTTCTGGTCAACAGCATCCGTGATCTCTCTTACGAAGATGTTTCGGTGGTGGTCAGTCCCTGGTCGGAGGTCGGTGCGCCGGCGGCTCCGGCGGCAGCGCCCGCCCCGGTGACGCCGGCACCCGCTGCAGCGCCATTCTCGATGGTGCAAAGCGCTCTCTCGGCTTTCAAAGGCCCCAATCTTGTCGTGATCGGCGCCATCATCCTCGCCATCGGGGCATGCCTGCTGCTGCTGTTTCCGCAGCGGAAGGAGCGCTGAGCATGCGCACGCCGCGTGCGGACGGCGAGGCGATCTCGAATGCGGCGAGGATCCGCAAGGCAGCGCTGCTTTCCGCGGATATGCTGGCGGCCGCCCGATGGGATGGGATCGCGCCGCTCCTTGCCGATGGATCCACCCTGTCGCCGCGGCTGCATTGGCGGCTTTTCACTGAGATAGCGGAAGCCCATGGCGATCCCGCCACGTTTGCCGACGGCGCCCGCCGCCTGACTTCCATGGCCACGGACGGACGCGCAACGGCCGCGCTCCGGGCGGGCCTCGCCTATCATCTCGCAGCCTTCTGCCCCGCGGTCGATCGCCCGACCCTTATGAGGCTCAGGGCCGCCTACGGCGACGAAGCGGTCGCATTCGCTCTCGGCCACATCAATCTTTCCGCGGCAACGCCGCCGCTCGATCTGTTGAGCGAGCAGGCAAGGCAGGTCATCGAGGCCGATGGCTGGTCGATGCTGGCACTTCTCGCAGACGAATACCGGATCTCCGCGGCTTGGCGGGCGGCGGGCTGGCGCGACATGGCTGAAAACGGCTCGGCTTCCCTCTTAAAGGGCCCGGCGCTCGCCCTGGCGGCGGCAGCCGTCGACGAGGTCGCCGCCTTAAAGGAACGCGCCGGACGATGAGCTCGGGATTTGCACGCCACGACCGCATCATTCCGGCGGAGAGTTTCGGCCAGATCACAGAGGCGGCGCAAATCCTGGAGGCTGCCCACCGGGACGCCGCCCAATCTCAGGCCACACTTGCAGCCGCTAGCGAGCAGGCCGCCCAAAACGGCTATCGCGACGGGTTCGAACAGGGCGTTCGCGATGCCGCCGCACGGCTTGCCGCCTCGCTCGGAAAAGCCGAACAGGAAATTGCCAATCTCGACAGCTGGGTCGAGGCGGTGGTTCTGAAATCGGTCGGACTGATCCTCGGATCGATGGAGGCCGACGAACGCACGAGGCGATTAGTCCGCCACGCCATATCCCAGACCGCTGAGGCGCAGGAGATCGTCCTGCATGTCGCCCCCGACGATGCCGCCATGATCGCCCGGGCAATTGCGGACATCGATCATCGCATCACCATCGAAATGGATCCGCTGATGTCTGCCGGCGAGATTACTTTGGAGACGTTGGCGGGACGAAGCCAGATCGGCTTGAAAGAACAGCTCGCCACCGTGACCGAGGCCCTCGTCCATGGTTGACGCGTTGCTTCGGATGGAGCGGACACTCGAACAAACGGACGTGCGGCGGCAGAGCGGCCGCGTAAAGAGTGTGTCGGGCCTGCTGGTGCGGGCGCTCATCCCCTCGGTCAGGATCGGCGAGCTTTGTGAACTGCATGAGCCGGGCAGGGGTCGCATCGGCCTTGCCGATGTCGTCGGCATCGACGGCGAGACGGCGCTTCTCTCGCTTCACGGCGAAACCCGCGGCATCTCCCAGCGCACGGAAATCGTCCCGACCGGCCGGGAACCGGCGGTCTCCGTCGGCAGTTTCATACTCGGCGCGATCGTCGACGCACACGGTAATGTCCTGCGTCCCTCCGCCAATCCCGGCGGCGAGGACGCGCGCTTCCTGCAGCCGCTCTATGGCCAGCCGGTCGATCCTCTGTCGCGCCGCCCCATCCGCCAGCCGTTTACCTCGGGAATTGCTGCCCTGGACGGATTGCTGACCTGCGGCCAGGGCCAACGCATCGGTATTTTCGGCGCGCCCGGCGCCGGCAAGTCGACGCTGGTGTCCCAGATCGTCGCCAACAGCAAGGCCGATGTGATCGTCTGCGCCCTGGTGGGCGAACGCGGACGCGAGGTCGGCGAATTCGTTGCCGGCAACATGCCGGAAGGCGTTCCGTCGAATGTGGCGCTGGTTGTCGCCACATCCGATCGCCCGGCGCTGGAGCGGTTCAAGGCGGTGATGACAGCAACGGCGATCGCCGAATATTTTCGCGAGCAGGGAAAACATGTGCTGCTCGTCATCGACAGCGTCACCCGCATGGCCCGCGCCTTGCGCGAAGTCGGGCTTGCTGCCGGCGAACCGCCGGTGCGGCGCGGCTTTCCGCCTTCCGTTTTCGCCGTCTTGCCGCAGATCTTCGAGCGCGCCGGCAACAGCGCAAACGGCACGATGACGGCTTTCTATACGGTCCTCGTCGAAGGCGAAGAGCAGGACGATCCGATTGCCGAAGAAACCAGGTCGCTGCTGGACGGCCATATCGTGCTCTCCGACAAGATTGCCAGGGCGGGCAATTTTCCGGCGATCGATGTTCTGGCCAGCAGAAGCCGGACGATGAGCGCGGTGGTGAGCGAGAGCCATCGCCAGGCAGCCGACAGGCTGCGCGCCCTGCTTGCCCTCTATGACGAAGTGGAACTGCTGATCCGCGTCGGCGAATATCGCCAGGGGCGCGATGCCGCCGTTGACGAGGCCGTCGCCAAACACGGCCTCATCCAGCGCTTCCTGTTTGACGGCCAGGGCAAGCCGCAGCCGTTCGGCGCGATCGTCGAAGCCCTCGATGAGCTTGTCCGATGAATGTCGCCGCGCCCGCATGGCCCCACGCATCGATGGCCGGGAACTTCTTTTCCCGTTCGGGCACGATGATGCGCGCCGCCTGGCAAATTCCGGTCCGGGAGCAGACGCTTTCCGTTCGCCCGCTGGCCCCCGATATAGCAGCCGCGCGGACCACCGATCCGGTCGGCATTCTCTGCCGCGTCGGTGAACGGGAGCAGATGCTGATTGCGTCGGCCGGCGCATTGCGACTGCTGGCGGAAAGACTGGAACCGCTGCTCCTATGGGAAAAACTGTCGCCGTCTGAAAAGGCGGCCGTGGTCGAACACCTGTTCGCCGAGGCTTTCGAGGCAATCGAGAATAGGATCAGCATGAGCCTGTCGCTGCTGCAGATCGGCGCCGAGACGCAGCCGGATGTCAGCGGCAATTTCGGCTTCGACATCGGCTGGAACGGCATGAGCCTGCCCTTGAGCGGCCGCTTCGATGAAACCGCCCTTGCCGGCCTGGTCGGCTGGGCAAGCCGCCTGCCGCGCCGCACGCTCAATGTCCTGACGACGGCGGTCAGCATCCGGCGCGGTTATGCCGTGCTGTCGGTCAGTGAAATCAAATCCCTGCGGTTGGGGGACGGCATCGTCATCGATGGCGGGGCACCGGAGACCGTGGTCGCGATCACGGGTGAACGTTACCTTGCAATCTGCATGCGATCGGACAAAGGCGCGGTCCTCACCGGACCACTCCTGTCGACGCCAACCGGACCAATGAGGCATTTCATGACAAATGAAACCGTCGATCAGGAATTGCAGGGCGAGCCGCGTTCGTCGCCTGTCGACAGCATCCCGATCAAGCTGGTCTTCGATGCGGGACGGCTGGAGTTGCCGCTGCGTACACTCGAAATGATCGGCGAGGGTTATGTGTTCAACCTCGACAGGCCATTGTCGGACGCCGTCGATATCATCGCCCAAGGCCGCGTTATCGGACGGGGCGAAATCATCTCCGTGGATGGATTGAGCGCCGTTCGCGTCACGGCGCTGCACGACTGATGGAACAGAGCTTTCCTCTTGCCCAGAGCCTCGTGGCGATGGCGGCGATCTCGATGCTGCCGGTTATTGCCGTGATCGCGACCTCCTTCACCAAGATTTCGGTCGTCCTGCTGATTGTGCGTAATGCGGTCGGCATCCAACAGACGCCGCCGAATCTCCTGGTCTTTGCGATTACCATCGTGCTCTCGGCCTTCGTGATGAACCCGGTGCTGCAAAACAGCTGGCAATTGCTGCTCGCCCATAGCGGCGATTTCGGCACGGTCAGTGGCATGGTGGACGGCATGATCAAGGTGGCGGCACCGCTGAAGGATTTCATGCTGAAATTTTCCGACGCCGAGGTGCGCGACTTTTTCGTCCAAGCGTCGCAGAAGATCTGGGCAAACGCGCCGACAACCCCCATTGCCTCCGATGACATCACCGTGCTGACGCCGAGCTTCCTCGTTTCGGAACTGACGCGGGCCTTCGAAATCGGATTTCTGATCTATCTGCCCTTTCTGATGATCGACTTTGCCGTTTCCGCCATTCTGGTGGCGCTCGGCATGCAGATGATGTCCCCGACCGTGGTGTCGACACCGCTGAAGCTGCTGCTGTTCGTCTCGATCGACGGCTGGCGGCGATTGCTGGAAGGTCTCGTGCTGTCCTATGCGCAGTGAGCATCGCCCCTTCACGAAAGCCCTGGATCGGGTGTCTGCCGCGCCCACGCGAAAGGCCTGCCGTCATGGGTGAAGACCAGGTCGCAGCCGAAATCGGCATGTCCGTCATGGCGACCTTCGCCTTGGCCGGCCCCATTCTGGGCCTGGCCGCGCTTCTCGGGCTGATCATCGCCATTTTCCAGGCGGCAACGCAGATCCAGGAGCAGACCATCGCGCAGATCGTCAAGATTTTCGTGATCTCCATCACCCTGCTGCTGTTCGGTCGGGTGCTGGCAACGCCGCTGATCGAACATTCCGTTCATATCCTCAACGACTTCCCGACCATGGTTCAGTGAGGCAAGGCGGATGGGGCCGGATCATCTTCCGCTCGTCGGCATCGAGGTCGCGGCACCGGCCGCAGCCATGCTCGGCGCCGCCCGTGCGCTCGGGATCCTGCTGATCTTCCCGATCTTCTCGCTGTTCAGCATCGTCGGCATTCTGCGTTTCGGCCTGGCAATCGGCCTTTCGGCGCCCTCCGTCGCCTTCGCCTATTCGGTGCTGGCTCTCGGAGATACGTCCTGGTTCGATCTGGCCGCCCTTTCGATGAAGGAGCTTTGCTTCGGGGCGCTGATCGGCATGGGGCTCGGCATTCCCTTCTGGGCGGCCCAGGCGGCGGGCGATATGACCGATGTCTATCGCGGCGCCAATGCCGCCAATCTCTTCGACCAGATCAACGCGCTGGAAACCGCGCCGCTCGGCTCGCTGATGATGTCGATCGCCCTGGTGATTTTCGTCAGCGCCGGCGGTATCATCGATCTGGTCGCGATCTTCTACAAGTCGTTCGAGCTCTGGCCGCTCTTCAAGCTCATGCCCACTATCCCCGACGATCCGCTCGACATGATATCAGGTGTTTTCGGCCGGCTGTTCAAAGCGGCCGGGTTACTCGCCGCCCCGTTCATGATCGTCACCTGCGCGCTTGAATTATCGCTGGCCTTCGTCGGCCGCTCGTCCAAACAATTCCCGCTGAACGACAGCCTGCCGGCCATCAAGAACTTCGCGGTCATGGTCATCCTCGTGATCTACACGGCCTTCATCTCCAGCTATTTCCACGATCTCTGGATCGATGGATTCAACGAGGTCAAAGCCATGCTGGAGGTGACCGATGGCCAAAAATGACGATACCGAGGAAAAAACCATGCCGCCGAGCCGGGTGAAGCTCGATCGTCTTCGGCGCGAGGGCCAGGTTCCCCGCTCGAAGGAAATCCCGGTTGCGATCTCCGTCCTGGCCATCGCCGTCTACGTCACCTGGGGCTTGCCTGATATCCTCGAGGATTTCACCCGCAGTTTCGATGCCGGCCTACACTCCGCCGCGCGGGCCGACCCCTTCGACGCCGTCACTGTCGGCTTGAGCGAAACCGGCGTGGCGCTGCTCGATCTCATCTGGCTGCCGCTTGCCATGGGTCTTGCCGCAACCATCCTGGTCGCGATCCTCGACGGGCAGGGGTTTCCCGTATCGTTCAAACATATGAGCTTCGATTTTAACCGGCTCAATCCGTTCGAGGGCATCAAGAGGCTTTTTTCGCTCGCGAGCATCGCTGAGTTCGTCAAGGGGCTCGTCAAGTTTGTCCTGCTCGCGGCGGCCGGCGGCGGTGCGATCCTCTATTTTCTCAACAGCATCTTCTGGTCGCCTCTTTGCAGAGAAGCATGCACGCTCTCCGCGGCAGCCCATCTCCTCGGCTCGATCCTCGTCATTGCCGCCGGCATCATGGTAGCGGCGGCGTTTTTCGATATTCGCATTTCGCGCGCGCTGTTCAGGCACGAACACCGGATGACCAGGACGGAGGCGCGGCGCGAATACAAGGATACTCAGGGCGACCCGAAGCTGAAATCGGCGCGCCGGCAGATCGGCGCGGAAATGCGTAGCAGCTCGCCGCGCAGACAAGGGCCTGGCCGGCAATGAAAAAGCGGGAGCCTAAGGCGCCCGCTTGGTCTCAATTTGCGATTCCAGTCGTCGGGCGTCTCAAACGCCCGATTGATTGTCACCCACACGCGTACAATTCTTCACATCGTCCAGCGTGATCTCGGACAGGAACGTCGCGCCGGCAAGCGAGCTGTCGGTGCGGAAGACGTTGCTGCCGTTGGAGAACGCCCCGCCATCGATGGTGACGTCGCCGGCGCTTTTTACCGTCAGCGCATCCTCGCCGACATTCTGCCAATTGACGTTTTCGAGCGTCGGGCCGCCATAGACGTGAATGCCGTCGGTGCCATTCTCGCCGAGATTGACATTCTTGAGCGTCGCGCCGTTCTTGAAAATGAACAGCGGCGATTGGGTTTCGGACTGGCCGCCATCGCCGAGCTTGGACGAGGCCGTATAGGTCGCCCCCTTGCCGTCGAACACGCCTCCATCCACGACGATCGGCTCATTGACCACGATGACGCTGCCCTCTTTCGAGAGGTGCGGCTTTTCCGTCGTGGCCTGTTTCTCGTCGGATGGATCCACCTTCTTGGAGTCTGACTGCCAGTTGATGTGCTTGCGCAGCACATCCTTGGGATCGGACTCAGTGCCGTTTTCCGACGTTTCCCGCGACTTCGGCACATAGGAAGTCAGCATCGGCGGGTTGCCGGAGAAATCTTCGAAGGGCGAAACCTTGCGGGTTCGGATGGCGGTGAAATCCCGTGTCGGCCCTATTGCTGCCGCCAAGGCAACCGGACTCAAGGTCGAAACGGGAGGTTCTGTCGAAGTCTATGGGCCTTTGTCCATCTACGCCACACATTGCATTCACCCCAGTTGGTCTCGTCTACTTCACCTGCTCTATGAGCCTGGCCTCTGTTTGGAGCCGGCAGCGTTCCGGATTTGCCCGATCTCTCCGACGGTTTCGATCGTTATATCCCTGTCGATCTCCGCCGCCGCCAGCACCGGAATGCGGCAGTTGTGGTGGATCATCAGCGTCTGGGTGAGCAGGCGCCATTCGCCCGGCACGATGATGACGGGATCGTAACCCCGCTCGTTGGTGTCCTCGAGAGCCTGCCTGGCTTTCTCGGCCAGCAGGCGCAGTCTTTCGGCTATCTCGATCTTCTCGGTCGCTCCAGCGGCATCATAGGACCGGATGAAGTGGTCCCATTCGGCCGGAAGCACCAGCGCCGGCAGCAATCCGCGCCGGTCGAGAAGCCCGAAGGCGATCTGCTTGACCAGCGCGGCGCGCGCCATTTCGGCCACGGCATCCGGCGCGTGATCGGTGCCGGCCTGCAGCATCACTTCCAGCAGTCCGCGCGGCTGGGAAAGCGTCACGCCGGAATCCAGCAGGCGCCTGACGACCGCGACCGTCAGCATCAGCGGCACCTGGGTGGCGACGTCGATCGCCAGTTTGCCGAGACGCGGTTCGAGGCTCCCCAGCCATTGTGCCGCGTCGTCGACGCTGAACAGGGCGCCGATATGGCGGCGGACGATGCGCACGATGTCGTCGGCAATCTGTTCGGCCGTCCGTTCAGGACCGCAGTTGACGAGGCCGGCGGGCACATTTTCGACCTGAAGATGGATCAGATCCTCGGCCATGCGGGGATCGGCGTTGAACGTCGGCACTGTCACGGAGACGCCGGCGGCGCGCGCCGCCAGGCGAATCCGCCCGTCCAGCATTTCGCCGAGCCGCATCGCCTCAAGCCGCGCTAGCGTTTCCAGCGCGACGGTGGCGATGACGGGATCGCCATATTTCGCCCTGTCGAGCGGATAGGAATTGGCGCTTTCCACGGCATTCGCCGATCCGGCTGCGGCCGGGCCCGCGCGCCGGCGATGCACCATGAAGGCTAGGCCCGCCAGACACAGGCCGATCGCGGCGAGCACGCCTGTGGGAAATCCCGGGACGAAGCCCGCGCAGATCGCCAGCGCCGCCGCAATCGCCAATGCGCGGGGCTCCCGGAAGAGTTCGCGGCCGATATCGCTGCCGAGACTGCCGTTGCCGTCATCGGACACGCGGGTCACGACGATACCGGCCGAGACTGCCATCAGAATCGACGGAATCTGCGACACCAGACCGTCGCCGATCGACAGCAGCGTATAGAGATGGGCAGCCTCGGCGAAGCTCAGCCCCTTCTGGAAGATACCGATCGCCAGGCCGCCTATGAGATTGACGGCGACGATCACCAATCCTGCGACCGCATCGCCCTTGACGAAGCGCATGGCGCCGTCCATCGCGCCGAAGAACTGGCTCTCCTGTTCGAGACGCGACCGGCGCTTTTGCGCAGCTTCCGTGGTGATATGGCCGTTGCGCAGGTCGCTGTCGATGGCGAGCTGCTTGCCCGGCATGGCATCGAGCGTGAAACGCGCGCCGACCTCGGCGATGCGCTCGGCGCCCTTCGTCACCACGATGAACTGCACCAGCGCCACGATCAGGAAAATGATCAGCCCGACGACGACATTTCCCGCAACGACGAAATCGCCGAAGGCCATGATGATCTCGCCGGCATCGGCATCCGCCAGCACGAGCCGCGTCGAGGAAATCGTCAAGGCCAGGCGGAACAGCGTGCCGATCAGAATGACCGCGGGAAAGGTCGAGATTTCAAGCACGCTCTTCAGATAGGTCGTGGTGATCAGCACCACGAAAGCGAAGGAGAGATTGAAGGCGATCAGCACGTCCAGAACGATTGTCGGAAGCGGCAGCACCATCATCGTCACGACGGAGGCGCAAAACACCGCAAGCAGCATATCGGTGCGCCGCGCAAGCATGGCGATGGCGGATGACCTTACCTTCATGATCCGGCTTCCGACGCCATCGCCTATTCTTGTTCGCTGCTGGAAATTTCGGCGAGCTTCGGTTCGGCATTGCCGGCGGAGACGAAATTGACCGTATCGTCCTCACTGTCGCGGGAAACGATCATCTGGTCGTTGCCGATCTCCTTGATCCGCCAGCCGCTCGCAACGACATCGCCTTCCTCGTAGCGGCGGCCGTCGGAGCCGATGATGAACCTGACGGGCGTATAGCCGGCGGCGGCGACGAAGCCGTCGAGACCGGAAGAGAGGGCGGTGAGATCGACGATGGAAACGGAACCGCGCCGGCTCATCGAGGCGATGATGCTACGCATCTTGGTCTTGTCGGGCAGGCCGAGAGGCCGCGATCCTTCGCCGATGCGAATTTCGTCGGCGGTGGCGACGATGCTCAGATCTTGGGGAATCTGAGCCATACGAATGGCCTGGCGGATTTCGGCAGCGATCGCCGCCGATGACGGCGCCGGTTCGGGTGCGGCGGAAACCCTGACGGGCGGGCCTTCGTGAGCCGGCGCATCGCTGTTGTAAAGGCCGACCAGCAAAAGCATCGCCGCCAGCCCGAGAAGGCCGGCAGCCGCAATCCGGCGTGGCGCGAACCGCCCGCGCCCGGCGCCGAGACCTTCGAGTTCGCAGGCCGTGCCGTCGAAGGAGATGGTCTGCCTCTTTGTAAGGCTCATCGTTCGATCACGCGGGATGGAATGACCATCGATCACCACGTCATCCCGCAGCGCGGTCAACGACACCGCGTCGGAGCCGCGGGAGCGCTGCAGACTAATGGCAAAGACGGGTTCCGGTTTGGCGCCGAGGATGATCAGGTCGCAATCGGCGCTGCCGCCGACCACCTGCCGCTCCGCCGTCAACGGCAGAATGGAGCTGCGCCCGGCGCGCGTGATACGCAAGACCGGTCCGCCGCGGCCTGACGCAGCGTTGCCGGCGTTACCTCTGAATGTCGGCGAAGAGGGATCTAGATCCATAGCCATCTTGTTCCCGAACCGTCCGTCGAGCGGCTTTTATTGTCTTCGAGAGCGGGGAAGCGAGACGGGCGAACCCGTCTCGCCATTGTTTCAATCAGCCTGGGCCGATCTTCTTGATGGCGTTTGCGACGCCGTTGATCTTGGTGATTTCAGTTGCAACCTGGAGGCTCTGCGCGGTCGCTTCGTTCTGGGCCGACTTGAAGGCGGAAATCGCCGAGCCGATACCCGAATCAAGTGTCGAAGTACTAGTGCTGGTAGCCATGTCTTGAACTCCTTGCATGGTTTTGGCGGCCAAAACCTTGCAGAATTCCGGATCGAATTCAATAGCTTATGTTAAAAAGTTATTAATTCGCGATATGTACAACAACTGCGCGAAATGGATATTCGTCCTGTTCCCAGCGGACCGGTGATCTGCAACAGTAGATCAGATAATTATTAACAGACTGGATTTCGCAGCCCCCTGATTTCCTTCGTTCATTAGTTGTCGGGCGGCATCCGGATCGTGAGGTAAACTCAGATGTTTGCGCGTTTTGTTTACATGGCCGCTATCGGACTGCTGGTCTCCTTTCCTCCATCAGCCGGCGCCGGCGAGCGGGAGGTGCGCCTGGATGTCGTCTCCCTGCCGCTTGGCGATGTCGTCCAGACGCTGTCCTTCATGTCTGGCATCCCGGTCACGACAGTCGGGACGCTGAGCGGCAAGGTCGAGCACTGGTCCGTCCGAGAAAGCGGAGCCAAGGCCTTCGTCAAGCTTGGCGATGCCAGCAATCTCTTCGTCGCCTATGACGGCAGCCGCATCATCATCGCGCCTAAGCAGGAGGTCTCCACCGTTGTCCTCGATCGCGGCGACCGCAGCTGGAAGACCGAGCAAAACGCCATTCGCGCGCTGTTCCCGCTACTGCCGGACGATGCACTGCGTGAAGATCCCGCCAGCGGCTTGGTGCTGGTGCGCGGCCCCTCCGTCTTCACCAAGGCCGTCGAAGACGTGCTGAGCCGGCAGGAAGCCGACAGCATCAAGGTCATCAAGGGCGGCCAGCTGGAAATCCTGACGACGAACAACGGTGCCTGAGCGGCTGATATGAAGGCGCTGAAGTCTCTCAGGCAGTTACTGGAGATCCGCAGCCTGCGGGCGGACAATCTTTCCCGCAGCCTCTCCGAGGCGCGGGCGGACGCCGAAAACGCGCGGGAGCGGGAAGCGAAAGCCTCCGAAGCGCTCGACATGGCAGCAAGCCGGGCCGCAGGCAATCCTATCGTCGACGAATTGCGCAAGAGCGGCGTTATCTCCGCCGCCAAGCTTCAGGACGCGTTGATGCGACAATCCGTATTGCGCAGCCATGAAGCCGATGCCGGCCGATCGCTTGCGCAGCGCAAAGACGCCCGGTGCGCCGCGCAAGAGCGGGCAGAACAAGCCGCCGCCGATTTTTCGCGAGCACAGAAGGCGGTATTGCGCGCCGAATTTTCGCTTGAAGCAGCGGAGAAAGTCGACCGGTAGAGAGCTAAGAACCAGCAGATGAACCAACCGCCTTGGCAGCGAACCAGCGTAACCACTGTCCTGATGCAACGTTCCGCGTCATCGCTTGATCATTGATGTTCAGCCTCAGCTTGAAATTAGTGCTCACGTTACGAATGCGAAACCTACCCGGGCTCCCCTCTTGTTCAGCAATGGCTGGATGGTGAACTTCGAGCGCATCACGATACGGAGTTGATCCGCGGCGTCGACCGGCCGTAATGGCTCCGCAGCTGGTGTCTTAAGCCAGGGTCCGAGTACGGCACGCTCATTCCAGCGCGTTTCCTCCGAGCGCCATCTGTTTTTCTCCCGCCAAGCCTGTTTGCTCATCGTAGCTAGGAACTGCTCAACGGCCATGCCAATGATAACGCCCTCAAACAGCGCGGCGATTAGCAGTTCAGGAATTTCGAAGTCTGCAATGGCTATACCGCCCGAAGCGCCTACTGCGGCAGCCCGATGATCAGCCGAGGTGCTGCTCACAGCACCAACCTTTGGCCATATTGCATGCCCCTCTCCGGATTTCCCGCCACGATAGTACAACGCGCGTACCATATCCAAAAAAATGAGGCCTCGACCGCATGAAGCTTCCCCGAGAAACCGATATTGGCTCTAGAGGACAGTCGACATCCGCTTCCGCTCAGGACGTTCCTACGTCGTGGCACGGCGCGATTTCGAGGCCAGCGCTCCGGCTTGTTGCTATGGAGCTCACGTTTTGGACGAAGATCGCATAATGGATCGTCGGGGACGGCGTGATCGCGCTGCTTGTGGGGTCGATTCGGATCCAGCCGGTGGGATTCGGGTGGCGGAAGCGCTCGCGCACTGAGAGCCTGCGCAATCGACAAAGCTAAAAGCACCTTCGCGGGCCGAAGGAACCTGTCTTAAGGAACGGGCGGGCCCGGCATTTCTCGCCTCGGTGGAGGTGGCGAATATCCGCCAGTTAGGTTCCTATTGCGGCGCGCATATCGCGCTTGTGAAATGCAATTAGCGGAGGCACGGAGACTTCCGGTTTCAACGGCGATTTTAGACGGGAAGCCGTCATGCTTGACGAGCAAGAAAAATATGCATTAGGCCTTGCTTGACAGAAGGGCAGCTCCGGTCTTTCATGGCGGCATTCACCAGGGGAGCCCGGCAAGGGGCTGAGATACTGCTGAACAATAAGGTGTTGCTTGTTGTGGCGCAGTGACCCGTTGAACCTGATCCAGTTCATACTGGCGTAGGGACGGTGCAAGCGCTCCAAGGCTTCGGATTCACGCGTGGAATCCATGCCGGCGTCTTTTCATCATTCCGGCTGACTGGGTCTCCAACTTTCAATTTGGAGCCTCAAACTATGACATTGCCGCAAAAAACTTCACCCCAACCGTCACCACCGGCCCGCTGCCAGTGTCGCGGAAGATCCATACCGGGAGTTATCCACAGTCATGTCCGCGTGCCGATGCGCGGAATCAGCGTCCATCCGACCGCCGGCGAGCCGCCTTTCGTCGTCTATGATTACTCCCATCCCGACACCGCCCGCAGCTACCGTGACGAGACCTTGCCGAAGGAAGCGCACAAGGTGGCGCATTTCTGCTCGATGCGCATATCGCACAACATCCGCGCCGAGGCGCAGAAGGAGGGGCTGGACGCGATGGCGGCGAAATACCGACAGGGCGGCGATCTTTACATGTCGGTCGTAGAGGCCGCTAAAATACCGATTGGAGGATGACCATGCGCGTTCTTGTCAAGGGGGCCGGCGTTGCCGGCCTCACCGTGGCCTGGCAGCTTTATCGCCAAGGCTTCCGCGTCACCCTTACGGAGCTGGCCGACAAGGTCGGGGGCGGCGCCTCCGGCCTTGCCGGCGGCATGCTCGCCCCGTGGTGCGAACGGGAAAGTGCGGAGGAACCGGTGCTGACGCTCGGTCGTAATGCCGCCGATTGGTGGGAGGCAGCATTGCCCGGCCACGTCAAACGCCGAGGAACGCTGGTGGTCGCGGGTGGGCGAGATACCGCCGAGCTGGACCGCTTTTCCCGCCGCACAAGCGGATGGGAATGGCTGGACGAGGCGGCGATCGCAGCTCTGGAGCCTGATCTCGCCGGCCGCTTCCGCAGGGCGTTGTTCTTCCGGCAGGAAGCGCACCTCGATCCACGGCAGGCGCTCTCGGGACTTGCGGCAGGACTGGAGAACGCCCGCGTGCTTCTCGTGTTCGGCGTCACGGGCAATGCGAACGTTGCCCATTATGACCGGGTGATCGACTGCACCGGTGCCGCCCAGATTGGCCAACTGCCCGAATTGCGTGGTGTTCGAGGCGAGATGCTCTGCGTCGAAACGCGCGAGGTCAGCCTTTCTCGCCCCGTCCGCCTGCTGCATCCGCGCCACCCGATCTATATCGTGCCGCGCGAAAAGAACTGCTTCATGGTCGGTGCGACGATGATCGAAAGTGACGATGCGGGGCCGATTACCGCGCGTTCGCTGATGGAGTTGCTGAATGCTGCCTATGCGATGCATCCCGCCTTCGGCGAGGCACGCGTCACGGAAACAGGCGCAGGCGTGCGGCCCGCTTATCCCGATAATCTACCGCGCGTGACGCAGGAGAAACACACCCTCCATGTCAACGGCCTCTATCGCCATGGCTTTTTGCTGGCGCCGGCCATGGCCGGAGAGGTGGCGCGGCTTCTTCTAACAGAACAAACGGAAAGGAGGGCGCCATGACCTTCATCATCAATGGCGAGGAACAACAGGTCACGGCCGCGACGCTCGCAGATCTGCTTCTCGCTCTGGACTACGAAGGCGGGTGGCTCGCAACCGCGGTGAACGGCGAACTGGTACACCGCGAGGATCGCGTCGATTTCATGCTTGGCGAGCGCGACCGCATTGAAATTCTCTCACCGATGCAAGGAGGCTAAGATGCTGAAACTTTACAGCGTCGAGGTCCATTCCCGGCTGCTGCTTGGCACCGCCCGCTACCCGTCTCCGGCCGTGCTTGCGGAAGCAGTGAGACGATCGAAGACCGAAATTGTAACTGTTTCGCTTCGGCGCGAGGCCGTCGGCGGCAAGGCGGGCGGCGCCTTCTTTGAGCTGATCCGCGAGCTTGGTGTGCGCGTGCTTCCCAACACGGCCGGATGCCACAGCGTGCAGGAGGCTGTGCTGACGGCGAAGATGGCGCGCGATGTTTTCCGCACCGACTGGATCAAGCTCGAAGTGATCGGCCATCACGATACGCTGCAGCCCGATGTTTTCGGCCTCGTCGAGGCGGCACGCATCCTGACCGGCGAGGGCTTTCACGTCTTCCCCTATACGACCGACGATCTTGTCGTCGCCGAAAGGCTGCTGGACGCCGGCTGCCGCGTCCTGATGCCTTGGTGTGCGCCGATCGGCTCTGCCATGGGAGCGGTGAACCCGATGGCGCTGCGGGCATTCCGAGCACATTTTCCGGATGTGCCGCTCATCGTTGATGCCGGCATCGGCCGCCCATCTCATGCCGCCGCCGTCATGGAATACGGCTATGATGCCGTTCTTCTGAACACCGCCGTTGCCGGCGCGGGTGATCCCGCCGCCATGGCCGAGGCCTTCGCGTTTGCCATCAATGCCGGCCGCATCGCGCATGGCGCCGTGCCGCTGGAGCCGCGCGACATGGCCGTTCCTTCCACTCCCGTCATCGGAAAGGCCGTCTTTTCATGAAGCTCGATCCCTTCTATCTCATTGTCGACAGCGCCAACTGGGTCGAGCGTCTCGTGCCGCTCGGCGTCAAACTCGTCCAGCTGCGCATCAAGGACCAGCCAGAGCCGGTGCTTCGCGAGGAGATCCGGCGTGCGAAAGCCGCCTGCGCGGCAGCGGACTGCCGATTGATCGTCAACGATTACTGGAAGCTCGCGATCGATGAGGGATGCGATTTCATCCATCTCGGGCAGGAGGATCTGGCGGCAGCCGATCTGGCTGCAATCGGCCGCGCCGGCCTGAAGCTCGGCCTTTCCACGCACGACATAGCGGAACTAGAGACGGCGCTGGCCGCCCGTCCGGATTACGTGGCATTCGGACCGGTCTGGCCCACGGTGGTCAAAGAGATGAGATGGACGCCACAAGGCGTCGAACGCGTTGCGAACTGGCGGCGGCGTGTCGGGCCGATGCCGCTCGTTGCCATCGGCGGGATCACCGCCGAGCGCGCGCCGCTGGTACTGGAAAACGGCGCCGATACCGCTGCCGTGGTCACCGATATCACCCGCAACCCCGATCCCGAAGCCCGCACACGACAGTGGCTGGCCGCGACCGCGCCTTGGCGGTCCGTGACTGAGAGGCCGCACCTGGGCTCTCCACAATGAAAAGGCAACAATAAAGAGGACCAAAAGGCGGATGCGTCAGGGGCTCGCGACCACCGCTCGCTGGTTCAGACGCTGACTGAGGCACCATCGGAAGGTTACTATCGAACATCGGATCTTTGCAACGCAACGATGCCGCAGTGGTTCAGTGATCGGGCTGGCCGAGGGCGGGTCGAAACTTTGAAGTAAGGCTCTCTTCATAGAGTTAGCGCTCGCTGCAAATCATCGTGCTCGAACGCACTGGCCATACGGTTGATCTCGGCTGACCGCGCACCGACCGCCTTTGCGGTCTCGCGCCACCTTGCTGTGGAGGTCGCGACTTCCTTAATGATCGCGCGAGCCTGGGCGAGCGTGAGGGCGAAGAACCCGGCAGTTTCTTCCAGCAGATCAAGGGAGCAGGTGCCCTCATCAAGATCTATGTTGGTCGTCAGGACGCGCGCCTTGACGTCAGTAGGCACTGGATTGAGGTCATAGGCAGGGGACAACGACCAGCCGGCTTTGCCGAGCCACAGAAAGCCGTGATTTCTCAGGTGGTCATCGACGTTGGAAATCAGCACATTGAAGGCGACGCGGCGATAAAGCGCGTGCGCATCGGTCTTTCCCTGCGCGCCGTGTTCGGCCAAGGCGTCTACGATCTCCGGATAGCTTCCACGTTCGCCGTCCTTTGCGCCCATCATCGCCATCGCGGACAGGAAGGGGATCCGGACAGCACCATCACGGTCGAAGCGACGCGAGAGCATGACCTTCTTGCCGGCGACGTCGATGAGCTCGTGGAGGGGCGTGACAATGCCGGCTTGTTCAGCCAGTTGCAGAGCGACCTCTTCCCATGTCTCCATGCTGTAGTCGTCGGTTTCCTTAGGAAACTTGGCGATCGAGAGATGGCCATGTTGATCGATAACAGAAGCCTTCGGACGCGCTCCACCAAGCGAGGAGCCAGGCGCGAAGATAAGTTGGAGGTCTTCGTCGGTTTCCTCATCGCGCAGAATACGTTCGGTGATCTGCAGTAGGCGGCCGAGCTCGATGAGGGCGGGAACGCCGGCACGGATCGGCGCCTGGAATTCCTCGTCGCCAACCCGGCGGAACCGGAGCGCGCCGAGCCGTGTCTCGTCGGCGACCCCAAGCAGATAGTCGCTTTCGGCCAGCGTGCGAACGGCCCGGCCATCGCGCTCAGCCATGCGCCTTTCCGAGCGTTGCATGAGGCGTCGGCCCCATGTATCGGGTGCCGAGTCACCAATAGAGCCAAAGTTTGCGAGGCCGGCGGGTGGGGCGAACGCTCCCCGGCTCAGAGCTAGAGCGGGCTCCAGCGAGAAGCGGCCGGGGTCCTCTAGCCAGGCACGGTCATACTCAAACACGATCGTTTCGGCACCACGGACGCGATTGCTTCGCGCCAGTCCGATCGGACGGGTGTGACCGTGAAGGTCGAGCTGAACTTCAAAATCAGCCATCGCGTGACGATCCCGGCGATCGCTTTGGGTGAGCGTGCTTGGGCAACTCCGCACTGGCCAAAGATTGGCCGACGCTGTCGTTACTGATGTCGGCGACTTGGCTCAGCCCAACTAGCAGGCCGAGTGCCTGGAGGACGCCTGCATAGATGCCGATGCTGACATTGGTGTCGCCGGCCTCGATCTTTTGAAGCGTTGAGCGTGAGGTGAAGGCACGTTCGGCTACTACCGCCATAGGCAGGCGGCGACGTCGACGTGCGTCGTGAATGTCTGCGCCCAGTTTGCGCAGCGCGCGCCGCACAGCGGCCGGAGGGTTATGAGGTGTAGGCATTTGTCACCTTCGCACTGCAGATAGGCCTAATATGTAGCACGAAGATGACAATTTTGCCAGAGGGATGGTCAGGTAGAAAAGCCGTTCGTCGAGCGCCACCCCGTCTGGTTCGTTTGCCGAGCAATCCTGCGAATAACTAGCGGTGTCCAATTCTCACCCTAAACTTCATCAGCAAGCAAGCAAGCAAGCAAGCAAGCAAGCAAGCGGAAAGTGAACCGTATCTTTGGCAACGTCAAAGATGGTGGAGTCGATATCGTTCGGCGTCCCGCTTGCCGCCAGGTCCCCCTTGTCCCTGATAAAGTTGCGAACGTTCGCATAAGGTATCAAAAACGCTCTTCCGGGCTGTGCAAAGCAAATGACCGGGAACAACGAAAATCGCCTCAGCGGTCATGCCGAGCGGGCGCTGCTCCATGACGGCCGCTGCGGAGGGAAGCTTCGGCCAGAGATGCATGCGGGTTTCGGAGCCCATCGTCTCACGCACGAAGGAGATCATGTCTAAAGCCGGGATCCAGGGAGCACTGGGACGCCCGTTTAATCGCCAAGCAGCGAAGATCGGCCGGCTGCACCTCGCAAGCGCCCGGACATTGCGCCTAAGTGGCATTTGGTTGCTGACGTGGCCGGAGAGATAGGCTTCCGCCGCTGCACCGGTATGCCATTCCTTCAATGTTACATCTCCGTTACGATCCCCACCGCATCTTGTCCGGTTCACAACAATGCTGTCCTCGATTAATCCTTCATAGGCTAGCTAAGAAGATGAAAACATTACAGATTCCGTGTTCCGAACCTCACCGGAGGAGACTGGCATGAGTCTTGAACTCCTAGAACTAAGCAGCGAGCAATCCCCGTGGTGGAACGTGTCGCGTACGGTCGAAGTCTTTTGAATCTTGAAAGGGAAATACATGGCAGGTCTGCGTCAGTTCGCACTCTACGGAAAGGGGTATCGGCAAGTTCACGGCCTCTCAAAATACGCCCGCTGCCCTTGTCGACCTCGAGAAGCTGATTCCACCCGCCTAATTCTAAATCCGAAAGCCCAGGACACGGTGTTACAACTGGCGGCGAATAGGTCCGGTTGAGGATCTGGAGTTCGCGGAGAAACATACCGCCACTGAAATATCGAGACGGAAATCTCGCTTGTGAAGCGCTTTTCGTCAACCCCGTCGGCGCATGCCAGCCGCTTGCCGGTGTAGTTGCGGCCGCCCGGCTTCGAGGGGCCATGTCTTTCGTCCGGGCCAAGTTGCGTTTCGCCACAGGTCCCATTTGTCGCACCATTTTAAGGAAGGTGTTATCGGAGGCGGGTGTGGCCGCAGTTAAACCGCATCCAGCACTCAGGAGGATTTTAAGCTGATGTCAAACGTCGCCCCTGTCCCCGACAATGCTCGATTAGATGAGAAAGACGCTCTCGGCACGCCTTTCGTTAAGTGTCTCTTGCGACTGATGCGTGCTGAAGACACCTTTGAATTGTGGCAAGAAAAATCGGACGCTGATTTGGTCTGTGATTTCATCGTGACGAGGCAGCAGCGTAGGGCGATTCCTCTCATCGGGGGACCTGACCTGGAGGTGCAGTGGCGGCTTGAGATCTTCTATGCCGCTGTGGCACTTGCTATAGAGGAGCAGTCCGGACTGATCGCGTCACCGGTGTTGACTGTGAACCATGAGGGATTCGGTCGGATATTACTTACGGCTGGGCGGCTCGTCGTACTGTCGAAGACGCTCCGCGACGTGCATCGATTTGGCTTCGACAACCTGCGAAAGCTTGCCGAGGCGGGAACTGGCCTGGTCGATAATGGCTTAACAACAATTAAGACCTATTCAGATGTAGCGCGCGTTTGAGTGCGGTTAAAATGGCTCACATAGGGCGGAATTCTTCGCTAATCTGGCCAGCAATCAAGCGATCAAAGGGGACCTTAGAGCCCGATTTAAAAGAAGTTGAGCGATAACAGGCAGTTGTGATTCCCTATTGGTGCTAAATCAAATGGGGTTTCGATGAGCTGGACTGCTATCGCTCGCCGTGAGCATAACCGAGACGCGCTTCGTTTTCCAAGTGATTTGAAGGACCGGGAATGGGCGTTGATCAAACCGCTGATCCCGCCAGCGCGTCGTGGCGGGCGGCGTCGGACGACGAATATGCGCTCGGTCGTGGAGGCGATCCTCTATATCGCCTCGAGCGGCTGCCAATGGCGCATGCTGCCGGGCGATTTTCCGCCGGTTTCGACGGTGCGCGGTTATTTTTATGCTTGGCGCGCGATCGGACTGTGGCAGAGCATCAACCAGCTTCTGGTGATGGCGGCGCGGGAAATCGAGGGACGCGAGGCGCACCCCACGGCAGGGATCATCGACAGCCAAAGCGTCAAGACCACGGAAAGTGGCGGAATATCCGGCTATGATGCAGGCAAGAAGATTAAAGGCCGCAAGCGTCACATTGTCACCGATACGCTTGGATTTCTGATCTTCGTGTTCATCCATGCTGCTGACATACAGGATCGTGACGGCGCTCCCCATGTTCTCAAGGCGATCCGCCGCCGTTTTCCCTGGCTGCGCCACATCTTTGCCGATGGTGGCTACGCCGGCAGCAAGTTGAGGCAAGCAATGTGCGGCCATGGTGACTGGACGATCGAAATCATCAAGCGTTCGGATCAAGCCAAGGGCTTCGTCGTCCTGCCCAAGAGATGGGTGGTGGAAAGGACTTTCGCCTGGCTTGGACGCTGCCGCCGTCTCGCCAAGGATTGGGAGAAATCGATCGAAAGCGCAACCGCGTGGGCGCAAATCGCTTCAATCCGAATGCTCACAAGGCGCATCGCAAGATATTGGATATACGAATGAACTTTTGAATCGGGCTCTTACAGCTATTGGCGCGGGGGGCGACATGGAGGAGCCCGCATGACAGTGCGTTCACTACTCGTTACGGCTCCTCTTGGCTCCGGCGTATCTTACAAGCACGGATCAAGCGACGTGTATTGGCTGCTCAGCCCATTCGGCAATGGCGCTTCGGGCATTTGGCGGACGAGGAAGAGGCTTTGGTTGACCAGCTCGTCGCGCATCTGCCGTTGAAGCTCTCGATATAAGCGTTTTGCATCGGCTTCCCGGCGTGATGTCGTGCCACTCGACCTTATGATCTTTCGACCGGGCAAGGGTGGCATTCGAGGTCTTGTCCGAGAAATCATTGCGAGTTTGCCGCGTCGTTCGATGAGGGTCGTCAGCTCTCGAGCGACGCGACGACGCAAGATCGAGGTGTCCGGGATCGCCGCCAGGCATTCGCGTGTCACATCGTCGACGATGTTGAGCACGCGAAACCGCCTTCCGCAAGCGAACTGGTCGTGAACGAAATCCAGCTACCAGCGGGCATCGGCTTTCGCTTCGACCAGGACCGGGGCGCGCGCGCCGACAGCATGCCGCCTGGCTTTCCGGTTGCGAACGAAAAGTCCTTCTTCGCAATAGAGAGGGTAGATGCGGTTGACCCCAGGCGGCTCTCCCTCCCGCCGAAGCAGACGAACAGTCGCCGATAAACCATGACGTTCGCAACCGTTTTTCAACTTGGACAAAATCCCAGCTTCGAGCCGACATGGCCTACACGGATCAAGACCTTTGCGCCCGCCACAATCGAGCGTAAGGACCATCAGTTTTCAGCAGGTCAGCGTGCTTTCCCTCCTCGATGACCCGCCCCTTGTCCAAGACCACAATATTGTCCGCCCCACGAACGGTCCTCAACCGATGAGTGATGACTATGATGGTCTTCCCAGCGCGAGACAGATCCTCAACAACCCGCAGCACAAATTCTTCGGCTGCCGAGTCCAGGGAGGAGGTCGCTTCGTCAAGGATTAGAACGTCGGGATCCCGGTACAGGGCCCGAGCCAATGCGAGGCGCTGCTTCTCGCCTCCGGAGAGGCGAACCCCGTTCTCGCCCAGATGGGCCTGGAACCGCCCGGGCCAGCGCTCGATGCACTCCCGCAGTCCTATTCGATCACAGATACGTACGATCTTATCGAACTCCGGTTCGAACTCGCCCAGGGCGATGTTCTCGATCACGGAACCGGAGAAGACGTCTATCGATTGCGGTACTGCAGCCATGACCTTGTGCAGTGATGCGCTCGAGAGGTCCTGGAGGGCATATTGGCCGATCCGAATGCATCCATCCTCAAGCTGGTAGACATTCTGCAGCAGAGCCGCAAGGGTGCTTTTGCCCGAGCCGCTCTCACCCACGACGGCCGTCAACTCTCCTTGGCGAAAGGAGACGCTTAGATCGCTGAAAACCTCCGCCTGCGCGCCATAGCGGAACGTGACGTTCTCCAGGCGAATATCTCCGAGATCGGTCTTCGTGGCATCGATGCCGCTGCTGCTTGCCGACTCCAGTTCAAAGATCTCGAAAAGTCTATCCGCCGCGATAAACGCGTCTTGAACGATCCGGTTGGTCTGGATCAGGCGGGCGACCGGCCGGGTGATATAGCCAAGCAACGTATAGCAGGACAGCAATTCGCCGGGCGTGACGGCCTGTTCGAGCGCAAGCGTGGTTCCAAACCACATCAGCACGATGGTGAACAGGACCGACAGGAACGTCGAGGCGTTGTCGCCGCAGATTAAGATCAGCCCGGAGCTGTAAACGGAATGCAGCATCTTTACGAAGCGGGTCTCCATTTTGAAGTTTGCGAAGCTCTCGACGCCGGAAGTCTTAATGGTGAAGACGGCTCCGAGTGATTCTACCAGTTGCGCCTCGAGTTTGGCGTCATTTTCCATGATGACACGTTGGAGATTTCTGTTCATCCGATTGATGGCCCAATATGCCAGGATGTACATTGGAATGGCGAGCGCCACGATCAAAGCAATATCCCAAGAATAGATGAACATCATCCCGAACGAGAACAGTATCATTAAAACGTCAACAAACATATTTATCGAAACGTCGTTCAGGAAGCTCCTGATTTTCACAGCGTCGTTCATGCGCGACACGATTTCTCCCATGCGCATGCTGTCGAAGAACTTCTGGGGCAGGGCCAGGATGTGATTGTAATAGCCGAGGATCAAGCAGACGTCGATCTTCTGCCCCGTCTGCAGGACGAGTCGGCCTCTTAGGAGGTTGATCAGGATCTGTATCACTAGGATCAGCAGCATTGCGATGCTCATCAAGTTGAGCAGGTTGCGGTTTCCCGCTGGGATCACGTGATCAACGATCTTCTGAACGTAGATCGCCGTCGAGAGACTGAGGACGGTCGTCACCAGCGCGCCGGCGAGAGCCTGCGCCATCACCGTGCGGTGTGGCGCGAGTAGGCGGGCGAATCGGGCGAGGGGCGACGTGGTCTCGTCTCGGCGATTGAATGTGTCTGCCGGAACCAGCAGAACCAGGACGCCGGTCCATTGCTCCATGAATTCCTGATGCGGCACTTTGCAGATTTGGCCAAAGGCCGGGTCCATGACGATAACCCACTTGGCGTCGATCGCATGGACCACTACGAAATGGTGCAGGCCCTCCTTGACGACGTGCGCGATAGCGGGCTTAGGGATCTTGTACAGGCTGTCGAAGCCACCTTTGACGCCTTTCGCGATGAAGCCCAGCTTCTGCGCCGCCTCCGTGAGCCCCAGCACGCTCGTACCGGAGCGGTCGGTCGACGCATACTGGCGGATGCGCGCCAATGGCAACTTGTAGCCGTAGAAGGCTGCGACAGAAGCAAGGCTGGCGGCGCCGCAATCCGTGATGTCACGCTGCTTGAACTTAATGGCCTTACTCGACATGGAGGCTCGCTGACTGTTGGGACAATATTAGCGCCCCGCCAGCATCGGGTTGAGCCAATCGTCTGCCCCGTCGTAGAGCAGTTGCAGGAGAGTGCGATTGGCCAACAGAAAGCGAGCCCGCACGGTCATGCCTTTCTTCAGGTGGCCGATGGCCCCGCTCTTTAGCGCGAGATCGCTGCGAGAGAGCGCGCACTGGACCTTGAAGACCGGGGTCCCGTCATGCAGAGTGAAGTCCTGCGCCACCTCGAGCACCCTTGCTTTGATGACACCCCATTGGTTGTAGTTAAAGGCATCCACTTGGAGCCGCACCGGCTGACCAGCCTGCACAAAGCCAATGTCGTTGGGGGAGACGTAGATTTCCGCCACCAGATCGTCGTTCGGCGAGATCCAACCAACGGTTTGCCCGATCTGAACGTAGCTTCCGTGCGCGAGGCCGGAGAACTGCTCGAGAGCACCCGATACTGGGGCGCGGATGCGGTGCAGGTCCCGTTCGTGCTCGAGCTGATGCAAGGTGGCCGTGAGTTCCTTTAAGCGCAGGTTAGCATCAAGGAGCTTCTGGTTCCAATCAGCGGTTTTGCGTCGCACGAGGATCTCCCCTTGGACCTCGATATTTTGGAGAGCGAAAGCCTTCTCGTCAACGGCCTTCGCCGGCGCCGCAGCAGCCGAGACAAGTCGCTTTGCGCGGTCGAGTTCCGCCGCGGCGTTACTGCGCGCATATTGGTTCTCGCGCAGCAAGTTGAGAAAATGCACCCTTTCAGCCGTCGCGGATTCGGTTTGGAGGGGGGACGAGACGCTGATCCTTGCGCCGGAAGAAATCAGCGTTTGGAAGTCATGGGCAAGATCGCTCTTGGCATGAATGTCGGCTAAAACGCCGCTGAGCTTTTCCTCGATTACATGATCGTCAAAGGCGATTATTTCCTTCCCCTTAGCAACGACATCGTTCTCAAAGGCAAGGACACGGGAGATGCGTCCGGAGACGGGCGCTATCAGGGGCGTCTTCTCCACGATCGGGCGAATAGTACCGGCACTCTGCATGGAGACCGGTATGGTGACGAGTGGCAGTGAGCCAAATGCCGCGACGACGAAGAGCAAGATCGCCCTATAAATGCTCAGGGATCGTCCTGATCGTCGCGACAGTATGCTTTCTGCGGTGCAGCTGGCCGTTTCAGCAGAAAGGGGAACTGCTAGTCTGTAGTCATTAGGAGCCATCGAGAGCCAGCTCGCTTTGTATCAACCAAACAAGTGCCCGTAACGTCGCAAAAACAAGTAAACCCAAAAATACAAACCTCCGGAGGTTTCAGCTGCTTCTTGAGGGGTTAATTCAGTTACACGATAGGCCGCCATGTTGTTCATCATTGGTGTCTCCGTTCAGAGCTGGATTGAGAAGATGCCAAGGCCCCCGTTGGGAGCTCCTATCGGCGCGCAACAAAAAGGTTCAAGATTCGTGCCAATGCAGAAAGAGCGAAAAGCATCAGAAAACTGTTCTGAATGTTATTCAATGGCTGCCCTAGAGCGCCGAAACGTGCCAAAACGCACATCACGCTGTCGCAAGCACGACAAACCGAGTAGGGTTCTGAATGAACGTCTTGAACAGGATCGACAGCTCCGAAGTTCGGTGGGGGCGGTACAGTTGAGGCCTAGAACCTCGGCGCTCAGTGAGCACCCCAATCCGCGTGGCCCCCCATCGAGCTTGCGGTCGATTTTTGTTGTTGCTGATGCACCCTGAAACCTGTGAATTGTTAACGGACTGTGGCCCTCCGCACGATAGTGGGTGCGGATGCGCCGCTTCTGGTGCCGCAGGCCTTGTCCCTGTTAACAGATGCTATGGCCGCATGTGGTGCGGGCCGTAAGGTTTGTCCCTACGACACGTATCTGTGGTCAAAAGTGCCGTTATCGCTGTCCGTGAGCGACTTGGCCGCCAATAATTGGCGGGCCCGGCGTCTTGATGCCGGTGGCCGACCTCTCGAAAACTCATCATTCTTGAAACTGATTTGTGGGCGTCGCATTGTGCGCATCGCTTGCCTAGGACCTTGCCATGCACGAAAAGTTCCGCGCCTATACGGAAGCTCTTCATCCAAAATTCGAGGCTTTGATGGGAATGAGCCCTGTCACCACAGGCACCCTACCTCCTGAGATGAAGGGCGCGGGCGTCTACATGTTCTCAGAGAACGGACGTCACCTCTATGTCGGGCGGACCCGCAACGTCCGTAGTCGGTACGGCCAGCATACTCGGACAGGCACTGGCCACAACAACGCTCCGTTCGCCTTCAAACTGGCGCGAGAGACGACCGGGATACTGAAGAGCACCTATAAGAGCGACGAAACATCACGAGCCAATCTGATGCTCAACTCGGACTTTCTGGGGGCGTTTAACAACGCGCTCGCACGGATGCGAGCGATGGAATTTCGCTTCGTCGAGGAAACAGACCCACCGCGCCAATGCCTTTTGGAAATCTACGTGAGCGTTGCTTGCGGCAGCCCCTACAACGACTTCGACACGCACTGAAGCTATTTGTGCTGCTTGTGCTGCGCCCAGAGTGACGGCGAAACCGTAAAAGCTGTGGTCAGTTAAATACGCAACTACCATTAGGTCGCCAGTTGCTGCATCCTCCCCGTCGGAGGCTTGACATTGCAACTACGATTCTGGGCATCACTCGTCGTATTCATTGGTTCATATTTTCCACTGAGCCTGATCCTGCTCGTCCAGGATTTTAAGTATGAGGTGTTGTGGGCTCCAATATGCTGGCCTCCGAACGGCAATACCTGCGCGCTACCACTTCGAAATGGCTCGCTCTCTTTGAGCATCTTTGTACTGAGCCTAATTTGCGTATTCATTACACTCGGCGTGCTCTCAACGGTTCGCCCGAAAACGCCCATTCGGGTGCATGAGGCAAAATACATCCCAGCTGAACTGATGAGCTACACGCTTCCGTACGTCGTCTCTTTCATGAGCCTTGACTACAGGGACACTGGAAAATTCGTGGGTCTTCTAATCTTCCTCGGCTGGATGTTTTTGATCACTTACAGGTCCGGACAACTCATCCTCAACCCCCTACTCGCTGTTTTTGGATGGCGATTGTACGAAGTCTCGCTTTCTTACCCTGGTGATGAGAAGCGATATCCCGTCCGAGCAATGTCGAAGGACGACCTGCAGCTACCGGGGCCGGCAGATGCTGCGACCATCCAAGATGTAATGCTGATTAAATCCAAAAGGCCGAAGGCAGACGATTCATGACCACTTTACAAGATTTGAAAGCCCTTGACCTTGCTGGTGCACAGGTCACGCTTTGGACAATTAAAGGGCCTACAGGGCCAGCCGCAAACGCGCCGAAATTCTCCGGCCGATGGGTCGAGACCAGCGATGAAGTCGATGACGCCCTGAAGGCTACGTTGGTCTCTGAAGTGGCCAAAATTGAGGAAGTGCTTGAATACAGCCTGCTTGCCCAAAACAATGAAGCTAGTGCCCTCCAAATTCCTGCCGACGAGACGCATGCCGATCAGCTGCTGCAGGAGATCGCCGCCGAGTTGCCTGGGAAGAAGGCCACCGAGACAAAGCATCTTCAGAATTCCGCGTTCTACGCAGCGAAATTTGTTATAGGCGAACAGGTTGTATGGGCACTCAGAAAAACAGAACCAAGCTGGAAGACGAAGAAAGCTACATCTGTCAGGAATTTATTCTTCTCTGATCAGCAGCTTGCAATTGATGATCGGCCCCACTTCGAGCTGGGGAAGACTTTCGACTTCATAATTTTTAGCGATAACATCCTAGTCCGAAATAAGGGGGCGTTTGAATCGATCCTTCGCTACAAGAGCACTCAGCGGGACGATTTCGCAGAACTTCAGGCTGAGGGCGATTTCCTGGCGGTTTTTGTCAGCGTTGCTCCCCTTGTTGAGTACGTTGGAGACAACAAGATTCAGTTGCGGCGCGCTTGCGCGATCAAAGATAAAGGACATTACCGCGACCAGGCCTTCATGCAAAGGCTGCGAGACAATCAAGCCGAGTACGGCTTCAATATTGAGTTTGACGGAGGCGGTAAGATCGTAGCGACCGTGGAAACCTGCCCACAGATCATGAAGGCCCTGCTAGACCACCGACTGAAATCAGGTTTCTCAACGCTAGTCTACGACGTTCAGGATACGACGCGAGTTGCTGTCTGACCGCCAACAGTAGCCACTCGTCCCGGGTAAAGGTACCGGTCCCGTAATGGTAAGAAGGACGCTATTCAGATATAGGTCCCCCACGGGCCAAAAAATCTCTCGCCTCATTTGTCATCTGTGATCGTGAAATCTTGACCGAAAACTCGTGGCCGCCGTCGTTTACCGTGAGCGTCCCAGCGGCGCGCAGCCTTTCAAAGAAACGTCTTAGCTCCCCGTCTTTCGGAATAGTGACGATGTTGGCAGACATCTCGTCTTGCTCCCTGGGATTTCTATCTTCTTCACTCATAACTCTCTCCCATAAGAGGCGGCACGGAACGCAGTCCCGAGGGGATAACGCCCGTTAATCGTGTATTAACCATTATTGTGGACTTTGCTCGCATTTAAAATGAAGTGCGCTTTCCATGACCACCGGATACTTACTCGATACATGCGTTTTGAGCGAAACCAGCAGGGTTAAGCCCAATCCGCAGGTACTCCGGTTCATAAAAAGTGCGCCGAACCTCGTCATCCCAGCGGCTGCAATCGTCGAGTTTCAACAGGGGATAATGCAACTTTGTTCTCGCGACCCTGTCAGAGCCGTTAGATTGACATCCTGGTACCAAGGGGTTGTCGCAAGTGGCATGCCCATCCTGGAGACAGGAAAGGATGTTGCCGAGGTGTGGGGGAATCTGGCTGCCGATCCCAGGCTCCGCAATCTCATGGTATCTCATCCTGGAGCCAAACGAATTCGCTTCGGACAGGACCTCCATATCGCGGCAGCGGCTCTGGTGAGTCAATTGCCGATTGCAACCTTCAATATCAAAGACTTCCTGCTGATCAATAGCTGCTACCCCCTTCCTGGCATTTACAATCCCCAAGATGACACATGGCACGCTCGGTCACTCATGTCTCCTCCTCTAGCAGAGCGCGCTAGCTCTTCTCCATAAGATAGCTCACTTTAGAACTTTCTCCACATGTACGTTAGCTGCATCACCAGCACCGCTGGTGAGATGTTTCGGGTTCTCCTGCTTAGCGGCCAACACGAGACCTAAGCCGCCGAGGGCCAAGATTCCTCGTGCCACCACCTGGGTGACCGTGTGTGTCGTTCGTTGCCGCCCAGTTCGAACCGCCAGTAACTCCCACGCGCACGAAAATAAAAGTGATGTCCGTCTAGCCTTCTCTCTGCCTGTACCGGCGTCCAGCCCGACAGGTGGTGCAATTCGAAACCCCTGAGCCATTCCAGGGCCCCTCGGGTATCAACTGGGAGATGCAGCCGTTGGAGGTCGAAGGGAGCGTCTTCCGGATCGTCAAACTCCAGGCCGAAACCAGCGTTGGCCACGGCGCGGAAAAAGTCTAACATCCTGCCTGCCACTCTGGGCGGGGCCCAAATGCCGTCATTGCGAATATAGCCCGCCTCGTCGGCGAGTAGCTCGACCTCTCGCCTGTCTTCCGCCGACATCTTTTTGAAGGTGATTGCGTAGATGCAGGAGCCGTTGCTCCAGAGTGGCTTTAGAACCAGCTTGCTGGACATTTCGATTTACTCCTTTGGGTACAGTCACATCCGTTCGGGTTCAAAGCTCGATCACGAATCCATGGCGATACCCGTTTTTGCCACGTTCATGCCGATAGCCGAGTGGGTTGCAGATCACCCGGGTGTGCCCCTCGACGTAGTCTTGAAACTGGTGGATGTGGCCGTGAATCCAGGCATCAGGTCTCCCGGTCTGGATGACATCAGTGAGATCGCTGGCGAAAGCAGCGTTGGTGGCATCACCCTGGTACTGTTTCAGCAATGATCGTGGAGACGGCGCATGATGCGTTAGGACCACGGTCTTGCCGGTCCAAGATTTTGCCATTTCACCAGAGATAAATGCCCTGCTCTCTAAATGCCTGGCGATGATCTCGCGGCTTGTGATGAGCCGAGGCATTCCTTCACGAAACGGAGGCGAGCCATGGATTTCGCGGAAATCGAGCATGCTTCTTCGGCAGAGGTAAACGGCGGCTTCAGCACGATCAGGAAGCGGCAACTCTTCGTCGATGCCCCATGGGACCTGATAGTCAGTCCAGAGCGTCGCGCCGATGATCCTGACATGACCGATTTCGAGCGTTTCGTTTTCCAGAAGATGGATGTTGCTTTCGCCGGTGGCCTTTCGCCCTTCCGACAGGGCACCGTCGATGGTGTTCCCATAATAGTCGTGGTTCCCAAGCACCACGACGACCGGAATCGTTGGAGCGATCCGCCGTTTCAGGAATTCGAGGCCGAACGCGAGGAAACCAGATAGGTCGCCTGCGCAGACGCAGATATCGGCTTGAGGGATGTCAATTTCGGTAGTCATATCGGCGTGCGTGACGTGCATGTCACTGATGATCCATGCTTTCATGGCTGTAACCTTCAAGGATGTGAGGGAAAGGGGCGAGCGGGATGCAGACGCATCACTCCCCGCAGAAGAATGCGAAGCTTCAGGCCGAGGTCGCTATGCGTGGCAGTGCGTCGAGCTTAGCGGCCATCTTTGCGACGTGATCAGCAGAAACCTTCCCCTTCGCCTCCAGCTCATCGGCAATAGCCTCAACGAGTTTCAAGTGACTGCGGACAACCTGCTTCGCCCGCTCGAATTCGGTCCGGAGAACATCGTCCACCCAGACGGCGACACCAGGGTCGTGAAGTCGAAGTGTTTCAAGGTCGCGGTCGCTCTTCGCGAGGCTATGTCGGAGGCGATTACCCATGCCCATGCCACTTTGTAGCATCGTGGCGATACGGGTGGCTTGGGCGAGATCAGAGTTCGGGCCTGCGCCAGCTCCATCACTCACCGCCCCAAGGAGCACCTCCTCGGCAGCAATCCCCGCAAGCAACACTGCAATTCGATCCCTGTAGGTTTGGACGGTGCGGTAGGCGACGTTGGGTACCTCGAAGTATGCCCCACCACCCGGCACCGTCTCACTGTCGTTGCGCGTATGATCGATGATCATGGCACCGTAGAACTTGGCATGATCGAGCGCGACGACTGCAACGGTGTGGCCCGCCTCATGAACAGCAAGCGCCCGCCGCAATTCGCCTTTGATCGCCACCATTTCTGGCAGCGATTTCGCAATGTCAGCCATGGTGACATCCCGTTTGGCCCGTCGGGCAATACGCTTCGCATCTCGGGCCACCTTGGCGAGATCGGCTCCGGAAAATCCGTTGGTGGCTGCCATCAACTGTGGATGATGCTTTCTCGGCAGAGGCTGACCGAGTTGTTGCTGGAGGATGGCGATCCTGTCTGACGCAGTCGGGAGGGGAATAGCTACATGTCTGTTCAATCGCCCGGGTCGCAAAATGGCAGGATCGACACGACCGAGAGCATTGGTTGCGCCGATCACGACGACGCCTTCACGCCCGTCGAGCCCGTCCAAAAGCTCCAAAAAGCCATTCACCACCTGCGTGCTGTAGTCTTTGTTATCGGCTGCGAAGGAATTGCGGTCGCCAAAGCTGTCCAGCTCGTCACAGAACAGGATGCAAGGCGCGCTTTCCTTCGCTTTTTCGAAGTCACCTCTCATAGCCTTCAGCAGGTCGCCAAGGTGACCTCTTGACTGCCACCTCGCCAAGGATGTCGCGATGATCGGCACATTGCACTGCCGGGCCAAGGCTGCGGCAAATTGCGTCTTTCCAACCCCTGGCGGTCCTGAAAGAACGATCCCGGTGTCGACTTCCGACCAATCGATCTTGCGTCGCTGCCAGTCGATCAAGTCCTGGGCAAGCTCCATTCCCCAATCCTTGGCTTGGCCATAGCCGAACATGTCCTGCAACGGCGGCAAGCTTTCGCTCTTGGCAATCGACGGTTTGGCATCGAGGGCAGACGCCTCGGCCAGACGCGCCAACGCGTTCCCGATTGGACGACCTCGCCGCAATGCCGCCCAAACATGCGGTAGCGGATAAGACATCGCCGCTTCCGCTTCAGAGGGACTGACGTCGATCTGATACGCAATCCGGCATCCGATCCGAAAATCCATTGTCGAGATCGGCGGGATGTCGACTTCGACGTCAACTTTCAACGAGACTAGAAAAGGAAGCTCGGCACCCTGTTCCCTGAAAATGAGAAGGCGGCGCTTTCGGCTGAAGTCTCCTTCCATCCTCTTGAGGATAGTCCTTGGCTTGTCGGTAGCCGCGATCATCATGTAGGCCATGTCGTCTCGATCCGAAGAAAATCGAAGCAAGAGATTCTCGGCGCACGGGTCATAGTCCTCGCCAGATCGGTCTGACGGAACATTCAGCAGGACCACGCAGTCAGCGCCTCTGATGAAATCAGGAGCCTTCCTGAGTGTCCGTTTAAGCGTGCAGTACAACGCTGCGTCTTGTGGCGTTTTCAGGGAATGCTTTGTTTTAGGCACAGTTATTCTCCTCGCAGCCTGAGGCGCGAATTTTCGAACAGGGAATGTTGTGGTGATGGGTCAGCCGCGATAGCGGCGAACAACGGTCTCTGGCCCGATGAGCGCAGTGTCGAGATCGATCTCGATCAAACGCGCAGCGACCATATTGGCCAGGCCACGTATCGGCGTGGTTTCCTGGAATACGGTGAGGCTCTCAGCCAGGGTCAGGGATGAATGTTCATTAAGAACGGAGAGCAATCTAACCCGGTCCCCCAAGCTAACTTCACCGCCAGAGCATTGAAGCAAGTCTTTGCAATTCTTCAGACGGATCGGATCGATGTCTCCACGCGACATGGTCCGGTATGTGAACCCTTCGCGGACGATTGCCTCGGCAACCCATGGGGGTGGGCGTCGCTGCCCAACGGCATCGATCACTAGGATATCAGACGGACGTTCGGCGACAAAATCGGGAGAATAGGTATCAAACCCATTGCGGAGCTGCAGAGATCGGCAGTTCCAGCTCGAAACTGCTTCTTCGAATTCCAACAAGCACGCCACATCACGCGCCAGTTGGTCCGTGGCGATGAAACGGCCTACGCATCGACTAAATTTGGGTTGGGAGAGAATGGCTTGCGACGTACGTGACGTCTTGCCAGAGGGCAGCGACTGAATACTCATCTACACAACTCGAATATACACGCAATTTACGACAGCCTCTCGCGAGGCGGCGGATCAGCGGGATATTCGTATGTTGTATAGGGTCACGTTTTTCATAAACAGAACAGATACAGAACATCATAAAAAGTGTCAATGGTCTTTTGCGGTGGAGGCGATGCGGACCGTGAGCTTATATCCCAACCGCGTTCGCCAGAGCCTCCTTCAATTCAGGCATCGTCAGGCTTTTCACATGCGCTGCACCGTAGTGGAGCACGTCATTATCCACCTTTAAGGCGGTCCTCGCGTCCATGCTTGGCTGCAGCTTCAGCCGCCCCAGCATCGCACCAGTCGTCGGGTCCGAGAGGCATATACTGACGATTGCGCCCTGTATCGCTTTCAGAACTGGGTGGGCCATTTGCTTGGATGTGCTGCTCAAGGGCTTGTAGAAAAGCCAAACCTGCTCATCGTTTCAGATGTGCAAGGCTGGACAACGCTCGACGGCGAACCCAGAGCTGCCGTGGACTGGACCTCGGTTGATTTCGCCCCATCGCAAATGTAGCCAAGATTACCGGGGAGCGCACAAACGGCATCGCTCACCCGGAGCATGCGCAGAGAACCGGTGATGTAATTTAGGCAACCTGGAAACTCCCGTGCCAACACCTTCGGAGCCTCATCGACGGTCGGATTGATGGCGTTGTCGGAGCAGATAAACAAGCGGTCGGCTCCCCGCTCTAGCCAGAGTGACTGATCCGAGAATTTCCGCTTAAGGTCTGCAAGATTGCCGCTGGGGCATCCCAACGTTGTCTGAAAATCGATCTTGATATGTGGCGCACTGCCGAATTCGCGTCCGAACCACTCATTAAAACGTTCGACGCCTAGCCCGATGTATTCCGAGCAAATCGCTCCTAGTATGAACCCGCCCACAGCCCAGGCCGTTGTCTTGATGCTCATGGGACCGGGGCAACCATGTACGCGATCCGGGCTCCGTCTACCGGAATTTCCAGCCTTAACCATCCGCTAGATTCGCTTACCCGGCACACAACTCCGCCATCGCCATCCTGAACAAACCCGCGTTTCCCCCCGACGAATGCAGTCACGCAATTGGCAACCAGAACGTCATTCTCCTTCAATCGGCTGGCGACAATCTCGGTTGCCTGGTTCAGATTGACGATGCTGCCCTCCACCTCCGACACTTTGATGAAATTGTCGAACCTACTGCGCAGGATATTCACCAGTCCAGGCGGGCTGTCCGCGTTACCTAGAAGTTCAGCCGAGGTAGACTGAGGGCCTTGAAGGCTCTCCACTACCAAATCGCACCAGTTCTGCTCGCGGACTTCGGTCGACCAGCATGCCGATGCGTTCTTCACCCACGCGCCATCCTCAGGTGGGTCGTCCGGATTAAGATTGCAGGTACACTTCTCGCGAGTTGGATTTTCCGCCCTCGCTTCGCTTACCGGTCCCGCCAAGAACGAGAATGCTATCAGCAAGTACAGTATCCGCATATCGTTTGCCCCCAAACCAACGGCAATCCTACAAGGAACACTTGCAAACGCAACGTGCTGAACAGCCAGCACGAATGGTCAAAGCAACAAACGGTGCTGCCTGTTAGGCAACAGGCGAACCCGCGCTATGCCCTCACCTCGAAGCGGGAAGGCCCCATTCGTCAGCTTCAATCGGCAAGCGCCGTCTCGTTCGCAACTGCTATGACGTTAGACGCCTCGCGATTGGGGTAATCGACGGTATCGATGACGTGAGGGCCGCGCTTAGCCCTGCATCAAGCGTACACAAACATGAGAATAGCCTCGCCATATTGTGCAATGAAAATTTATATGCAATTTATGCAACATGAGAGGACGCCCCAAACGACTATCCAACCCGACCCTTTGCGCTGCCGTTGAGCAGCGGCGAGTCAAACTAGGCCTATCCCTTTCAGAAACCGCCGCCCTTATAGGAGTTCATCCGTCCACTCTTATACGCTCTCTGCGGACCAAATCGCTGTCACCTGATATGATGACGGCAGTGCAGCGATTTCTAAATAGTCCCGCCACTTCCTCCTCTACAGACACAGATGAAGCAATGCGTGAAGCGTTGCTTTTATTGCAAAAATTAAATAGGATGTCCCCAAGACTTCAAGCGGCCCTTGAAATTGTTCTCAATGGTGTGCAGGTGGTAAAATAGGAGAATAGCCATGACCGTCACCAAGCACCTGATTGCAATGATACAGAGCCATGCTGCAGGCGATGATGATCGATTTTTGGCAATCGCTGAAAACATTGCTTCTGACGCAGACCGCTCCGGTCGCGTCAGGGTTGCTGGAGAGATTAGGGGAGTTGTAGATCGCGTCCGGCGTGACAAGACCTCGCGTCCGGCGAAGGGGCCAATTCCGATTGCCTCCCCCCGGGGTGAGCTAGCTGGATTGGTGCGAGCAACATATCCAGAAATAAACCTAACTAATCTGGTTCTCAATCCAGACCTCAGCCGTCGTATCAGGGGTATTGTTCGCGAACACAAAGACCGTCACCTGCTGGAGGCGCGAGAACTTAGTCCCCGTCGAAAGTTTCTGTTCTCTGGACCACCAGGCACAGGGAAGGGAATGACAGCGGCAGCCATCGCCGGAGAATTGGGGCTTCCCCTATTCACAATATTGCTTGACGGGGTCATCACCAAGTTCATGGGCGAGACGGCATCCAAGCTTCGCCTCGTTTTTGAATCCATGACTAGCGTTCGCGGAGTGTACTTTTTCGATGAGGTGGATGCGCTGGCATCCCGTCGCGACGCCGATAATGACGTCGGGGAAGCCCGACGGATGCTTAACTCCTTTCTGCAGTTCCTCGAAGACGATAAATCCAGTAGCGTGATTGTGGCGGCGACCAATCACAGAACGCTTCTCGATCCAGCGATTTTCAGGCGCTTCCATGCTGCTTTTTCCTACGCTAGGCCAAGTGCTGAGGAAGCCCAGAGAGTGATTCGCAATCACATGCTTCAGTTTGACTTGGAGAGCGTCCGTTGGGAAACATTGGCTGTCGGAGTGGACGGGCTTAGCCAAGCCGATCTGGTGGCGGTTGCTGACGATGCCGCTCGGGACTCCGTGCTAGACCACGACGGCAAAATGTCGACTGAAATCCTGATGCGAGCAATTACTGACCGGAAAGCTCTGCACAACGACTGATTGAGAGTTGACATCAAGAAACCACCGTCGCATCTATCTGTTTAATATAGAGATACGATGGTTATCATGGCACTTCTTCCTCACCTGCATGCGCATAACATCGGTCTCGCTTCGAAAGAATTTCGCGCTGTTGGCCGGGGCGGCACGAAAGAGCCGTCTCCAGTAGAGAATAGACGTGAGCACGCGCAAAAGCTGCGTTCCGATTTAGAGCTGGTAGCCTCGCAGCTGGACGATATTCGGAAAGAACAAGCCAGTATCAAGGTGCCGCTCAAACAGCGTGGTATGGCGATTGCCATCGAAAGCCGGGAAGACGAGCCACTCTTTGTCAGCGCTACAGCGAGATCGACTACCCAAGGCCTCAAGTTGCTGACACTTCAAGTTAATCCGGAAAAGCTGCAGCAGCGTAATCAGCCTGCTCATGACTTGGCGAACTTCTTTGTTTCGCGCGACAGTTTTAAGTCGCTTCTAAACGCACTTGGCAAGTACGAACAATGGACTGACGAGGACGGCGACTTTGCCGACCTTCTCGGAAATGAAGAAACTGAAAGCTCGCGGCGTCCGGCGAATTTTAAGTTGTTTGAAAGCGCCTCGCTCATCCGAGCTGCTAATCTGCGAGATTTCTGGACCGATGACATTGATAAATTCCCCCGCAAAAAGAGCCAAACAACCTGGGAGGTCTGGACACGCCTTGAATACGAGGAAGTATTCTCCAAAACCCTAGACGCACTGGAGATCAGTGGCGAGGGTCGTCCTACGCAGTTCATCGAGACCGCAGTTCGCAACATAGTTGCCACACCAGAAGCGATGCAAAATCTCATTCGGACGAGTGGGGCGGTAGTGGAGTTGCGGAGCGCTTCTTCATTCGTCTCGGACTACATGAACGCACTACCAGACGCGCAGGGGGGAATAGTCACGGAGCTAGCCAGACGGGTTGTGCCCGCGCCAGCTTCGGCTCCCCGGATAGCTATCCTTGATACGGGTGTTAATCCAGCCAACACCCTCCTTACCTCATCGCTGCCTAGATCGAGATGCTACACAGTCAGCGACGACTGGGCAGTAACTGATCACGATGGGCATGGCACAAAAATGGCTGGGGTCGCGCTCTTCGGCGACTTAGCAAATGCCGGTTCTGGTACTTCCCCAATCCAGTTGTCCGCTTCATTGGAGTCTGTGGTCGTTACAGCGCCGGTCGGCGGTGGCGATGTTCCCGCACACGATGCTATTCAAAAGGCTATTGAGCTTGTCGAAAGTGAAGAAGCCGCGCGGGTGTTTTGCTTAGCGCAAACCGCTGCTGGAGAACCTGAAGATGGACGGCCGACATCTACATCAGCAGTAATTGACAAATTAGCCTATGCCGACGGTAAGAATACGCGACTGATATGCGTTGCTGTTGGCAACGTTGACCATTCTGACAGTGAGCCATATCAGGTTGCCGAGTATATCGAGAGGAACCGTCGGCACGGCATTCAGTCTCCGGCACAAGCTCTAAACGCTCTTTCAATTGGGGCATTCACCAACAAAGCCAACGGCACGATCCCTCTGGTGGCCCCGGCTGGCGACTTGTCACCGACATCTCGTACATCACAGGAATGGATTGCACGCGCCGCAAAGAAACCAGACATTGTAATGGAGGGCGGCAACTTTCAAATAGATCGCGGCGGAATCTTCTCCCGGGCTTCAGCTCGGAATCTTGTGCTGACGACTTCACGCGCTGCTTCTGCAAGCCCTTTGGCAATGACAGGGGAAACCAGTGCAGCTACTGCTGCAGCAACTCACTTGGCATCCCGTTTGATGGCGCGTTATCCTTCATTCAGAATGGAGACCATCAGGGGAATGATGGTCCACAGCGCTGAGTGGACACCAGCTATGGTCGCGCAGTTAACGGACTTGGAACGTTCGAACTCGGTCAGTGACCCTTGGGCGACGTTGTTAAGCCGCTTCGGTTGGGGCACGCCCAACGAGGAACGTTTGTATAGTAGCACCGAAAGTGACATGACGCTGATCGTAGAAGACAGTCTGCGACCATATGAGCTAGGCGACAGTGATCAGTTGCGCTTGAGAGAAATGAAATATTTCAAGTTGCCGTGGCCGACTGCAGAATTGAGAGCGCTCAATCAAACCGAGGTCGAGATGCGATGCACGCTCTCCTACTTCATCGAACCCGATCCCAATGCGATTGCGCGCAATCGCTACGACCGCTACCCTTCTCATCGCCTCAAATTCGATCTCCGTAGGTTCGGAGAATCGGATGCAAAAGCTCAACTGCGTTACAATGCTCTTGCCGAAGATGATCTTAGTCTGGGCGCAACCGATGATGGTTGGATCGCGGGGAAGCGCCTCAGTGGGAACGGAACGCTGCAACACGATATATGGAGAGGACCGGCGTACCGACTTGCGGAGCGCGATGGAATTTCGGTGGCACCCGTCAAGGGCTGGTGGTCTGACATCCGTCAAAGTGAACGGTATCGGAGGAGGATACGCTTCTCCTTGATGGTCTCTATTCGCGTACCCCAGGGCACTGCCAATATTTACCAACCAGTGAGCGTAGCACTTCAGAATCTGGTGACTGTCTAAGAAACGTTAGCGGGCAGCGTCCTGCGTTTAGGCTCGCGCCATCACATCGCCATAGAGCACATAGGCGAATGACGTTGTGGACGCACCGCGAGACGCATCTCGCGACCTTCGCACCGACTCCGCGAGGGTTTCACCACTGCGGAGGAAAAGGTCAAGTGAGCCGATTACCAGCTTGCTGGCGTGTTCATCACGAACAGCCCAGAGCGGAGCCAAAACTCCTCCAAAACCGTTGTTGGTAAGCGCGCTTGCCCATCCGCTCGCCATTCCTAACTCTAAAGTGGAGGCACCGACTTCACAGGCATTGAGAATAAACAAACTCCGGTCCCTGCGACCCAGCTTAACACCGCTCTGGCCAACTTCCTTGACGGTGACGTGTTTCCCTTCGGACATCTCAATACTTGACGGGCTGTCCGCGTTTCCGCATTTGCCATGACCAGCAAAGTGGACGACCTTGACCTTTGCTTCAGGTGGTGACTCCAAGAAATTCAGGAGCGCATCATGCGTGGGCTCATGCTCGACGGCTTCAAGGTTATCTCGCAACCACCGCCCCTCCTCGTGGGCCGCAGGTAAGTCTCGGTCCTGATAGGAAGGGACAAAACTCGCGACAATCCCGTCCGTAAATGATTGAGCCAGACCTGTGTGAGAGGAACTGGGCCACCGAGCAACCGGGTGGCTGAAGAAAAGATGATCTTTCCCTTCACCATCTATTTTGGGACACATCATCTCCCACGGTACGTACGGTTCATCTGAGTAAAATTGGATCGGGAAACAAGGCCCAATTTCTGCTACCAACGAGAGGTAATGTTCCTGAAATGCCGGTGGTGTCCGCCCCCAAATCTCTTCACCAATTGATTTCAACGTTCTTGCATGATTGCCCGGCTCCAATGTTGGGCAAAGCTTGAGTAGGCTTTCGGCGTACTTCCGGGTAGACTGACCCAGAGTGATCTGACCGTTCGACTGACGCCTGCCTGATCCCAGGCGGTTTGAGTAAGTGACCCATCGGTAGGTGCCATCTAAATCAGTGCCTTCGCGATTGATAGATACGACGAAGTCTGATGCATCGAGCGAAGCCTTGATTTGTGCCGGTGCGGTGAGGTTGGGGGTTCGGCTCGCATCGTCGCCGCTCAATTGCACGTCTGGACGGCTTTCGATTTCTGCTGCCTTCTCTTTCTCGCGCCGAACGAGAGGAAATGTCCGCCTGGCAAAGCCACATCTTCTTCCTTCGTAGTAAAACTGCGCCGTAAGCTGAGCAAATCCAGATGCTTGCGCGCTTTGGTCCACTTGCGCATGGATCATCGCGGGCGACGATCTCTGGCCTCGGCGCAATTTCACCTTTGCGCTTGCCGTCTCCTCATCGAAAACGAGCTGCGCCGAGTCTACGACGACATCAACGTTCAGTGTCTGCCAATGTGCCGGTACGTTGTCGATGACAGAAGGACCACCATCCGTGAATTCGTCCGCCTCTTCTTCTAGGTAAATAAGAACTACGACATCACTGCCCACATTGAGTTCGCCCTTCACAGAGATATGTGGGTATCGCTCCAAGGATAGCCGCTCCTCGTCCGGTACTGAAGCGGTTTCCTGATGCCAATTGTCGAAGGCGGCGTCGGCAGCATCCCGACCAGCTGAGCGGAAGGGTGCCTTGATCTCGATATTCTCTTCGACGCGCTCCACGTGGGGGTGCCGCCTCACCAGCGCGAGTAGGAACGCCGCAGAGTTCACTGAGGCGACCTGCGCTTCCAACTTCGCTACGCCCTCAGAAAACTCAATCTGCAAGGAAAGCAGCGAACCGATGAACTCGCCCTCGAATACATCGATGATGTAGTGCCAGCTGTCATCCGGTAGGGATACGATTGGCGAGCGATAGTTAGCATTCCGCAACGAAGGATCAGTCATCAACTTAGCCGTTCTTCAACAGCGCCAACGACAACAAATACGTCTCCCGCCGTATGCAATCCATCTCCGCTGACGTTTACAGTATATTGGCCAGGTGCCAGCGAGACTGAGCAACTGTAAGTTCCGTCCCGAGGATACATGAGCGCTTTTTTGCTCTCGCCGAGATCACCTTCGCGGATAAAGGTCGCAGTCAAATTTTGCCGATACGCGTTTAAGGTAGCCGAGATCACAATCGGCCCATCGGCGTCATAGACGTCGCCCACGTTGATTGAAACATTGCCTGGGTCATTGGATACGCGGAATTTCCCTAAGTCGATTGTTGTTCCTTGTATGACACCTTTCAAGTGGGTCATCGCAGTCTCAGCATTCGGCAAAACTGCGTGGGTGTTGGCAAAATAGACCCCAGCAGCCGAAGCGTTATCATCGTGAATAGCAGAAACCCGGGGGACCGTACCGTCACCACGCATGTCTCGACCTTCGTAGGCATGTAACAGCTCAACGCGGCCGTCAACTTTAAGCCGGGCGGACTGGAACGTCGGCTGATCAATACCCACTATAGGAACTATTCTGACCTGCTGACTAACGTAAACAGTGTCTCTGAGATTTGCCGCATACGCATCCAAAATTTCATCATGAAATTTTCGCGCTTCGATAGCGCGCTGAAGGTCCATATTGGGCAATTCTACCTCATACACTCTCTTAAGTGGTCCACCTCCGTCGTTAACGACGGGGTATATTGGGAGCAATTGATAGAGAGATTGAAATGACCGGAATGCGCGAGACCCGTCGGCAAGGGTAACGCCGCCCACCGACTTTTTAAGACCATTGCATATCCCGTCGACTGCGTTCAGGGACCCTCGATAGGGTGTGCCCAAACTAATGAGCATCCGAGTTTCTTTCCACCCCTCCAAACATTCAATGAAATAGCGCGAGACCAGCCCGCCCATAGAATGGGCAACAAGCGTGATCTTGGCCTTTTCGTTCCCGCTTTTTTGTCGCCAAGAGGAAAGTTTTTCCCGGCAAAATCGTGCCAGCTTCCTTGCGGAAACACGGTTGTCCCGTCGCCAGTCATAGGGAAACTCAAAATAGTTCACGTTTTTTTCGAGAGCTAAATTAGCAACGAGGTTTTGTGAAACAATGGAGTATCCTCCAATCTTCCAAAGCCCTGGCACCACCTTAATATTGGAAATTAGGGCTGTTGCCTCTATCCCATCGCCAAGGTCATCGTCGCCGTTGTCCGAACCGGTGATTTCGAGAAGATCGAGAGAGTCATTTGCTACCATGTCCCAAAGCGACTTGGCAGAATTGCCCCAGATGACGTCACCATCCTTCATAAGGACGGAACCGGTAATTCCGGGAAGAAAGACAATAAGATCAGGATGTTTGGTCATATGAAGCCAGAGCCGATTCTATACAATGATTTTGATTGTTGATCATGTCTGAAACAACCTGTCGGTGTCAAATGGTGATCAAAAGCAGAACGGCGAAACTCCAAACGTGCTCATGATGACACGCGCGATCCGGCCATCGTCGCAGTGCCTCGTGGCAACCAAAGCCAGGTCGTTCTGGCAAGATTCCCTTGGATAACTCGTTAATTGCGAACGATCAAAGCTGCGGTTCGCCATCAGCTACCGGAAGGTTATGCGGGCTGCATAGGTCCTATTAACCATATTTCCATCATGCAAATCTCCCCCGCTAGACTCGCGGTACCGCCGCTGACTATGTTCCGCGCCAGTTTCAAACACGGAGCCCCACGATGATACGCATCGTCATTCTAGGAAAGACCTTCCTCAGCTCCATCTGAAGTAAGGACACCGTGTCCTCTACCTCCGGATGGGCTGCCACCCATGTGCGCCCAGGAGGTATCTATGCGCCCATCAAAAAATGTGCTGCACCACGTCTTGGTGCGTCGTGCCATTCTGACCGAATTGCGCTCCGGCAACGGAGAAGGCATTCATTCTCGCTTCCAGGTTTTCCAGGATGGCGGGATTGATGCCGATAAGAACGCAATGGTCGGGATGCGTACGTCCAAATGGTAAGCGCGACCTGTTCTTCCCCTCAACCCCACGATGAACCTGAGCTTTGGGTGCCCCCTCGCCTTCACGGAGGTGCACGCAACGTTCCTGTGAAGCACATGCTGAAAACCAACGGCGCGTCGGTCTTCGACAATCGCCAGGTACAGCATGAAAGCGAGCTGGAGCAGCAGGTTTCTGCTGTCATCCAGGCCCGCCACGGCATCGTGGAAGTCCGTTCCCAGTTTCCGAAGGTGACGTATGTCGATCCGGAGGGACACCTGCGGGAACACATCTTCGATTACTGGGCCCGGTTCAAGAACGGTTTCCGGCTGGCTATCGCGGTCAAATACGAGCGCGACAAAGCCGAACTCGATCCGGTTTTTTCTGGTGTCCAGAGAATACATCGCGCGCTGTTCGATGACATGAGGATCATGACTGAACGGCACGCGACCAAGGATGATTTTCGCAATGCAAAGACCATCCTCTGGTCTCGCGAATTTCATGATGAGGGCCATGTGCGCACGCTGTTGAGCGAGCTGCATGGGCAGAGCGGTAGCCAGATACAGTTCTTCCAGCTGTATGCGCCGCATGTCGAGCGGACGGATCGCACCATCGCGATTTGGCGGCTGATCGATCTGCAGGTCCTCAAACCTGTTCAACGTGGCCGGGTCAATGAACTGACCTGGTTCACCATCAACCTCTAACCAACCTCAATCCTGCCCTCACTCAGCCACGTCGCGCCTGGGAACGGCGAAGCTATGTCCAAAGGAAACGAAGATGACTGAATATACTCCTATCACCGAAATGGGCCCTCTCGACCGTTTCACCTACCGTGGCACCAATTGGGTCCCGGTTGACTACGACAGCAAGGAATACCGTTTCCAAAAAGAAACTGACCACCGTTTCGAAACGCGCATTTCTCATGCTGAAATCCGCCAGGCACTGAAGAACGAGACGGCTTCGGTCCATTACAATTTCCACACCAAGACGGAGACGAAGCTGCGTCATCTGGTCGGCGACAAGCGCGTCGACGACTTCAGAGCCCGTGACGTGGCCATCGCTCGTTTCCACGAAGCGTTGATCCTTCGCTATGAACAGCATTGCGCAGAAACCGGTCGCAAGCTTCCTCGTAGCGAAAAACTTGCAGGTCTGCTCAAGAAATGGAGCCTCGAAATTCAGATCGAGGCCCAGGAACTGACGGAACAGGATGGCACCAAGCGCAAGACGCGCTGCGATGCCAGCACGAGCTTTTACAACACGCCGTCCGTCCGCAGCTTTAATCGCCATTTTCGCGAGTACATGAGCTGCGGACGTGACGTTCGCGCGTTGATCTACCGTCGCAATGGACCCGGTTTCCGTAATGCAAAGGTTGAGTGCGCCGAAAGCTATGCCATCTGGCTGGAGGAAGCCCGCAACTACGCGAGCCGCCGCAAGCCGTCGAAGGCAAAGCTGCTGCGTGATGTCCATGCCCGTATTGCAGAAGAAAACAAAACCCGCGTTGGGAAGGCACCGCTCATTACTCCCGGACGCAAACGTTTCGAAGCTCTGATTGATGCCATGGACGAGTTCGAGGTTGTTGCAGGCCGCGAAGGGCTTCCCTTCGCTCGCGCCCAGTTCAAGCCGAAAATGGATTCCTACGATTCCGAACGTCCTGGCGAACGCGTCGAGATGGACGACTGGAATGCAGACGCCATGACGTCCATGCAGGCGTGCGGCTTTTGGCAAGCGCTTCCGAAGGCACTTCAGGAATACCTGATCGAAAACCCGCAACGCATCTGGTTCTGCGGCGCTGTGGACACTTCCGTCAACTACGTGCTGGCCATGAAAGGGGGACGCAACCCGTCCTCGGCCCTCATTGTCGATACGCTTGAAATGGTGATGACCGACAAGACGCATATCGCCAAACTGGTAGGAGCGAAGACGCCGTGGTTCGGCGTCCGCCCTGAGGTTGTCTATACCGATAACGGACCCACCTACATCGCGGACGCGACGCGCGATGCGTTTCTCATGTGTAAGATTGCACTGACGCGTCCGCCCGCCGGTCAAGCCTGGAAGCGTCCCTTCATCGAGAGCCTCTTCAAAACGCTCGCGCGCGACATCATGATGTTTTTCGATGGGCGTACGTTCTCGAACGTGGTGGAGAAGAACGACTATTCGGCCGCGGAAAACGCAGCTCTGGCTGTCGATGAGTTCATCAACCTGGTGATCCGCGCAATCTGCGATATCCATCACAATCGCCCGTCGGCGCGTCTGAACAATCTGACGCCGCACGAAGCCTGGGTCCAGAAAACCAAAACCTATCGTGTGCGTGCCATGCCCGGACGTCACGAGAAGCGCCACATCTTCGGCGTGACCAAGGAACGCGTGATCGATAGCGCGGGTGTCACAGTTCATGGAATTCCTTACAATTCCGATGCTCTGCAGATCCTCCGCCGTAAGGACGGCTGGAAGAAGTACAAGGTTCGCACCCATCGCAACGATCTCTCGGCCGTTTCCGTCTTCACCGGGGAAGGTTGGCTGACGGTCGAAAATCGCATCAGCATGCCGACGAACATCTCGCTGGCAGAATGGTACTTGGCCAAAAAGGACCTCAATCGCCGCAACGGGGCGAAGTCCGAAGCCAACCTGCCAATCATGTACGAGGCGATCAACGTCATGCGTCGCGCCGGTACCAGCGCCGCAATGCGCGCTGGAATCTCCCTTCACACGCTGCGCCCGGAGGAGATTTCGGACGCCACCGACCAGCTTTTTGAAGGTCGCCCTTTCACCGAGGAGGACAAGTTCGACGAGGTGAACCTGCACGATGACGAAATCGCCTACGACCCGCTTCACGACGGCTACGTCGGCCCCCAGGGCGGTGAGTTCGCTGGCCCTGCGACCAGCGAGGAGATTCAGGAAAGCACTACGGAAGCGGACACCTATTCCGACAACAACGATGACGAACCTTCGCATTTTGGAGAGATCGAATGACCGACGCCAGCATCGCCATGAACGCCCCCACCATGACCCCGTCGGACCGCAAGCTGCATCTCCATAAGCTGTACCTGCGCTACGCAAAATATCACGAGGTCAGCAAACACCTTGATGACCTTATTGCCAATGCGAAAGCCTGCCGTGAGGGAGGGGGTTTTAAGGAGCGCGCTCTCTTTATCATCGGTGAATCGAATACGGGAAAATCGCGCATGCTGGAGGAGCTTTTCCGCGAAAAGGCGGGCTTCCAGCCGTATCAGGATGAAGATGGCGAATGGGTGCGCCGCTTGATCAGCATTGAAGCGCCGTCGCCCTGCAGTTCGAGGGAACTTGCCCTCAAAATCCTGAAGGAGCTTGGTGCTGTCGTTCGTAATAAACGGATTAGCAATCCGGAACTGTACGATTTCCTGAAAGATCAGCTGCGAGATCAGAAGGTGGAGTACCTGCATATCGACGAAATGCAGGACACGGTTCTTCACAACACGGAGTTCGCCATCAAATCCGTTCAGAGCGACGTAAAGAGCCTTCTCCAGATTAAGAACTGGCCACTGCATGCCATCTTCTCTGGCGTCGATGACTTGGCAAACTTCATCAGCGGCGGTGATGATCAACTGAGTAATCGCTCTAACACCGTTCGCCTCGAACTCTTGAAAGACCCAAGGGACCTGCGGGCGGCTGAACAGATTTTGTCCAATATTGTCGTAAAGCACGCGGGCCTTGAACCTGGTTGGACTGAAAAGGACGAGCTTCCGGCGCGCCTCATACTGGCGGGACAAGGACGCTTCGGCACGATCTGTGACGACGTCAAAAAAGCCTGTTTTGCCGCGATTGACGCCAATCGCCGCAAGGTCACGCTGGCTGACTTTGAAGTGGTTTACCAGGTCCGCAAGGCACCACTGCCCCAGGACAACCCTTTCCGTGGAAGCAAATGGCGGGACATCGTGCCCAAAAACGCGCTCGCCGACATTCCTAAACCAGTTGCCAAACGAAAGAAGTGATGATGTTCGGTTCAAAGCTTGCCCGCGAGATCGCTCTCCACGATGACGAGTGCCACGCAATGTTCACTTCCCGGCTGGCGAAGGCCAACGGCTACCGTGACCTGGAAGAGTTTTGCTGGATGACAAACCTGCCCCTGTCCAAGCTGCAGACCATGGATGAGGAGACTGCAGGCTTGTTGTCGGCTTGGTCTGGCGTTCCGGCAGGACGCCTCCAAAGGTTTGCGCTGACGGGCCACAACGTGACGAGTTTCGGGGCTACGACCATCCGGCGGTCACAGTTGGAAATGGCAAATCTCCGAGTTTGCCGCCATTGCCTTTGCCATGACATGGTTGCAGAGCACGGTCGCGCGGTGACACGTCCTTACGTGCGTGCGGCGTGGCGGTGGATGGTGATTGCCACATGTCCGATCCACGGGTGCGAACTGGAGGCGATCTCTGCTAGCGATATTACCGCTTGGATCGCACGTCGCGGTGATGCGCTGGGTTCGAACCTTCCTGAAATTCGCGAGCCGGACCAGGCTGATGTTTACTTCGCCAACCGCGTGAACGGTGAAGGAAAGGCGTTTGAATTTCTGGACGAACTCCCAGCGTATGTGGCGGCAGAGTTCTGCACCGTCATCGGGCATTTTAAAAATTTGCCTGAGGACGGAAGTGCGCGCAACCGCATTCCGGAAGGATTCATGAATGCCTCATGCCGCCGGGAGGGCTACCTGATTGCCAAGCAAGGCAAGGAAGCGGTCCTGTCTTTCCTTTCCCAACACGTTCGTGCAACCATCGGAACTGCCACCGAATTCATGGACATCTACGGGGTAGCGCGGCGTTGGCTGCGGAAGTTCGTGGGGGACCCGGACTACGGCGCTGTCGTTGAACTGTTTCAGCGCCACGCCGAGCAGCATATTCCCATGGAGGCAGGTGATGTCTTCCTCACCGAAGTTAAGGAGCGACAAGTCCACACCATTCGTTCTGCTGCCGTCGAGTACCAGCTTACGCCTGCCCGGGTGAAGAACGTCGTCGAGAAACACGGATTCACTGCGGTCACCCTTGATAGTGGCGTTAAGGCCGCACGCGTGTTTCCCCGTACAGCTCTGCATGAACAACTGGTTCTGGAGAAACAGCTCCTCACGACACCTGAAGCAGCCAGCCTCCTGGGCTGCACATGGCAATTTCTCGACATTCTTCTGCAGCAGGGACACCTGCCGTATCATGCGAACTCGGAGGACTATGCAAGGGTATTCCGGCGCATTGCTCGTGAAAGCGTGGAAGGTCTCCTGGCACGGATGAAAGCGCAACGAAACTGTGTATCGAACGATGGCCTCGTCTCGATCCACATCGCCACAGCTATCTGCCATTGCAAGGTGCCCGAGATCGTTGATCTCATTTTCGGCGGCAAGCTGACGAAGGTGTCGTGGTCAGGCGATGAGCTGCTCCTTAAGAATCTGCTCGTTGATCCACAAGAGGTGCTTCCGCATGTGACCCTTGATGAAACGGAAAACTATCTCGATGTAGCCGCCCTGGAGAAAGCGTTGCGCACGACGACCGCCACAATCGATGAACTCCTTAAGCGTGAGTTCCTCCCGGTGCAAATGCGGCGTCATCCCCGCACTCGGGTCAGCCAGCGTTTTGTTCATCCGGTCGCCGTCGACGCATTTCTGGCGAAGCATATTTCGTTGAGTGCCATGGCTCGGGAGAATGGCAAGCAGATTGCCGGTTTGAAGCAAACGCTGGACAAGAAAGGGATCAACCCGATCTTTGAACCCACCGGCAAAATTGCCAGGTTTTATCGCCGATCCGATGTTCGACCGCTTGGACTAGCGTGACGGAACTTCCCTGAAAAGACCTTCAAAGCCCGCGAAAGCGGGTTTTTCTTTGCCTGTCTGGCAACAACGGCCACCGATAACCGCCCTTTCTGCAATGGACAGGTGAACGATTTCGTGCTGAAACCCCGTGAAACCTAGGCTTTCGTAACGGTCAGGGCCAAACCTTACGGGCCGCACCAGCATGCGTCAAGTAAAAGATCCACCGGATGCGACAAGAAACACGAGACACCTATTGGGGAATGCCTGGCCGGGTCCCGATGCTATAGCGATCTCAGACCTGCACCTCGATTGCGAAGGCGTCCTGTATAGAGAGAAGCTCAAAGTTGCCGCACCGGACGGCTTTGAGGACGTGGTACTCGATCTCTACAAGCAAATCCCGCCCACGCGGATCACCTATGTCCAGACGTGGATGCTGCGACTGGCTTCTGCGAAGCATTCAATCATCTGCGGAGCGCCCTGCGATGAACGTCATCCTCGCGGAAGGGACTAACTTTCACCTGCGCATGATGGCCGATGGCACAGAGACACCCACACCTTGTGGGTGTTAATCCGTATTCGACAGTGGCATGTCGAGGGCGAAGCCTACGACCGGGGCTAGCCAGGGTGGTCGAGGCGCAGGCGGGGTTACCGATCCATGAGCACTCCGGCTTCGAGCGACGGCCTATTATTTGCCGCCACCGCGCAAGGCGATGCCATTAGAGGGTACTGTTCAGAATAACCCTGACAGACCGGCCCCAAAACCTTCAGAAACCGACCTGTCGCTCTTTCTTCGACGCGTCGAATGGAAACCCTCTGGCCAAAAATATGGATGCCAGCGATAGTTAGGCTGATTTGTACGCGTGGATCGCACGCACCCGCCTTACAGAAGCGACCCGATGCCCGGTCCAGGTTTTTCCTTGCCCCGTTGGCATGCCCATTCGATTAAGCGACGCGGCGATATGTTCATCGGAGCAGCGACCAGCCATGCTGCGCATCACCGCCAGGGCATCCTCAGTGGTGGCACAACCGTGTTCACCGGTCTGAGGCTTACGGACCTTGAGCTCCGAAGCTGACCGCCCTTCCAATGGATCGTCAACACCACGTCACGCACCGCATCGTCGTGCCGAATGGAAACCCTCTGGCCGAAATACGGATGCCAGCGATAATAGACCTCGACTTCATCGCCGACATGGGCAGAATGAACGGGCTTTGGTGTTGGAAGAGGGAATTGGCTCTTCGCAGGAGCCGATACGGGAGCGGAGACCTTGGCGCGCGCCATGACGAACATCGAGACAGCAAAGATGAATGGTCTTGATCCGCAGGCCTATCTGGCTGACGTGCTCGATCGTATCCACGATCACAAGATCAGTCGGTTAGACGAATTGCTTCCGTGGAACTGGTCGGCGATCACCACAATCGACGCAAAGGCAGCCTGATGGCGACAGTCACCCACGTCCGTACGATCAAATTTGTTGCCGAAATTCTCGAAGAGGACCCGGAGCTTCTTCAGGCAATCGTCTCCAACGATGATAATCTGAGCTATGGCAGCATTATCTCCGTGTGCACTGGCGACGACGAATCCGTGACCGCACTGACAGACGACGGCATGGACGAATTGGAGCAGATGCTCAAAGACGCCCGCCGGTCATCCCAAGAATGGAACGACTTCCTCGACAGCTTTGTTGACGACGAGCCGCTCGTCGCTCGCATCAAAGCAAAATCTCCGCGGTAGCAATCGGGCCGGTTACGATCGAGGCGACGACCCTGGGTTCCCACTCGCCACCATCTCATGCACTGTCTCGACCAAGAGATGGACGGCCGCCTTAGCGGTTTCCGCCTCGCCTAAATAAGACAGCGTAAATGCCAAGGTATGCGCCTGAGGACGCCGCCGAACCTCCCGCGCGGTTTCCTGGCAGAAACGACGATACAGCCGCTCCCCCGTAGTAGCGCCTGCACCGGCTGCCTGGCCGGCTGGGCGAAGTGGGTTAGCTCGATGAAGCTTGTATACGGAGGGGACATTTGATTGATGAAAGGCTAATCGCGCGCGAGACGGCTTCTTACTTTTGCTTCCCCACAATAGAACTCGCTAAAATTGCCTGGGCTTTTAGATCGGCTCTCTTTTGAGAGGAACCCACAGGTGCTCCAGAAGACGCTGGCGATTTATTAGTAGATGAAGACCGTGCCGTTGCCATTCCTTCCTCAGGAAGCGTAGCTACTTGAGCGGCACTGTCAATCGCTCTACGGCAGTCATCAAGGAAGTTAGCTATATATTCATTGACATAGACAACCAACGGCTCTTTTGGAAGAACAATCAGACGCCGTTTGTCCGTTTTGTCCCGAGTGATGTCGATGAACCCACGCAGATGCGCTGCCTCGACATACTTTTGGCAAACAGTCTGGTTTTTAAAAGGTAGATAGCGACACGCCTGCATTTTCGTCATGGGTCTGTTATTAGCATGCATATGATATACTTTAAGCAGCAACCCAAGAATGTTCCTCAGGAAAAGTTTTTCTTCGGAATTTTCGCTAAAGAGATCTGACAAAAACGAGTCAATTTTCTCAAGCTTATGCTTTACGCCGACGTCGATCTGTTCTGGCGTATATATTACTCTTCGTGTTGTTTTCGCCACGGCCACGCCTCTGCGCAATGGGTCGTTCTGTTTTCACCCAAAGCCTGTTACCGGATCCCATCGCGGCGACATTTATCATATGTATGTCTCTATAACTACGACGAATGTAGAGTTTTTGGCGGTCGTGCGACTGACCTTCAGGGCGCACGAGCCCCCGCTCTTGTTTTCACATCCATTTATAAAAACAGTTACACAAGTGTAACTACCAGTGCTATCAAAAAATTCGGGAGCTTCGCTTCCGATGGAAGGTCGGTCTCTTAGTTGGCCCCCGACCCAGCTCGCCCGCCGCCCGAGCTGGCATGAAAGAGCCCGACCTTCCGTTTTGAACGTGTGGCTTTTCGAACGAGGGATCCGAAATGACTAAAGAGATCTGGACAGATTACAGCCTACCGTTCGGGACGATCGGTCCATTGATGACAGTGGGCGAAATTCTGGAAAAGAACATTGATGCCGGATACAATGCGTACGATGAGTATACAAACGCAGCTCTTCAGAAATTTGCTCGGTATGCCTCGGACTTCCTCTCCAATCCACATCCTCGCTTGGGTCGGGACGGGAGCGTTTGCCCTTTCGTTCCCGAAGCTCTGACGAAGGGACTCTTACGGATTGCCGCGTCGCAAGTTGTTGCAGTTGACGAAATCGAAAATGAGATGGCGCGTATGCTCGCCGTCTTCAGCCAGATGAAACCCGTTATGTCCTTCAACGATCGAACGGGCGACTGGATCTATAAGGCGATTATTATTGCCCTTCCTGGAATTCAGGATGAAGGAGAGATCAACATGATAGGTCAACTGCAGAAACGGCTGAAGCCCGACTTCATTCAGGAAGGTTTCATGATCGGTGAATTTTATCCAGGTTGCCCGGAGCCTGGGTTGCACAATAGGATGTTTCGACCGCTCGACACGCCGGTTCCAGCCTTGGCTATTCGGCATATCACCAAATATGATGCTCCTTTCATGCTTGGCAGCGATAAGTGCCTGGAGGCTTACTTCAGTATTTTTGGTGACGAGGGTCGCCGCCGCATTAGGCAACTTTTGGAGCGAACCGGCTGAAACCTACTCGCAACCGCGGTGTACTCGCAGTCGCAAACAGCCATGCTCGATCATCCTACCATATGAAACGGAAGGAAACGACTATGTTGGATGTTCATCCGAACGTACTTGCTGAACTGCACCAGATCGGAGCGTCGACGGTACGATTGTGGCGATATAGTGATTTCGCCACCCCTATTACATCCCCTTCAGATTTAGCCTCTGCTATCGGCCTTCCCGTCGGACGCGTTGCAAAGACAATGATTGTTGCGGAGCAGCAAGCAGACGATGTGATGCGCCGATTGGATCCTGGACGCCACCTTTGTGCCGTTTTGCTGCCATCACCTGCAAAGATCGACATGAAAGCGGTTGCTGGCACGTATGGATGGAAACGAGCCGAACTGGCTCAGAAAGAACAGGTACTGGATCTCTTCGGCTACCCGTCAGGAAGCGTATCACCATTCGGTCTCCAGAAGATCGCCGTACTGATTGACACCGCCCTTTTTGCTTATCCTACCGTAGTCACCGGTGCGGGCAAGTTTGGAGTCGAGCTTGAGATCGACACAAGCATGCTTTGGAAGATCGGGCAGCCGTTGCAGACGCGTGCACGAGCCACCCAAACCTAACGACTCCGTCACTTATCAAAGAGAGGCCGTCACCAAGGTTAGGTTATTTTTCGGAAGAGGAAATGCGGGTCGACATAACGGCGTCTTGATAGATAATGAGGGTTCCAATACATATGCCGCGTAACCGGCTCACAGTCCACACTATAACGAAATCCGTCCGGAGCCGCCCGCTCTAAGGCCGAAACTCAATCAGTCGAGCGCAAGCTTCAAACGTAACGGCACGTGGGCCGTCCTGAGGATAGCTGAACACGCGAAAAAACCTTCGAGCATCTACTCGCCGGCGCATGGAATTTCTAAGTACGGATCGTACGAGTTCGCGCTGACTGGTTGTTTCAACGTGAATATCTAGTGGACTATGTCTGCGCATCGGCTCCCCATAAGTGGTAGAACCATGCGCCATGCCGGACTCGGCGCTAGCGCATGCATTTCCAACCTGATTTCGTTCCATTAAACGCGCTCTCGATCAGATGCTGCGCTCGGTATCGTCGCTGATCAAAGCGGACTGCGCGGCGACAATCAAGGTGAGACTTAGCGTCAATCAGGATGAGACTCGGCGGCGGGGGTGTGACGAAGGGAGGGCGTAGCCCGACCGGAGTTACACCCCCGCCGCGGCGCAATTTTTCGGCGTCTCATGATCGCGGTTGGCTCGGTAGCGTGGGTGATTTTCTGACAATGGAGAATCACCTTTGTGCCGGGTCGCCATGTAACCGATCATCAGACGAGGCTTTTCATGAAGTACCGACAATCCAACCCCATCGAGGTCGCCGCCGCCAAGGCGTCGATCAGCCGGGCGACGGCTTACCGCATCGAGAAGGATGTGCGACTTCCATCGCAGACCAAGCCGCCGCGCGACCGGCGTCGCCCCGATCCCCTCGAGCACATCTTCGACGCCGAGGTTGTTCCGCTCCTCAAGGCCGCGCCCGGCATCCGAGCGGTCGCCGTTTACAACGAGATGCTGCGGCGTCATCCAGAACTGGCCGAAGGTATTCGCCGCGCATTGGAGCGGCGCATCCGGTCCTGGCGGGCCGTTCATGGCCAGGAGCAGGAAGTGATCTTCCGTCAGACGCACGAACCCGGCCGGTTGGGACTGTCGGATTTTACCGACATGGGGAGCCTTGGCGTGACGATCGCCGGTCAGCCGCTCGACCATCTGCTCTATCACCTCCGGCTGGCCTGGTCGGGCTTCGAGCATGCCCATGTCATCCTGGGTGGAGAGAGCTTCGTCGCTCTGGCCGAGGGGCTGCAGAACGCCCTGTGGTCGGTTGGCGGTTCACCGCTTTATCATCGCAGCGACAGCTTGTCGGCCGCCTTCCGCAACCTTGATGCTGATGCAAAAGCTGATCTCACTTGCCGCTACGACGAACTGTGCGCTCATTACCGCATGACGCCGACGCGCAACAACAAGGGCGTCGCGCACGAGAACGGCTCGATCGAAAGTTCCCACGGCCATCTCAAGAATGCGATCCGCGATGCTCTGCTGATGCGCGGAACCGGGGACTTTGACGATCTCGCCTCCTACCGCGCCTTCATCGACGAGACCGTCAGCCGCCGCAATGCCGCACATGGCAAGCGCATCGATGCCGAGCGCCCGCATCTGCAGGCTCTTCCCGATCGTCGCACCACCGACTTCGAAGAAATCATCGTTACCGTATCGAGCACCGGCGGCTTTGCCTTGCGCAAGGTCTTCTACACCGTACCTTCCCGTTTGATCGGCCACCGGCTGCGGGTCCGCCTGTTCGACGACCGCCTCGACGTCTTCATCGGCGGCACGCATCTGCTGACGTTGCCCCGAGGCCGCGCTCACGCAAATGGCAAGCACGATCAGGTCGTCAACTATCACCACGTCATTCATTCCCTGCGCAAAAAGCCGATGGCGCTTTTGGGGCTCGTCTATCGCGACAAGCTCTTCCCCAGGCCAGAATACCGAAGGACTTTCGACGCGCTCATCGAGCAAATGCCCGAGCGGCAGGCTTGCAAGATCACCGTTGAACTGCTGGCGCTGGCTCACGATCGTGGATGCGAACGTGAGTTGGCCGAAGCACTTTCCAGAGCCCTCGACGCCGGCAAACTTCCCGACCTGGCGGCCTTGAGAACGCTCTTCGGCCCGGATCCAGACCAGTTACCGACCGTTCACGTGCAACTCGCATCGCTCAATGGCTACGAAGCCTTGATCGGGACAGCCTACGCGGGAGAGGTCGCATGAAGAGCATCCACACAATCGACGAAGCTCGGCTTGGCATCATGCTCAACGAACTGAGGCTGCCCACGATCAAGACGCTCTGGCAGCAATTTGCCGAGCAGGCCGATCGTGAAGGATGGCCTGCCGCCCGCTTCCTCGCTGCGATCGCCGAGCATGAACTGGCCGAACGATCGCATCGCAGGATCGAAAGACACCTCGCCGAGGCCCACCTGCCACCCGGAAAGACGCTCGACAGCTTCGCCTTCGACGCTGTGCCCATGGTCTCCAAGGCCCAGATCATGGCGATTGCCGCTGGCGATAGTTGGCTCGCGAAAGGAGCCAATATCCTGATGTTCGGCCCGCCCGGCGGCGGAAAGAGCCACCTTGCGGCGGCCGTCGGCCTCGCGCTGATCGAAAACGGCTGGCGCGTGCTCTTCGCCCGAACGACCGACCTCGTCCAGAAACTTCAGGTCGCGCGGCGGGAGTTGCAGCTCGAAGCCGCCATCGCAAAGCTCGACAAGTTCGATCTGCTCATCCTCGACGATTTGGCCTACGTCACCAAGGATCAGGCCGAAACCAGCGTGCTCTTCGAACTGATCTCGGCGAGGTATGAGCGGCGATCCATCATGATCACCGCCAATCAACCCTTCGGAGAATGGAACCGCGTCTTTTCGGACCCAGCCATGACACTTGCCGCGGTGGACCGCCTTGTTCATCACGCAACGATCTTCGAGATGAATGTCGAAAGCTATCGGCGACGTTCCGCCATGGAGGCCAAACGCCAGCGCGGGAGGCCCGCCTCATTCGCGACAATCAAAAGCTCTTCCCAGGTTGTCGCGGAGCGGCAATCAGAAACCGACGGCGCTCTTGCCAGCGACAATCAACATGATACCTTCATCCCGACCGCGACATAAGAATCTCATCCAGATTGTCGCTCGCGTCTCATCCTGATCGCCGCGCCATAGCGGACAACCTTTTTTCGGTTGCGCCGACTAGGAATGACCGGTGTGCATTTCTTCGTTTGCAGCGAGCAGCGCAATTTGCCCAGCGTAATACTTTTTGGCTCCCAACAGATAACGCATTGGGCCAGCGCGGGCGATCAAGCCTGGCGTACGCATTAACTGTCTGACGTCTCCTACTGTGAAATTGCGGGCGGGAATCACATGGTGAGCGCATAGATTTTGGTGGTCCGGCCACCGCGACAACGGCCGATGGCTTGTCCTTGCGCCCCCTTTCCACCAAATGCCGCCGCGGGTCGTGCACAATTGGCGCAGTCCGCCGTACTCTTCGTCACTGCGCCAGTCTGCACGAGCGACTTCAGCCAGGAGCCTCATCGCGACCATCAACGGGTTGAGCGATTATAGACCTCGTCGGTGGGTCATAAGCGGCCAGGCATCACACCAGCTGCAACCGACCTTCTGAACGTGGATGATGCCCGAATCACGCGACGGTCATCCACCCCGCGTGCACCTGGCTGGTTTTTCGGCAAGTGCGACGTAAGCGCGTAGGCCACCCCACGTATCTTTCGGACTGCTGATCGGCGATTTTCTGCGTGAGTCATGCGGAGAGTCCTATGAGTGATAGTGTGAATCAGCCTCGAACCTTTGAGGTTTTGACGGCAGAACCCGTCCGGCGTCGCCGCAAGCCGCGTGACTGGTCGGATGACGAAAAAGCGCGGATCGTCGCCGCGACGCTGCAGCCTGGGGCCAATGTCTCGGCGGTTGCCCGGTCTGAAGGCCTGGATCCGTCGCAGCTTTATGGATGGCGTCGCAAGGCACTGGCATCGGGCGTTGTTGCGCCCCTGACGGCGGGAACGGGCAAGCAGATCAAGTTCGCGCGGGTTGAAACGGTAAGCAACGGTTCGGTCGATATTGTCATTGCGGATATGGTCGTGCGCGTCGGCGGCGATTTTGACCCCGATCACCTGGTGAAGGTTCTGCGGGCGGTTCGCAAGGCATGATCGCTTCGGGTGTGGTGGTCTATGTGTCGTGCCAGCCGGTCGACTTCCGCAAGGGAGCCGCCTCTTTGATGGCGCTGGTGCGGGATGGCGGTCTCGATCCCTTCAATGGCGCGCTTTACGTCTTCCGGTCGAAACGGGCCGATCGTATTCGCATTGTCTGGTGGGATGGCAGTGGGGTCTGCCTCTATTCGAAAACCCTGGAAGATCAGGGCTTCTGCTGGCCGGGCATATCGGCGGCACGGATCCGTCTGGACCATTCTCAGCTGATGGCGTTGCTGGCCGGAATGGATTGGAAAAAGATCCGCCCGACCAAGGTCAGGCGCCCCTTGTTGACGGGCTGACAGCGCCTGCGGCAAGATGAATCATGCCGCTGTAATGGTTGGGAAAACGGCTGTTTTTGTGCTCTACTTATTGCCATGGATTTGCCCCCTCACGACCTGCCGGACGACGTTGACGCACTGAAGGCGATGGTCCTCGCGATGGCGCGCGAGCAGGCTGCGAAAGAAGCCCGACTGAAGGCCGCTGAAGCTGAGATCGCCCGGCTGGAGGCGGTGGAGAAGAGCGCCAACGAGCGGATTGCCAACCTCACATCGATCTTGAAGGTTCTGCAGCGCACCCAACATGGCACCCGTTCCGAGCGACTGCGCCTTGGCGTCAACGACGAACAGGTGTCCTTTGCCTTCGAGGAAGTCGAGACCGGCCTTTCGGCAATCCAGAGCGAGCTTGATCACGCGGCCAAGGACAAGCCGAAACGGGCAGCACGTCCGCGCAAGGGTTTTGCCGCTCATCTCGAACGCATCGAGGAAGTGATCGAGCCGGAGATCCCTGCTGAATACGTGGGCTTGGAAAAGGTCCTGATCGGTGAGGATCGCTCCGAACGGCTGGATGTCGTGCCGCCGAAGTTCCGGGTCATCGTGACGCGCCGCCCCAAATACACCTTCCGCGGCCACGATGGCGTGCTCCAGGCTTTGGCACCGGCGCACATCATCGAAAGCGGCCTGCCGACGGAGCGGCTGCTCGCCTATATCGCCGTCTCCAAATACGCCGACGGCCTTCCGCTTTACCGGCAGGAGGCAATCTATCTACGCGACGGTGTCGAGATCAGCCGATCGTTGATGGCCCAGTGGATGGGGCATCTGGGCTTCGAACTTCAGATTTGCGCCGATTACATCCTTGAGCGCGTCAAGGAGGGTGAAAGGATCTTCGCCGACGAAACGACCTTACCCACTCTTGCGCCCGGCTCGGGGAAAACGACGAAGGCCTGGCTTTGGGCTTATGCTCGCGATGATAGACCCTATGGTGGAACCAGCCCGCCGATGGTGGCCTATCGGTTTGAGGACAGTAGGGGCGCTGACTGCGTGGTGCGTCATCTCGCCGGATTCAGCGGCATCCTGCAAGTTGACGGCTACTCGGCCTATACCAGTCTCGCCAAGACGCGTGCCAAAGACGGCAGCAATGAAACGATCCGGCTCGCAGGATGCTGGGCGCATCTTCGCCGCAAGTTTTACGACCTTCACATCAGTGGTGTCTCAAAGGCTGCAACGGACACGATCATCGCGATGACCGAGCTGTGGCGCATCGAGGATGAGGTCCGCGGTCGGGATGCCGACAGCCGTTCCATGCTGCGTCAGGAAAAATCTGCAACCATCGTCTCCGAACTCTTTGATCTTTGGGAGAAGGAGCTGGGCAAGGTCTCTGGCAAGTCCAAGACCGCCGAAGCAATCCGTTACGCGCTCACCCGGCGCGAAGCACTGGAGCGCTTCCTGACGGACGGCCGGATCGAAATTGACTCCAATATCGTCGAGCGCGCGATCAGGCCCCAAACAATTACGAGAAAGAACAGTCTATTCGCCGGCAGCGAGGGTGGTGGACGCACATGGGCGACCGTCGCCACCCTCTTGCAGACAGCCAAGATGAACAACGTCGATCCGCTCGACTGGCTCTCCCAGACATTGACCCGCATCGCTCAAGGCTGGCCGGTATCCGAGCTCGAGGCGCTTATGCCGTGGAACTTCAGGCCTGACGCCATCAGCTAACCGCTTACAGTGCGACTCCATTGTTAACCGCTCTTCCTTCGACAGCTTAGACAATTCTAGTCGTTTCTCCTGATCAATGCCCGGCAGTGAGTCAGGTAAGAAAACTTCATCAATAGCTGATTGGATTTTGACCGAGGGACGCGACGCATGGCTTTTATGCCTTATGTAGCTACGTCGGTTCCGTGTCATACTCGTCGGAACGAAAGCAGCTCTGGAATTCCTCGCATTGTTGGTAATTCGGAGGGGAGCACAGAATGAAACCTGCAGATTGACAGATTTGGTGGTAGAGGTTTTCTTCCACTCATATTGTGGGTGTTCTCAGCAGCGAGCTGGGGGAATGATTGGCGACCAATCTGGTTCGTTCGCCCGGGTCGTGAGGCCGAACTCCTTCCATAGGTCATCATCTCGCAAGCGCGAAGCGCAATAACTTTGGCAAATAGGCTGCTGATGAGCTCGTGCGGCCGGGCGTAATTCAGCAACAGACCATGCAACAGTCCTTGTCGACGCCAACCTCTGCATCCCGCACGTTTTCAACGGCAAATGACAAAGTAAGCGTGGTTGGATAGCGCATCTCGGAGTTCAATCTGCGAAATCCGGCACCTCCGTAGCCGTCGCCTCGCCGGCCTCAACCTCCTCCAGTGCCCGCGAAAGTACGCAAGTGATGACATACTGATCGAAGTCAATTTCGCCCTTCAGAAGGGGGTAGTGAGACAGCCACCGCTTCAGAGCGTCGCTTTGCAACGCGAATTTTTCGGAAGCTCCACTCCTGCTCACCCCGATCGGGTGCTATGGAGCTCAGCAGGATGCCTTCGCCGCGGCGGAGCCCGGAGGTACCATTCGTGCGGTCGGCGCGGCAGAAGATTGGCTTCACTTCCAGGCAGCGGAGCAGTATCCTAATGGCGCCGATGCTCACTCGCCTCTATGTGCCTCTACGCACCATGGCGATGGTCCTAGAGGCGCAGGCGTTTCTGACCCGGAAGTGTCCGTGACAAAAACGACGAGGTATCGAAAAGACGCGCGTTCTTGGCAATCAGTGCGCAACCTCCCGGCGTTTTTTCGAGGGGCTGCCTCTAAGGAGGTATGCAATGACACTCGCCACATCAACAGTGTTGCTGATCACACTTGGGGCGATCTCCGTCTGTACTATCGTTCCAACCGACGCCCATCAAGCGAAGAGCGGCTGGACCTATCCTCCGGCGTGCTGCAAGGCCCACGGTTTGAGTGGAGATTGTCAGTCCATTCCGACTCAGAACATTCGTAGAGGGCCCCGCGGTTTTTCCGTCTTACTGCATGCGGGCGACCACCACCTCGCGACAAAACCACATCTTTTCTTCATTCCGTATGGGGACGAAATCCCTTCCGGAGATGGCCGGTATCATATCTGCCTTCACCCGACTGAAAACGACGTGAACTGCTTCTTCTCGCCGCCTGACAGTACCTAACTAGCTTTGCCAACTTGGCCACCGCTAGCTTCTCCACTCGTATCACTGGCGCTGAATCAGTACGCATTCTCCATTTCAAATGGTTCTGAATTAGTTAATGGCTATGGGCCAAGTGCGGGTGTAGGGATCCCGACTTTAGCTTTGAAGCGGTTTTCGAAGCGCCAGGACTCTTTCCCAATTTCTACAATGGTGAGTCAACCAATCGAGCAGTGCTGTCGTCATCTTGGCATCACCGAACGCCGACGGGCCGTTCACCGAAGGCCATGTTCGCCGGTGACGAGGATCGAGGTGCGCTCGTAAAGCCTGCGGATAAGATGGAACAGGAGCGGGCCTCCGTCCTTCGCGAACGGCAGATAGCCGATCTCATCGAGGGTGATGAAGTCGAGGCGTGTGAGGTAGTCGACTATCCGCCTTGCTTGTCGTCACGGGTTTCCGGTTCCAACCGGTTGACCAGATCGATGACATTGAAGAAACGGCCGCGCATCAAGTCCATGAAGCGATCTATAGAGTCTGATCTGCCAGCCCCTACGCGGCGTCTCCTCATCTCCCCAATCGTAACACCTTTCATCCTATAAAGCTAAGATCTGGAAATGCAGGGACATACAACCGCACTGGCTCCTGATCCTTCCACCTCAGAAGGGACCGTGATTTCGCCCGGGTCGGCCTTACGCCACTTCGATCGACCGAAGGAAAGCAACGGTTCGGCCGAACATCCAAAATGGCATCGAACGCTTAGACGCCTTCTGAACATCGGGGCGAGCGCTGTTGTGCCCTGGGTCAGACGTGGCAAGAAGCGTTGACGTTTGAGCAACCCTTTGAAGGTGGATATCCCGGGTTATTCACCTGGTGGATCAATGCCATACAAACAATTAATTTTACGAAGCCGTGGGATGTTATTAAACACCTCGACTATGAATTGGGGATACCATGATGTTGCTCCACCGGAGAGCAGCCGAGGGCTAGGTCACAGACCTGGCCGATAAATGGAGACGAATATGGCCAACGTGGAAATGCAGAACGCACTCTCGTCTGCCAATCAAGTGCGGAGACATAGCTCTGGGTCCTTTCTTCGCCTACTGCAAGAGCCTCGTCGCATTACACCGAATACCAGCCATAACCCGTTCGGGTCGCCACAAAAGCTGAACAACCACTAATCGAACTTCCCAATCCTTGGGTTCTCAAAAGTGAACGGAGCTGTGGGTATGCGAGATGGGGTGTTACTCGCCGCGAAGTCATACAGGGAATGTGAAGGATCCAATATCATTTCAGCGTGAGCATTATGTTCAGCTCATCGGCGTCAGCATCGGTTTCAGAGCCAACGGCTTTACGAAGAGAACCGCAAGGATGTTAAGTATGGGTGAGGTAGTGAGCCTGGCGCTTTCGGAGCGGGGCTTTCGATCACCCTTTCGAAATTAACTTCGCACTTTTCAGGGCCCGGGCGGGTAAAAATGGAAGGTTTTGGAAAAGGGAATTAGAACGGAGAAATTTATACTGGCAATGTTTCCGAACGAAGCTCTTTGCCATTCCATATGCGTTATCGGTACGGCAACGCAGATAAATCCATTGATGAAACTGTAGACTGCATTCTTGGAGCAGCCACCTGATTGCGGACACGAGAGCCGTCGCCAGCAATCGCATGCTCGTAACGGTAGATGAAGCGGGTGGCGTCCTGGTCTAGGGGGTGAAAGCTGAGCAGGTTCAATAAACTCGAAGCCCCCAACAATTATCGGCTCTGGAGGTGCGGCCTCCAATTCCTGCCAGACCCTCAAACCACCTAGCGCAACGGGCTTCGGATAGATTTTCCGGCGCCGCCGTAACCATAAGATAATTCAGTGTAAACTTAAGAACGGCGAATAATTCCTGGCGAAAGACATCGGGGCCACCCTCCGGTCCTGGCCACCGAAAACTCGCCGCCAAACTTGGAGACATTCAGATGACAAACTCTCTTCCCGCAAAGCTGATGGTTGGCATTTTCGACCATTTGGACGAAGACGGCAGAGAGATTGCGCGCCAATATGAAGATCGCATGAAGTTGGCAGAGGTTTGCGATCGCCTTGGCTTTTATGGATATCACGTCGCAGAGCACCACTGTACCCCCCATGGTAGGGGACCTTCGCCGAATCTATTTCTAGCAGGCGTAGCTCAGCGCACGCAGCATCTTCGTCTCGGTCCGTTGGTTATGCTATTGAACCTTTATCATCCGATACGTGCGTTTGAAGAAATTTGCATGCTGGATCATCTGAGTGGTGGCAGGCTCGAGTTGGGCATGGGACGCGGCTCCTTACCAATCGAATGGGGCTTTTTCGGTATTGAGGAGGAGGTGGCGACATCGCGCTATCTCGAAGCCAGCGAGATCGTCATCCAAGCGATGAAGGGAGGAACCCAAGCTCTTTCCTATAAAGGCGACCACTTTGAACTCGACAAAGTCCCGTTGATGTTGAGGCCACACCAACGTCCTCAGCCTCCGACATGGATTACAACCAGTCGTCCTGAGGTTGCGCGGTGGGCGGCTGAGAACGATACAAATCTTGCCTGCGGCGGCCCAGCTTCTGCTGTTCGCCAGATCACTGATGCCTATCGAGCACACGAGAGACATACCGCCGGGGGCAGGAAACGGGCGCCATTCCTTGGGTTGGTCCGAATGGTGGTGGCCGGCAGCACGACGAAGCATGCCATTTCGCTCGCGGCCCCTGCTTATCAACGGTGGCTTCGGAGCTTTAAGTTTCTGTACGAGTTAAACGGGATACAGACTCCTCAGAACCTCCCGCCAGATTTTGATGCAGCAGTAGACTGTCAGTTGTGCGTAGTTGGTACTGCGGCGTCAGTTAGGCAAGATCTTCTCGATCATGTCGAGGAAGCAGGTGCTAATTATCTTCTTTGCCAACTGGCGTTTGGCGATTTGCCATTGGAAGCTTCCTATTACACTGCAACGAGCGTTCACTCTGGAGTTATGGCTTAATCTGGACTGGCCTCAGGTTGCTTTCCGAGCACAGAGATTAGGTCTCTGTGGCCGCGCCCTCAAATCGGTTGAGGAGCGCAAAGGCGAATTCAGCCATCGCCGTAGGAACAACCATTGTGGAAAGGCTGCATTATTGGATAGTTAAAAGATATGCGATTTAAGGGCCTCGATCTCAACCTCCTTGTCGCGCTCGATGCACTAATGATTGAGCGCAACCTTACTGCGGCGGCACGTAGCATCAATCTGAGCCAGCCCGCAATGAGTGCAGCCGTCCGACGGCTCCGCTCCTATTTCCGCGATGAACTTTTTACGATGCGTGGTCGTGAATTTGTTCCAACGCCGCGTGCGGAAGACCTCGCGCCTGCGATTCGTGAAGCTTTACAGCATATTCGGCTCAACATCATATCCTGGGATAAATTTACTCCTGATCAATCAGATCGTCATTTCAGAGTAAGCTTGTGCGATTTCGTTACAGTTGTTCTTTTTCAGAAGATACTGGAGCGTCTTGCGCGGGAGGCGCCCGGCATTAGCTTTGACTTGCTGCCTCTTACTGACAATCCAGACGAGCTCTTGCGACGCGGCGACGTAGACTTCCTTATTAGCCCACCGTTATTCATGTCGAGCGCGCACCCTAAGATAGATCTATTTCAGGAACGACTGACTTGCGTCGGCTGCAGTAATAACAAACAACTTGAGGAAGCCCTTACTGCCGAGGAGTATTCATCGATGGGGCACGCGGTAGTTAGGTTCGGTCGGACGCAGCAGCCTACCATAGAAGATTGCTTCTTGCAGGAGCATGGCCTCAAGAGGCGGGTCGAAGTCGTTGTTTCAAGCTTTAGCATGATCCCCGCCGCCCTGATGGGCACTGATCGCATCGCAACCATTCCATTACGATTAGTTGGGCTTTTTGAGGAGAAGATACCATTGCGGATGACTGCGCCCCCGATAACGCTGCCGACATTCACCGAGGCGGTCCAATGGCCGGTACTTCAAGACAAAGATCCGGCGAATATCTGGATGCGAGATATAATGGTTCAGGAGGCAGCGCGATTGCCGTGACCATCTTGAAACCTGGGAAGCTGGGCTGCGTTGGATCGATCGACCCGCGACGTAGCCGATTAGCTGAAGACGGCACCACCTGCGACTGACCCGCAGGCCATTTTATCGACGAAGCTGAGCGCCAGTCCGTCGCCGGTCGGCCGCCCTTCGGACGATTGCGCGACCTGCGGTCTAGCACCTTCGGCGGCAAAGCGAAGGGTGCTGGGGGACCACAATTGCTGGTATTGTTCGTTTCTGATGGTTTTTGGTGGCATCTGCTAAGCTCCGACGCTGCTCCTACGCAAGCAGGGACGGAGGCCTCGGGAATGTGGCCAGTGTTCACGTTTAACCGCTTCACAGGGGATTCAATCTCGAATTCTGAACTAGATTATGATAGCAGCCTTTCTAACCGCGGCTTCTTCAGCGATCCAATGCGAGCGCTCCAATGTGAATTTTCATGCGCTTGGGCTCTGAAACGCCTGTTTGGTGGGTGCAGTATCATGACGGATCTAAATACCACATGCTCTCCTTCGGCCTCGGCCGCGAATTCTCCGCGTTAGTTGAACTTGTTCGGACTCGGCAGATCGTACTCAAGCAGGAACCTCCGTCAGGAACCGGATTATTGCAGCGAGCCATGTATTTTAGGTGCGTTGGAGGAAATCATATGGGAAGCTTCCTCAACCAATATCTCCCTAAACCAGATGCTCCCTGGATCGGCATTATGTAGCGCTGGCCATTGAACAGCTTCGGTGAAGACGGGAAGCGGTAACGGAAGGTTGATGATCCGCAAAGGGAAAGTACTTTCGTAATGCTCGACTAAGCGAAGCGGTAGGTTAGCTATGCGTTTCGTGCCACGCAGGACTGATGGTATTAAGCTAAACCCTTGCACGACGACCTCCACCCGCCTCTGAATCCCATTCTCGAGCAAGAACCAGCCCTCGACCGATGGCTTCAAAAAGCGCCCAAACGCGGCAGCGACGTGTCCCATGGAAACATATTGCTCAATCGTCAGCGCTGAAGGTAGGTCCACATTTGTCGAACAGGCTACACATACAAATTTCTCTGTGAACAGCTTTGCGCTCGGATGTGCGCCCGAGAGAAAAAATTCAGGCAGGATGAGGAAATCGACGTCACCGCGGCTAAGCATTTCGTACGGATCACTATCTAAAGGCAGCAACTCGAAGCTGACTGCGGGCGCTTCTCGAGCAACGCGCTCAATGATCTTATTGAAGTATATCAGCATCATGAAATCGGACAGAACTATTCTAAAGCATCTGTCAGACTTCGACGGGTTAAATGGCTCCCAAGAGATGATTGAGCATTGTACTTGCAAGAGAGTTTCGCGCACTGCCGAGGCAAGTCCTTCGGCACGTGGCGTCAGCCGAAGTTCTCGACCATTCATTGTAAACAATTCGTCGCGGAAATAGTCCCGCAGCCTGCCAATGGCGGCACTCATGGCTGGCTGACTTAGATTGATACTACGTGCGGCAGCCGTTAGGTTGCGCTCGGTCGTGAGCGCGTCCAGTGCAACGAGCAGGTTTAGATCAAGACCCTTGAAACGCATCTTTAGTCACATCCAAACAACGGATATTTTATATCCAAACAATCAATTTTTCCAGTACAGAACCTTCCAGCGTAGATCCAATGAAGGTTCGTCAAAAAGGCTTAGGTTAGTTTGACGATCTATTAAGTAGCGTTCATAGTTACGATAGACGTTATAGTTGCAGATAGTCTAATTTAAGTATGGAAAGGCGCCTTAGCAATAGGCGATGTGGAGCGGCGTCACTGAGCGACATGACATTCGGAACGCTAGTGAACGGAATGGGCGGAAGTAGGTGCATCATATCGCGACACCGGAGGGCTTTGGTGATTGGTCGCTCGCGGCGGTCGGGCGCTATGCGCAACGGATGAGCCGCACGCTGGCTATCGACGGGCGGGGCTCCTTCTGTTTGGAGCCGGCTCAAGATATTGGTGGCGTGCCAGTAATCTGTGATGAAAAGATCAACGCGCCTGAAGGCGCTTGAGGAAGAGCCGACATGTTCACGAAGAAGTTGGAGCGCGGCCGCTTCATCTGGCCGTCGGCAGCCGACGGCAGATCGGAACGCATCCATTGGACGGATGAGTTCCATCCAAACAAATGATTTCACTTGCTTATACCGGTGCCATTAGAAGCGCTCAAACAGTGCGTATCAAGTAGTTGCTCTGTCGACGCCTGGACAGAGTATTAAGTGGAGGTTTAGGTATGAGCCCTCAGGTGCGGTGGAAAGTGTGCTGGGAAAACGAGTTGGAGCTCTCTGACCACACGGAGCTCGCAGATTTCTTTCGGAAGACCTATGGGCCAACTGGCGCTTACAACGCCCTTCCATTCGAAGGTGCTCGTAGTTGGTCAGGAGCTAGGCCCGAGCTTCGCGTAATAGGCTATGATGCGCACGGTGTGGCCGCTCATATGGGGTTGTTGCGTCGTTTCGTTCGGGTTGGCGAGGTCGATCTACTCGTATGCGAGCTTGGATTGTGGGGCGTGCGTCCAGATCTTGAGGGGTACGGCATCAATTCAATGCGCATTGTTTACCCAGTGCTGCAGCAACTTGGCGTTCGGTTTGCGTTCGGCGGTGTTCGGCAGGCGTTGCGCAACCTTGTTCTCAGGCTCTGCCGAAATGGTCTTGCGACTGTTTTGGAAGGGGTACGCGTGCGATCCACCCTTGCCGATGTTTATCTCAACCTCCCGCCGACGCGCTGTGAAAACGTAATTCTGGTAGTATTCCCAATAGGATGCTCAATGAGTGACTGGCCATCGGGGACCTTGATCGAGCGGAATGGCCCTGAGCTATGAAAGAGCATGGTCCCATAGGTGAAGTTATCCGAAGAGACGGTGGCGGCCCAGTGATCGGTGCGTCTATCTAACCCTCGATGACGGACCGACCCACACGATGACACATCCCGACCTTTCGATCTGCGAACGCTTAGACGTCAAGCGTGAGATATTCGAGACAAGCGGGACTATCAGGGACATATGCCCCGAAGCCTCGCAGGCGATGCGACTACCTTGTCTGCGATCGTTCTGGCAATCGCGACGTAGTCACACCTGTGCACGGATACTGTGGGCAGGCGCTTCGCGGTTCAATGTCATTCTCCCGCCAAAGAACATGGACAAACGCAAAGTCCAGATTGTTGCTATCAGGGGATCATCGGAATAGCTTTCACCGTCGATGCGACATGGAGAATTATTCACCTCGTGCCGTAGTGGTGCTTGCGCCGCCACGGCTTGTCGTCGATACCAATCACCGAGGGCGGGGTCGATGGCGGTTCCTTGTCTGCGGATGACACAGAGCAAGGTGTCGTCTCTAACGGAAGCATCAGCCGCTGGGCAAACCGCGCCGCCGGGCGTCCTCCAAGCGCCAACTGGTGAACGACATGCTCGAGGCGTCCGTCTGTCATAGGGCGGCAGCAGATCGTCAAACCGCTCAGCAAATACTGGCTGCCGCAGAGCACGGCATCGGAGCCTGCGCACAAGCGCACTGCCGACCATACTGCGATGGCCGACAACCCAGATCTTCTTGTTGGACAAGTCGTACACTTAGAGCTCTTCCCGACTGTTCAGGGCCTTCCAGTGCTTGACACCTCGCGCACCTTCTCGGCGACGAGCTTCCGAACCGGGTTCTTGTGTTGCCAGCCCAGCTTCTGGCGGGCCTTGGTCGGATCACCGGCAGAAGATCGACTTCCGTCGGGCGGAGGTATCGAGGATCGCCTTCCACAAGGCAGGCACCGGACGCGGAGTCGTAGCCATTTCGTCGACGCCTGACGCCTTCCATTCCAAAGCAATGTCCACGTCGGCAAAAGCCCGCTCGTGAAATTGGCGGACACTCGTCGTCTCGCCGGTCGCCAAGACGTGGCCATCCGGCTTGTCCTGCTGCAACATGCGCCACATGCCCTCGACATACTCACGTGCGTGGCCCCAGTCGCAGCTCCTGGCGCTGTTTTTGGCCAGCTGTCGGGCGCTGCGGGCCTGCGCGATCGAAGTTGGCTTGTTCAGCCACAAGGCAAAGCTCTATCACCTGGGCGCTTGCAGCGTCGCCCGTGCGATACGCCATTTCTCTCTTGGCTACAGGGATGTGCGATTGTCTCCAGTTTTCGGAGCTTCGTTTGATCCTGCTGATAGTCGCGGTCGCCCTGCCGCGCGGTCGCCCTAGCGGTGCAAGTGATGCCCTTACGACACCGTCTGTCGGCTTTGTCTTGTCGGCGACATTAGGGTTGGTTGGCCAGTTTCCTGTGCTGGCTCGGGCTAACTTCCTGAAACCCAACAAAAAGATCTTTCCTTCGGCTCGATCGGCCCACATGGCACGGGTTTTGAAGATTGCCCTGGGAGGCGGCGCGAGCTGCCGGCCTTTTACTCAGCGATGGATGGAACGAAAGAAGGAAGGCGATATGTCAGATTTGCGTCAAATCGCATTTTACGGCAAAGGGGGGATCGGCAAGTCCACCACCTCCCAAAATACGCTCGCAGCGCTTGTCGACCTCGGGCAGAAGATCCTGATCGTCGGATGCGACCCGAAAGCCGACTCCACCCGGCTGATCCTGAACGCCAAAGCACAGGACACGGTTCTGCATCTGGCAGCACAGGAAGGTTCGGTGGAAGATCTTGAGCTCGAGGACGTGCTCAAGGCCGGCTACAAGGGCATCAAGTGTGTGGAGTCCGGCGGTCCGGAACCGGGCGTCGGCTGCGCCGGGCGCGGCGTCATCACCTCGATCAATTTCCTCGAGGAGAACGGCGCTTATGACGATGTCGACTACGTCTCCTATGACGTGCTTGGCGATGTGGTGTGCGGTGGTTTCGCGATGCCGATCCGTGAGAACAAGGCCCAGGAGATCTACATCGTGATGTCCGGCGAGATGATGGCGCTCTATGCCGCCAACAACATCGCCAAGGGCATCCTGAAATATGCCCATTCCGGCGGCGTGCGGCTCGGCGGCCTGATCTGTAACGAGCGCCAGACGGACCGCGAGCTCGACCTCTCCGAGGCGCTGGCTGCCAGGCTCAATTCCAAGCTCATCCACTTTGTGCCGCGTGACAACATCGTCCAGCACGCCGAGCTCAGGAAGATGACGGTGATCCAGTACGCGCCGGACTCCAAGCAGGCCGGGGAATATCGGGCGCTAGCCGAGAAGATCCATGCCAATTCGGGCCAAGGGACCATTCCGACCCCGATTACCATGGAAGAGCTCGAAGACATGCTGCTCGACTTCGGCATCATGAAGAGCGACGAGCAGATGCTGGCCGAACTACAGGCCAAGGAGTCAGCGGTGGCTGCGGCTCAATAACTGCCGCTGTCGACAGGACGCGCTGGCCCTTGAGCCAGCGCGTCCTTCCACGAAAGACGCTTCGTCGACGACGACATAACCCGAACCTTGAAAGGGGCAGGGGCCCATGAGCCTTGATTACGAGAATGACAGCGTTTTGCATGAAAAGCTCATTGCGGAAGTGTTAGCGCAATATCCAGACAAGGCGGCAAAGCGCCGCAAGAAGCACCTCAGCGTCGCAACGAGCGGCGACGAGCCTGGCGATGAGCCGAAGGCGCTTTCCGAATGCGACGTCAAATCAAACATCAAGTCCATTCCGGGCGTGATGACGATCCGCGGCTGCGCCTATGCCGGCTCCAAAGGCGTGGTATGGGGGCCGGTCAAGGACATGGTCCACATCTCGCACGGGCCGGTCGGTTGCGGTCATTATTCCTGGTCGCAACGCCGCAACTACTACGTCGGCCTGACGGGCATCGACACGTTCGTGACGCTGCAGTTCACCTCAGACTTCCAGGAAAAGGACATCGTGTTCGGCGGCGACAAGAAGCTTGAACAGGTCATCGACGAGATCGAGGCGCTTTTCCCCCTCAACAACGGCATCAGCGTGCAGTCGGAATGCCCGATCGGGCTGATTGGCGACGACATTGAAGCGGTGTCGCGCAAGAAGGCCAAGGAGCACGAAAAGACGATCGTGCCGGTGCGCTGCGAGGGCTTCCGCGGCGTCTCGCAATCGCTCGGCCACCACATCGCCAACGACGCCATCCGTGACTGGGTTTTCGACAAGAACGAAGTCGAGTTCGAGACCGGCCCTTATGACGTCAACGTCGTCGGCGACTACAATATCGGTGGCGACGCGTGGGCTACGCGCATTCTATTGGAGGAGGTGGGGCTGCGCGTGGTCGGCAACTGGTCGGGTGATGCCACGCTCGCTGAGGTCGAGCGCGCGCCAAAGGCCAAGCTCAACCTCATCCACTGCTACCGCTCGATGAACTACATCTGTCGGCACATGGAGGAAAAGTACGGCATCCCGTGGATGGAATACAATTTCTTTGGTCCGTCCCAGATCGAAACCTCCCTGCGCGAAATAGCCAAGCACTTCGGTCCGGAAATCGTCGACAAGACCGAGGCTGTCATCACCAAGTACCGGCCCCTGGTCGATGCTGTCGTCGACAAGTACCGGCCGCGCCTCGAAGGCAAGACGGTGATGCTCTATGTCGGCGGCCTGCGTCCTCGCCACGTCATCACGGCCTATGAGGACCTCGGCATGCGGATCGTCGGCACCGGCTACGAGTTCGCCCACAACGACGACTATCAGCGCACCGGCCATTATGTGAACAAGGGTACGCTGATCTATGACGACGTGACCGGTTACGAGCTGGAAAAGTTCATCGAAGGCATCCGCCCCGACCTTGTTGGGTCCGGCATCAAAGAGAAGTATCCGGTGCAGAAGATGGGCATCCCCTTCCGCCAGATGCACTCCTGGGATTATTCGGGCCCCTATCACGGCTATGACGGCTTTGCCATATTCGCCCGCGACATGGATCTGGCCATCAATAATCCGGTGTGGGATCTCTACGACGTCCCCTGGAAAAAAAAGGCCGCGCCAGCTGAGGCGGTTGCGGCCGAATGAGAGCTTGGCCTGTCTTGGGAAGGGGCAGGCCAGGCCCTTCCATCGGCCTTGATCCGCACTCGTGACAGATGACATCCCATTGCCGCCACCGGTGCGGCGCGATGAAAAGAAAGGTGCTTACTATGCCGCAGTCGGCGGAAAAAGTTCTCGATCATGCTCCCCTGTTCCGCGAGCCGGAATACAGGCAGATGCTCGCCGAGAAGAAAGCCAATTTCGAATGCCCCCACCCGGATCAGGTCGTTGCCGATCAAAACGACTTCACGAAGACCTGGGAGTATCGCGAAAAGAACCTGGGCCGCAAAGCCCTGGTCGTGAACCCGGCCAAAGCCTGCCAGCCGCTCGGTGCCGTCTTCGCAGCCGCAGGCTTTGAGCAAACGATGTCCTTCGTCCACGGCAGCCAGGGCTGCGTCGCCTATTACCGTTCGCATCTGTCGCGTCACTTCAAGGAGCCTTCATCGGCGGTCTCGTCCTCGATGACGGAGGACGCGGCGGTGTTCGGCGGGTTGAAGAACATGGTCGACGGGCTCGCCAATACATACAAGCTCTACGATCCGAAGATGATCGCCGTCTCGACCACCTGCATGGCCGAAGTCATTGGAGACGACCTTCACAGCTTCATCGAAAACGCAAAGAACGAAGGGTCGGTCCCGCACGACTTCGATGTTCCTTTCGCTCACACACCTGCCTTCGTCGGCAGCCACGTCGATGGCTATGACGGCATGATCAAGGGCATTCTGGAGAACTTCTGGAAAGGCAACGAGCGGAAGGAGGTTGCCCAAGCCATCAACATCATTCCCGGCTTCGACGGCTTCTGCGTCGGCAACAACCGCGAACTGAAGCGCCTGCTCGACATGATGGGCGTATCCTACATCTTCATCCAGGATGCCTCCGACCAGTTCGACACGCCGTCTGACGGTACGTACCGCATGTATGACGGCGGCACGAAGATCGAAGACGTGAAAACGGCGTTGAACGCCGAAGCGACCCTGTCGCTGCAGCACTATAGCACGCGCAAAACGCTGGAATATTGCAAGGAGGTCGGTCAGGCTACGGCCTCGTTCCATTATCCGCTGGGTGTCCAGGCGACCGACGAATTCCTGATGAAGGTCTCGGAGATTACCGGCAAGGAAATTCCTCCGGCACTCGGCCTGGAGCGCGGCCGTCTCGTCGACGCTATGGCAGATAGCCAGGCCTGGCTGCACGGGAAGAAATACGCGATCTACGGCGATCCTGACTTCGTCTACGCTGTTGCCCGGTTTGTCTTGGAAACCGGCGGTGAGCCGACCCACTGCCTTGCTACCAACGGCACGTCGGCCTGGGAAGCCGAGATGAAGGCGTTGCTCGCATCCTCGCCCTTCGGCAAGGCTTCCCAGGTCTGGGCGGGCAAGGACCTGTGGGCGTTGCGCTCGCTGCTCTTTACCGAGCCGGTAGATCTTATGATCGGCAATTCCTATGGCAAGTATCTTGAGCGCGACACCGGCACCCCATTGATCCGGCTGAGCTTTCCGATATTCGACCGGCACCATCACCACCGTTTCCCGCTCATGGGCTACCAGGGCGGCCTGCGCGTCGTGACGACGATCCTCGACAAGATCTTCGACAAGCTCGATCGCGAGACGAGCGAGCCGGGTGTGACGGACTATTCTTACGACCTGACCCGCTAGGAGCGGCGGCGGTCGGCCTTGCGAGGCCGGCCGCCTTCATCTGAACTTGGAGACCGCAATGCCCTCGCTCAATGCTAAAGTCCAGGATGTCTTCGACGAGCCTGCCTGCGAGAAGAACCGCAGCAAGGATTCCAAGGCGCGTAAGAACGGCTGCTCGAAGCCGCTGATCCCCGGGGCGGCAGCCGGCGGATGCGCTTTCGATGGCGCCAAGATCGTGCTGCAGCCCGTCACCGACGTCGCGCACCTGATCCACGGGCCTCTCGGCTGTGAGGGCAATTCCTGGGACAACCGAGGATCGGCTTCCTCAGGTCCAACGCTCTGGCGAACGAGCTTCAAGGTGCTGACCGAATCAGGCGCCACCGAAAAGAAGCCTTTCGATGAGGAGGACTAGGACATGGGTACATTGACAGGAAGTACGGATGGCCCTGCTGTCAAGGAGGATGGGGATCTCGCCACCCCTTTTCTCAGATGCCTCATAAGGCTCATCCGCGCTCAGGATGCCCATGGGGCGTGGGAGGGCAAATCGGACGCTGACCTGCTGGCCGACTTCATCCTCACCAAGGAGCAGCGCCGTAAGATCCCGATCATCGGCGATCCCGATCCGGATGTGCTGTGGAGGCTCCAGAATTTTTACAGTTGCGTGGGGCTTGTGATCGAAGAGTGCACAGGCCTGTTGGCATCGCCGATCATGACGATCGGCCATGAGGGCTTCGGCCGCGTGCTTTTCACGACTGGACGGTTGGTCGTTCTGTCGAAGACCCTGCGCGATGTCCACCGGTTCGGCTTTGAGACGCTTGGCAAGCTCGCCGAGGTCGGCAACAAAATGGTCGATGACGCGATTGCAGTTATCGAAACCTATCCCGACGTTGCGCGGGCATCATGAAATCAGTTTTCGAGGAGAGAGATCATGTCAGACCTTGAGGAACTGCAGAAGAAAGTCCGTAAGCTGCAGTCACGTGCCGCCACTGCGAAAATGGAGTTGCACGATCTTGCCGAGGACCTTCCGATTAATTGGGCTAAGATCAAGACCATTGCTGGAGAGACGTTCGACGCCTTCGCCGAGTTGAACGCTGCGAAGGAAGAGCTCGCCGCATTGGAGAATTCATGATGACCGGCTCTTTCGTCACGCGCGACGGCTCCAGCTGGGTGCCGAAGTACCTGACCTGCATCGATGCTGCAACCTGCATCGGCTGTGGCCGATGCTTCAAAGTCTGCTCTCGCGAAGTCATGCACCTCTATGGCGTCGATGAAGCGGGTGGAATCCTCGGCATCTGCGACGACGAGGATGAAGACTTCGATGGCGAGCTCAATCGTATGATCATGGTTGTCGACCAGGCCGGCCGCTGCATTGGTTGCGGCGCCTGCGCGCGCGTCTGCCCGAAGAACTGTCAGACCCATCTCGCGGCAGACAAGGTTACTGCGTGATCTTGCGAACAAATCAGGAGAACGCTTTTGCCTTCATCTGGTTTGTTGCCTCCTGCTGCTCGTACTCTGCGCAAGCCAACGAACGAAGTTACTTCCTGTGGCATTCCATCCACAAAGTTAGCGTTGCGATGGTGGCTAGTTCATCGCTTCTTCAGTGAAGCTTTTTCAAAAGCGCGAAGTGGCGATCGCTGTCTCGTCGCCTTCGGCGATGAACCGATTATCCGGTTGCCAAGGCAGATGCCCCGTGATCGGATCGCCACACATGGTGACATTCGTGTCCCATGCCGGGTCCGCGGATGCGGATGCGGCGGTTTCTATCCAGATGACGGCCGGTGTAAAGAAGGCACTGCGCTTGCACGCAATGTCTCGCGCAAGCTGACCGTCAAGGCAAACACCAGTGCGCGGCTGGAGGCACTTGCGGCGAGGACCGCAACGTCACTTTCCACCCCGCAGGCTCAATACGATCCGACACAGGACGATCCTGAGCGCGATTGAATTACATGCTCATTCGCTTGTCCCCATCTCAGCTGTCCACATGTCTCGCAAATGTCGGGCACCCGACACCTATTGTCGGATTGTCGAGATTAGAACGTTTGTTCGTCCGCCAAATACCGATCAATCCGCCCATCGATAAACGAAACTCATCTTCTTGGAGCGTCTGAGCAGTTGGCATGGTGTTTGCTGATCCTGGTTACAAGCGGCAGAAAGCAGTCTGCATGATGGCGGTTCATGAAACGAACGGAACGGGGGCCACATGACGGTTCGTCATCGAACCGACGTTCTACCAAGCGGCCATGCATAGTCCGCCGGCGGAAGGGGTCAATCCCGACGTCACAGCTTGCAACCAACTCAAAGAGAAGGAAAACGCTATGACCAAGATTTCCGAAAGATCCTTTGAAACGATCGAAAACCCGGCGTCATCGCCGCTCAAGGTGCCAGATCAGTTCGGCGCATCCGTTGAAAAGGGGAACAAGCAGGTGACAGAGGCTTTTTTGAAATTTGCGTCCGGCGCTGAAGCGACACAGAAAATGCTGCCTCCGATCCTCGAAACGACAAGTCTGTTCGGCAACGAATTGTCGTGGAAGACGATCGCTGCACTGCAGGCCGACGCCGAGGCCGGCTTCTCGCATCTGCAAGCTTTGCTTAGCGCAAATTCGCCGTCGCAGGTCCTCGAACTGCAGTCGACCTTCCTGCGCAAGCGGGTTGAGACAAGTTTGCAGCACGCCAAGGAATTCCGGGTACTCGCAAGCAGGACGGTGGAGGAAATCTCAAAGCCGGTCAAGGATGCTTTTGACAAGGTGCTGACGGACCTCAAGGCGACGTAAAACTGAGGAGAGCCTGGAAATACCGCGCGGTGATCGGCCCGGTGAAGAAACAGCTGAAGTTCGCACTCGCTTCGATGACCGCTCAGTAGCCCCCGATCTTTCCCATCCATCTTCTGTGCACGGCTGATGCGCGGGACCATGTCTATGGCGCTCATATTCGCGCCCGAATGCAGAGCCCGCTCGAGCAACTCGTTGTTGGCTACGGGATAGATGAAAGAGATCAGCGTCTTTTCAGGCGACAGCAGGGCGACCTCATTAGTCGGGGCGCACCTTGACGATCACGTCGGCGGCCGCGGCGAGGGCCTGTGGACTTGGAACGACCACGACTTCCGCATTTCGGTAGGCTTCGTTCGAGATTTCCGCCGTTAGGCCGGCACCAGTTTCCACTGGCGATCAGCAAAATATCGCCGGGGGCCCGCGCATGGAGCGTGCCGAGACCGTGGGATGCGGCTCGACCGGCGACACCACGCGGACATCAATTTGAGTTGTTTCACCCGGTATCAGTCATTCTTGCTCGTTTCCTTGTGCCACGTCTCTTCGAACAGACGGGATCGCGGCTCGACCCATGTCAGAACGAGATGTTAGGCGGGTTCGAAAGTGCTGACTTTCACAGCGGACAAAGATCGGGCTGAGTCTGGCCTGAGACGTCATCATTGATTTGGGACAAGGAAGCCGGCGCGGCCGGAGGTCATAAAGCATCCTGTTTTGGGAAGGGATGCGAAAATGTCCGATGATCTGATCGCCAAATACGGCGATGCGCGGGTTCCGCGTTATACGAGCTACCCCACGGCGGCGGCTTTTTCAGCCGCCGTGGGGCCGGATGAATATGTCGGCAACCTCGCCCATATCGCCGCGGCTGGCCCGGTTTCGGTTTATCTCCACGTCCCGTTCTGCCGTTCGATATGCTGGTACTGCGGCTGCCACACAACCATCACCCGGCAAGACGCTCCGGTCGCCGACTATCTCGACGTGATGAAGGAGGAGATCGAGCTTGTTTCCTTTGCGGCCGGAAACGACGTGCCCGTCAAGTACGTGCATTTCGGCGGCGGCACGCCGTCGGTCATGAAGCCGCAGGAATTTTCGGCTCTAATGGCAAAGCTCAGGAGCGCCTTCACATTCGAAGCGAAAGCCGGCGTCGCAGTCGAGATCGACCCTCGCACATTGGTCGCCCCCATGATCGACGCGCTCGGCGAAAACGGTATCGACCGCGCAAGCCTCGGCGTCCAGAGCTTCGATCCGATCGTGCAGGCCGGTATCAAGCGGCTGCAATCCTTTGAGCAGACGGAAAGGGCGGTCGCCGGGTTGCGCTCAGCAGGCGTCAGCAGCATCAACTTCGACCTGATTTATGGCCTTCCGAAACAGACCGTCCAATCTTGCATCGAAACGGTCCGGCTGGCTGCAGAACTGCGTCCCGAACGTTTCGCCGTTTTCGGTTACGCTCACATACCCGCTTTCAAGAAACATCAGCGCCTGATCGACGAAGCATCGCTGCCGGACGCAAAACAGCGGAACGAGCAGGCGGAAGTGATCGCCGAGGAGCTGCAGAACGCCGGATATCAGCGCATTGGGCTCGATCATTTTGCACTGCCGGACGATCAGTTGGCACTCGCCGCGCGCAACAGAGCGCTGAGGAGAAACTTCCAGGGCTATACCACGGATGATTGCGATAGCCTGATCGGCCTCGGCGCATCTGCGATCGGGCGGCTGCCGGCCGGCTATATGCAGAACCACGTGCCTCTCGGCCTCTATGCCGAGCGGATTGCCTTCGGGGTGCTGCCGACCGCCAAGGGATATCTTCTCAGCGAGGAGGACAAGCTTCGGGCGAGGGTCATCGAGAGGCTGATGTGCGATTTCGAAGCCGATCTCGGCCAGTTGAGCAGCGGGTCGGGTTTCGACACCGGCTTCCTTGTCGAGCGCAACGACCGTCTCGGCGAGCTCATGGCCGACGGCGTCGTGACGATCAGCGGTGAACGGATTGTCGTATGCGAGGAGGCGCGCTTTATGGTCCGTGCAGTCGCGGCGGCATTCGACGCCTATTTTGGCTCGCACGGGCACACGCACAGCAAGGCAGCCTAATGCATGTCGCCTGAAGTTTGCATCGGTTCCGGCGACACGAAACGCATCAAAGGCCGCGCGAGAAGACATCGAGTTCCCGTTTCTCGATCGAGGACCCTGCGGTTATCTTCCCAGGAGTCCCGTCGACAACCGCACGTCGACGAGGATCAACGTCGCAAGTTCGTGTGAAGCAGGGCGGGCGCACTCACAAATATGGTGATCGGGCGCCCTGTCGCAAGCAGATGGGCGCGCGCCCGTATTACCGCCTGGACGTCGAGGTCGTTACCGTCGAGCTTTTCGGCTCATTGAAATACAGCTCGATCTCGGCAGGCCGCGGTCTAGGATATCGTTGGCGACTGACGTCGAACCTTTCAGGTGGCGTCGGCAAGCGCCGGTCCGCAGAAATGTGCCCATCGCGATTATGGCGGCCGCGCAGGCGCCTGAAGGAGCCTTGTCGCGAGGTGAGCTACCGAGCGCCACATGGTCGACGGCTCTCGCCCGCTCACGAAAGCGGTTGTTCGAGCACGTCGAAGGACGAGGGCAGGGGTCTCGTAATTGTAGCACGACTTGCCTGCCGCGGGATTTCGATCAAACGTTCGACGGCGCCTTCCGTGCAATTCCTAGAGCAAATTCTGTTCAATCTGGGTCATATCCAGCGGCCTTAAAGTAGTTTGCGCATTCTGCCGCAGTGAAGCGAGGCATCAAGGCCCCGACCGCATCCCACAGGGCGTCGATCTTTCGCTCGGCTCGGCCTCGCAACATGGCTTTCAGCTTCGAGAATGCGTTCTCGATCGGATTGAAGTCTGGGCTGTAAGGGGGCAGGAACATGAGCGTGGCGCCGACACGTTCGATGGCGTCGCGTACACCGGCTGTCTTGTGAGCCGGTAGGTTGTCCATGACCACCACGTCGCCGATCTCCAGGGTAGGCCCCAATACCTGTTCGACGTAAGCCAGGAAGACATTACCGTTCATGGCGCCATCGTAGACAAACGGCGCGGTCATCCCAGTGAGGCGCAACGCTCCGGTAAAGGTCGTTGTTTTCCAATGGCCATGTGGCACGCCAGCTCGGCAACGCTCACCTCGAAGTGCACGTCCGCGTAGCCGTGCCATCTTGGTCGAAAGGCCGGGGTGAGTAGGCCGGAGGGATTTCACCTGCCGGCCTCTCGCAGAACGGTGCGTGAACCTCTCGATTCACACCGCTCCCATCAGGTAAACGTGTTCGTTCCGAACGCCTGCCAGTGTACGAAGAGGTCCCGTCTATCTCGGGCAAGTTGCCGCAGGAACTGCGAAGCCCGAGTTTTGTGGAACCGAAAGCGCTTGTACTTTCGCATGATCCAGGCCTTGAGCTTCCGATCGACATAGTCAGTGAGAGAACAGGGCCGAACGACTGAACCGCCCATAGTAGGCAATCCATCCCCGGAGGAGCGGATTGATCTGTTTGGCGATTTCAGCCAGCGTCCCCGGCGTTTGCCGCGGAATGTTCAAGCTCTTGATCGTGGCCCGCATTGATTTTAGCGCCGCCGGACTGGCCGCTGGGGTATAGCCACAGAAGAACTCATTCCGCTGTGAAGTCGCCACCTGTCGCGGCCTGAACTGGTATCCAAGGAAGTCAAATTTGACAGTCGGATACATTTCCCGGCGCCGATTATCTTTGCAGTAGACGATATGGGTCTTAGTCGGATGCATCTGAAGTCCGCATTCTGCCAGCCGCGCTTGGAGCTCGACCATGAGGGCCTCTGCTTACTGCTCGGTCCGGCAGTGCACCAGACCATCGTCTGCATACCGACACCATGGTAGATCCGGATGCGTCCGGGTCATCCAGACGTCAAACGCGTAATGCAGGAAGAGATTCGATAGGATCGGGCTGACCACGCCCCCTTGCGGGGTACCACGCGTCCGCTCAATGACTTCTCCGTTCTTTTCCATAGGCGCGGTCAACCATCTTTCGATGTAGAGCAGAGCCCAGTTGCATTTGACGTCTTTTCTGACCGCCTTCAGCAAGAGATCATGCGGAAGATTGTCGAACAGCCCTTTGATGTCGAATTCCAGAACCCAATCGTATTTCCAGCACCGCTGACGCGTTACCCCAACGGCATCCAAAGCCGACTTCATCGGCCTGTAGCCATAGGAGTCTGGCAAGAAGAGCGGCTCTAAATCCGGCTCAATCATCTGCTTGACCACCATCTGCGCGATCCGATCACTGACCGTCGGCACACCCAAAACCCTTTCGCCTCCAGTCTTCTTTGGAATGGAGACGGCGCGCACCGACGGCGGAAAGTAAGCCCCAGAAGACATCCGATTCCAGATCTTGTAGAGATTTCTCGCAAGGTCTTTGTCAAACATCTCCAGGGTCTCACCGTCCACCCCGGCTGCACCACGGTTGGCTTTGACCGCTTTGTAAGCTTCGTACACTTGCCGCTTCTCAATCCGAAACGGCTTGTCTGTCGTACCTATCGAAGTCATCCTGTTTCCAGTTGTTCCAAACAATACGACCACCTGATCCGATCCCTTTGCTCTGGCCCCATTACAGGGCCCTCAACGCTCATACGGATCGGTCCGCCCCAGTCTCCTGCATCGGTACTCTCGCCTTACGGTTTCTCCGCTTGGGCTTCTCCCTTGGCATCAGGAGCCCGGTTCCTGCAGTTCCGCGTGAAAGCCTGTGTCCAACTCACGCCCCTCTACGCCGGTCGCCGCCCGCCCAATCATCAGGCACCCGACGGACTTGTCCCAGGATGACGAAACAGTCCTGGTTTCGACGACGCTTTATTCATAACGGCGCGTCTTCGGAGGGTTCACTTTCGTTCGTCTTTCGGACACGCACCTGCTCGGATCTCGTCCGAACTTTTTCATCCGACGCTCACCACCACGGCTCTTTACCGCAGCAGCTCGGACTGAACCCGCTCCTGAAAGCCGATCCCGGGGGGCCTTCCCCCATCATTCACGCAGCTTTACGCTACGGTCTTAGTTCATGTAACTCCTTCCGCTGCTCTGCAGCACACTTTCGTCGATGAAGATCAGTTTCTCCGGATCGAGATCCAGTTGGCCGTCGAACCAGACACGCCGGCGCTTCAGGACGTCCGGCCGGTCCTGCTCCAGTGCGTGGGCGGTCTTTTTTTAAAGGTCCATCCGCGGCCTCGAAGCCAAGCGCCAAGTGCGCTGCGGCTGATCTTCACCTGCCGCTCGACAGACAAACGTTCGACCATTCATCGAGCGTCACGTCCTTACGCTCTTCAATCAGTGTGACAACGAATTCCTCGTGTGCATCCACCGCCGACCGGCGTCTCCACCCTTGCGGCCGAGCAGTCAGCTCACCCTCTTTCGCTCTCGCAATCCAGCGGATCGCCGTCGAAATCCCAACTCCGAACCGAGCTGCGGCCTGTCGAGCCGACATTCCCGCCGCAGACGCTTTCAAAACCCGTATTCGAAGATCATCGCTCAGTGCTTGTCCCATCATCCACCTCTTCTCCTGTGGATGTTTGAATCAGCTTCGATGGACGCCGTCACATCACAATCGATTCATCGATCGCAGGACTTGCTCTAGCGATTCGACCGATGTTGGGCGATGATCACCTTTTAGCTGGGGGCACTTGTGGTGGTGCGGAGAGGTGGGGGGGCTGTGGTTTTTCCTGTTCGGTCGGAGATGGTGCGATCGACCAACTGATTAAGTCGACCGCGCGCTCAAGTGTTGCCTCGGTCCGGGCAAGGCTGGGTGAGGCTGCAATAACATGTCCAATAGCGTCAAGGTAATCGCCGTTCCTGGCGATCGTCTTCTTAGGTTCAACATAAAATTTGACCTCAGCGACACCTGGTACGGCCGCCGCCCGACTGCCGCCATCGATCCAATCAAGGGTGCCGTCGCGGTCAGGAATAAGGTACCGTGTGGCCGCAACGTCTGAACGGCTTCTGCGCAAATTCCATTCCTCGCCGATGACAACCTTGATGTGCTCGGCAACGAGATCGACACCATAAGCCAGTTGAACCCTTTGAGGGTTGGTCCCACCCGAAAGACGTGGATTGACTTCAATGACAACTGGACCACGCTTCGTCCACCGGAACTCAATGCTCGTTGGGCCCCAATCAAGGCCGAGAGCTTGCAGACAGGCTAGCGAAACATCGGCAATACGCTTATGCGCGTCGTCAGTTAGCGGTGCCGGATAGGTGCACTCACGAAAGATAAAATGGGGCGGGGAGGCAAAATCAGCGGTGCCAATCCCAATGACCTCATTTCCCATTATATCAGCGCCATAGAAAGGACCTTGTGCAAATTCTTCAACTAGTATCCTTGGCAACGACTTCCATGTGTGCTTTCTGCTCAATAGATAAGTTGTGTGTTCCGCTAATTCATTGACACTGCGACACAATCGGACACCGCTGCTGCCCGTACCCGCGGCTGGCTTAACAACCACCGGCAGGCCGATCTCCGCAGCATATTTTTCTACGTCCGTCGCGCTCGCTGCCAAGCGATAATCAGGCATCGGCACACCGGTTTGCGCGAGAAGCTGACGTTGAGCGAATTTGTCGCAGCATCGTTCAATCGATGCAGGGTTGGGTCCCGGGAGATCGAAATGCCTGCAGAGTTTGCCGACTGTCGCATAGAGCGACTCGTCGAGGGTCGTAAAGCCGGTGATGCCAGCTATGTCATGCTTCGCGCGCAGCTGGGAACATTCGCCGATTAGTGCACCGAGATTTTCTGTATCCACTTGGATTACGTCGACTCCTTCCGCTGCAAGATAATCGTACTCGGTTGGATCAGCCGACAGAGTAATTGGATTGAGGCCAAGTCCTCGGGCTTCTTTTAAGTACATTGGACCAATACTTCTGTGGCCTTCAAGCAGGATGAGCGTCCTTCTTGCCATTGGCGATGACCTCCGTTGCACTCTTTGGGCGGTCTGAGGATCAGCAGGCATCAGCCTTTGTTCGTGCCTGGCCCAGATTCGAGGTGAAGGTACCATTGTCCGCGATCTATAATTGCAAAGAATTTGTAAACTTTGTTGAATGATTTTTGAATGTTGATGGTTCGGTTCATTCTCTCAACCTGACCGTTGGTCCATGGATGCTTTACCTTGGTGGTGCGGTGCTCGATATCGTTAGTGGCGCAGGTATATTCGAAGGCATGGGAGAAAGGTTCTCCATTGGCGATTGCTTCTTTGATCAGCGGCACAGCGGAGCCTCCAGCACCGGGCGTGGTGAACTGGATCCCGTTGTCGGTGAGCACGGTGTGGATGTTGTAGGGGACGGCTGCAATCAAGCGCAGGAGGAACTCGCGCGAGACGGCGGTGGTCGCCTTCTCGTGCAGTTCGATGAAGGCAAACTTTGAGGTGCGATCGATGGCAACGAATATATGTAACTTACCCTGTTCGGTGCGCACCTCGGCAATGTCGATGTGGAAGTAGCCGATCGGGTAGCTCTTGAACTTCTTCTTCGCCGGCCTGTCGCCGTCGACATCTGGCAAGCGGCCGATGCCGTGACGCTGCAGGCAACGATGCAGCGAAGACCGCGTAAGATGCGGGATTGTCGGCTGCAGTGCATAGAGGCAGTCATCGAGCGGCAGCAGCGTATACCGGCGAAAGGCAACGATAACAGCCTCCTCCTCGACGGAGAGCACCGTCGATTTCGGCTCTTTCGGGCCGGTCTTGCTGCCGCGCAGCCTGTTCGGTCACGTGGACCAGTCTATCGGCAAGAATACTGCCGCCGGTAACCTGGGCCTGATCCAGCCGACGCGCTACTTCGAGAAAGATTTCGAGAGTTGACGATCGATGGCGTCACGATGGAATTCCAGAACACGCCAGGCACGGAAGCGCCGGCGGAGATGAATACATGGTTTCCGCAGTTCAAGGCTTTCTGGGCGGCAGAGAACATTACCGGGACCATCCACAATATCTACACGTTGCGCGGGGCCCTCGTGCGCGATGCGCTGGCCTGGTCGAAGCATGTCAGCACCGCTCTATACCGTTACGGGACAGAGGCAGAGTTCATGTTTGCCGCCCATAGGTGGCCGCGCTGGGGGAACGAACGCATTCAGGAGGTCATGCGGGCACAACGCGACACCTATGCGCATCTCAACAACAATGTACTGCACCTTGCCAACCAGGGCGTCACGATCAACGAGATCCAAAATGTCTACAAGCTGCCCGCCAGCCTTCAGAAACAGTGGGCAGCGCATAGCTATCACGGGTCTGAGGAGCATAATAGCCGCGCTGTGCTGAATCGCTATCTCGGCTACTGGGATGGCAATCCGGCGACCTTGATCCCGCTATCGCCACGCGAGTCTGCACCCCTGTATGTCGAGATGATGGGCGGCGCGGAAAAAATTATGGCCAAGGGTACACAGCTCTACGGCGCCGGCAAATATCGTGAGGCAATGGAGATCATGAACAAGCTCGTCTATGCCGAGCCCGGCAACCAGACAGCGAAAGATCTTGTGGCGGATATCTTTGAGCAGATCGGCTACCAAAAAGAGAGCCCGAGCGTGCGCAACAGCTTCCTCGCCGCCGCCTACGAACTTCGCCACGGCATGCCGAAAGGTACTGCGCCCAAGAGCAGTGGGGTCGACACGATCCGGGGGATGACCACCGAACTCTGGCTCAATTTCCTCGGAATTCGCCGACAGCAGCAAGATCGAAGGTCTTGAATACGTCATCAACCTCATCACGCCTGACAATGGCGAGGAATATGTGGAACGCCGACAGTCCATCAATTCCACGCCGCATGTCGGTCACTCCGCAGGCAAGATAGACCCGGAAATTCCCGGAAGGCCCGATCATGCCGCCTCCACGCAAGCGATCAACGACCCGAGCATCCTTAGCTCCACGTCAGCCGGAACCCTCAAGCACCGACCGTTTCGTAGCGAGATCTCGATGACCGCTGGCGTCGGTGGCGTGTCAGGTGCCTGGGTAGCGCTCACCTCCTCGGTGATTTCCACCGGAAGGAACATCGCTGGTCGACCGACATAGCTGAAGGACTGCCGCCACAAACGGATCTGGCCAGGATGAATGTCATGCCGGCGAGCCACATCACCAATGCGAACACCAGGTTGATCCGCTTCTGTCAATATCCTCAGTTTCGCCTCATCCGACCAGCGCCGCCTACGCTCAGTGCCGGACATGATCTCCATGCGAGCCATGCAACCTCTTCGATCTGGTATTAATGCCAGAACATCGCCCGATTTGCCCGATCAGCAAAATCCGCTCGTTGGGCGCTTACGATATATTGACGAGGTACCCAACTATTAAAATATTACTTTAATGCCTCGTGGGTATTGCCCCGGAAGGATGGCCTTGCTCGGTCTTCAAGCAAGAGTTCCGCACGAGCGTAATGGAAACTAAAAGCAATCGACTTGGTTACGCACTGATGTCCGCTTCTATGATAGCGGCGCGCGAGAACCGAATACCGGGTAACCCGGCTCGGTCGGATTCTAGACTGATGATCATTGACGCTTGCCTCGCCGCCTCGCCGCCGTCTCGTCGCCGTAGCATTCTGCTATAGCTCTTCCGTTCTAAAACGGGTATGGCCGCGCATGATTACACCTGGTACAATGACGGCACTCTGTTGGAAGGATCCAGTTCTTCACTATAGCCCGCTCCACCGCGGTACTACTTCCCGACATGACAATAAACCTTCGTTCATGGATTCTGATTGGCGGCGCGCACGGCAGCAATCCGACTATCCCTCCTTAGCTTCAATGCTTTAAGACCTGACTGAGAAACAGTTTTGTTCTTGGGTGCTGCGGATTCGCGAAGAAGTCATTTGGAGCACCCTCCTCGACGATCTGACCTGCGTCCATGAAGATGACGCGGTCGGCAACAGATCGTGCGAAACCCATCTCATGCGTTACGCACACCATCGTCATGCCATCCTGGGCGAGGCTTGTCATCGTTTCGAGAACTTCTGACACCATCTCCGGATCAAGCGCCGAAGTTGGCTCGTCGAACAGCATCACGGCTGGTTCCATGCAAAGGGAACGGGCGATGGCAACGCGCTGCTGCTGTCCCCCGGACAGCTGAACAGGGTATTTGTTCGCCTGTTCGGGAATGCGCACACGCTCCAGGAATTTCATCGCAGTCTTTCTGGCCTCGGCTTCCGGAACACCCTTAATCCACATCGGACCCGCCATGCAGTTCATCAGCACGGTCATGTGTGGAAAGAGATTGAAGTTCTGGAATACCATGCCAACGCTTTTGCGAACCTCAGTCACGTTGCGCATCTTGTTGTGCAATCTGACGCCATTGACGGTGATCTCACCCTCTTGATGTGCCTCGAGCCGATTGAAACAGCGGATCAGCGTTGACTTTCCGATCCGGAGGGCCCGCAGATAACAACGCGTTCACCCTTACGGACACTGAGGTTGACGTTCGTCAATACTCTGAAGCTGCCATACCACTTAGAAACGTTTTTGGCTGTAATGACATCCTCACAAAATTGATCCGAATTTAACTTATGCGCTACATCTTGGGCGGTGGCACAAGTTTTGCTACCTTCTAGGTCCATTTGAACTGCTTTGGTGATCATCGCATCTTGCTCCTGTGGTAATAGCGTTCAATCCTTGATTGAATCAGTTCGAGACAACAGGATAAAACCCAGTAAATCAACGAAGCCGCTACAAGCATCTCCATATTGTGAAAGGTGGGCTGGCCAATCGTGCGAGCCAGGAACGTCAGTTCCCATACGCCAAGGACGGACACGAGCGAGCTATCTTTCAGCATCGAGATGAAGGTGTTCCCCATCGGTGGAACGATAACGGGAAGCGCCTGCGGAAGTATAATCCTTCGCATTGTCAGACCGAAGCCGAAGCCCATGGACCTGGATGCTTCCCATTGCCCGCGGTCGATGCTCTGAATTCCAGAGCGGAAGATTTCCGTCATATAGGCGCCGATACAGACTGAAAGGGCCAATATTCCTGAAGGCACCGCGTTCAGAACGATACCGAACTGAGGCAAACCGAGGTAGATGAGGTAAATCTGCATCAGCAGGGGAGACCGCGGAAGAACGACGTGTAGAAACTTGCGATCCCGTAAGCGAAGCCGTTACTCGAAAGCTTCGCAACAGCGGCGATGATTGCGATGAGCGACGCAAAAAGCAGCGAAATTGCCGACACATACAACGTCGTAAACACACCCTGCGTTATCAGAAAGGGAAGGTTCTCCGGATGAAAGGCAGACTGAGCTCAAACGACTTGAAGAATGCTAGAATGAGCAGGAGCAACTCAAGCCAAACCAAGATGATTTGGGCTTTTATCGGCGCGAACCCGATGAGCACGAGATTAAGACTGAACGCAACCGCAATAACAAAAGCGATCGCAAAGCGGCCGTAGAGGCCGCTTTGCGACGGATCGCCGATGACGGGGCGCATAAGCTCGCCATAGTTGTGCCAGTCAGGTTATACATCAGAAACAGAGCGAGCACGACAGCGAAGGTAGAGGCCACAAACCACGGCTTGTGAACCAAGACCTCGGAGTCAATTGTATCCTGATAAAGCATTATGGCGTCCTTCGATAAGGTTGTTCAAACAAAGGTTTACAACCTATTCAGCGGTGCTATCGATACCGTACCACTTAATCGAAAGCTTAGAGAGTGTGCCATCATCCTTCATGCTTTTGATGGCGGCAGCTATCTTATCAGAGAACTCCTTGTCCCCTTTCAAAATTGCGATGGCTCCTGGGGTCGGGAACAATGCATCGCCGAGCACTCTCAGGGGGTAACCGGCCTTGATCACACCTTGCGCACTCACTTCATCGGTGATGATTGCATCGAGACGAACGCCATCACCTAGTCGGAGGTCATCTGCCTGCAACCCGGTATTCTCGTAGTTTCTCATTTCGCCCGGTGTAAACTTGTATTCTAGCGGCTTTTCGTCCGCCCAATCCAACGTCAGGTTATGACGGGCATATGCGATTGCCGCATCATCACCTGTTACGAGGCCGATCACCTTTCCATCCAGGTCGGAAAGTTTGGTTGCTTTACTGTCTTTGTGAATGACAGCAACGTTCCTCGTGTAAAAGTAAATGGCAGGAAAATCGAACTTTTCCGCGCGTGCCTTGGTCGAACCATCTGGCCCATCGCCATATCCCAACGGCCTGCCCATTTGCCTGCAACTATGACGTCCCAGCCCGGCGTTACGAACTTGACGGAGACCCAAGGTGTTTCGCCACTCCCTTGGCAACCTCGATCTCAAAACATCGAGTTCCTGTTTGTCATTCAGGAACGAACTGTTAGGCCAACCGCTAGAAGTCGCTACTGTGAGCGTCTTTGCCGCCTGGACTTGATCGAGAACGGCGCCAGCGTTCGCTGGCAAAGCTGTCGACACAACCGCAATCAACGCCGCAGCTGCAGCTGAAATTAAAGATTTGCTCATGTGATGTTCCTTTTGTGTTCCCCTCGGCCGGTGATGCGACCGTGTTCATCTACCCAGTTCAAACAGACGTGAGGCTCTAAGCCGCAGTCTGAAGCGATCGCCTTGCAGTCAACGGAGCATCCGTCGTCCGAAGGTCGAAAGCGCCCGCCGATATTCACTCTCGCTGCGACGCGTTTTCGATCATTCTGTTTCACCAAAGGCTTCCGCCTTTCTGTGATCTCAAAGGTGGCGATCTGAGATATACTATTGCATGGTTTGAGACCTGTCAACGGCGGCGCGAGGGCCAACACGAAGGATGCGATATCACGCAGAGCAAGTCATGTTTGGGCTTGCCTCGATTCACGAAGGGATCTTTCCTTCCATCTTCACGTCAGGCGCGGCCGCCACGACGACATCGGTTCGGCACAGGCGGCTTCCGCATTCGGCTGGCCAAGAAGGTGTGGTCAAGACAGACCTCGGCGTGGCTCGCTGGCAGCGGGTGTGCAGCGAGGCAGTCAGTCGGGCCCGATGGCGAGGCGCCTACTTAAATTGCTCCAAACAGACCAGAAAGAGCCAAAAAGGCCCTCTAAGGACGGTTCATCCGGCTTCGCGTCGCCTAGCCGGCGATGGCAATCGGTGGCGCGGCGTTGATGGTCTATACCTGTCATAGACACGCAGCCGGCCTCTCTATGCGGCCGTTGGAAAAGCCGAGAGGCTTCTATTCGCCGCTAGTATCATGGGCATGACGATGCCGCCCCAGTCTTATCGTGCAGGTTAAATTTGCAGACGACGCCAAACTTCCCGTCTCGCGCTGTGCGGTATTGAAATTGAAGTAGAATGGTATAGGCTTCTCGTAAGTTTGTGATGCCAAATGGCGCAGACGTGCATTTCGTCGAGCGGGTCCGCAAGTGCGGCCTCGATGCGATCGTGTTGGGAGAATGACCGAAAACTCAGTTGCGCGAGACAGCGTTGCATCTCGTAAAAATGACCGCCGGGACCCCAGTCCAAAACAGATGCCCGCGGGCCACAAGGATGGACTCTGCAGGCGGAGCGCTCGGAACCCACCAGCTTTCTGAGCTAACAGTAAACACGTAGGAGACCTTAATGAATGCGCTACCTGCCGTCTTGCACCACATCGATACCGAATGCGAAGCTGCGGTGTCGCGCCTTTTCAGCCTTTTGCGCATAAGTCGATCTCCACTGATCCGGCCTACAAAGCGGATTGCCAAAGGGCTGCGGAGTGGCTTGTGGATGATCTAGCCTCGATCGGCTTCGAAGCCAGCATTACGCGATACTCCAGGTCACCCAATGGTCGTCGCTCACCATGACGGACCCCCGGTGCTCCGCATGTCCTCTTCTACGGACATTATGATGTTCAGCCGGTTGATCCCTCGAGTTGTGGACCCGCGACCCGTTTGACCCGCCGTGCGCGAGAGCGAGGATGGCTACCAGGTCATTGCCGGACGTGGCGCTTCGGATGACAAAGGTCAACTAATGACGTTCGTGGAAGCGTGTCGTGCTTACAAGGCGGTGGGTGGGTATTGCCCTGTAAGGTTACAATCCTTTTTGAGGGTGAGGAGGAGTCTGGCTCTCCTCGATGCGCGCGTTTCTTGCGGCCAATGCGGACGAATTGAAAGCCGACTTCGCGCTAGTCTGCGACACGAGCCAACGCGACGCGATGACTCCTGCCATCTGCGTTGGCATGCGTGGACTGGTGGAAGAAGAGATGACGATCCATGCCGCCAGCCGCGACCTTCACTCAGGCATCTACGGCGGCGCGGCGGCGAACCCTATCCGAGTGCTTGCGAAGATCCTTGGGGAGATCCACGACAACGATGGCCGCGTGACAATTCACGGCTTCTATGACGGCGTCGAGGAGACCCCGAGCCAAGTCTTGGCCTCGTGGGAGGCCCTCGGGAGACGGCCGAAAGTTTCCTCGGACCAATCGGCCTGTCGGTTCCATCGGGTGAAAAGGGGCGCTCGATACTCGAGCTGGTTTGGGCGCGCCCCACGGCCGAATTCAACGGGTTTTCCGGTGGCTACACGGGTAAGGGTTTCAAGACAGTCATTCCGGCTGAAGCGTCTGCCAAGGTTTCGTTTCGTCTCGTACACAAGCAGGACCCAGCCAACGTTAGGGCTCGTTCCGCAAATTTGTCGAGGAGCGCCTCCCGGCAGACTGTAGGGTGGAATTTCAATCGCACGACTGCTCGCCGGCGCATCAGCTTCCATACGACGCCCCATATTTGGCTGCGCCAAGTCAGCACTGGCCGACGAATGGACAAAAGCGCCGATCATGAGGGTAGTGGGTGGTTCGATACCTGTTGTCGGCGAGTTTCAGGCATATCTGGGGCTGGACTCACTCTTGGTGGGCTTCGCGCTCCCTAACGATCGCATCCATTCGCCCAACGAGAAGTATAATCTGACATCCTTTCATAAGGGTCAGCGATCCTGGGCGCGGATACTCAACGCGCTGACGAGGAACTAACACACAACGCGAGGCAAACCGGGAAGGAAGAGAGGCCGCTTTTTTTGAATATAGTCGTTGACCGGCACCGTATTACTTCGCCCGGTCAACGAAATACGGGGCATCGCAGTGGGGACGTCGGAACGATGCAAATCCTGCCTATCGATGGACCTTCGAGAAGCAAAGAGCTCAAGGGAGAACTTCTATTCATCACTGCCTCACGTACACGATCCAGGACTGCCTCTGAAGGCTTTTTACTCCGAGTGCGCGCACCTCGACATGGTCAACGAGAAAATAGGCAAATCTGCTCTAAGCCCGTTGGCGCCCTCCAAAGACGGTGCCAGTGGCTAGCTAAGGTGAATAGGATGATTTTGAGTCTGCAGCGTCTTGTTACAGATGCGTCGTCGATTTAAATGATTGATCAAAATAAGGAAGCCAGAGGTGGGAATTTGATCACGCCGACAACCGCCGTTTTGAGAGACCAGGTTTATGACCGATTAGGAGCGCTGATCCGCGGTGGCCATTTCTCTCCGGGCGAGAAATCACTATTAGAGACCTTGCCAAGAACCTGTCTATGAGCCGACACCTGTTCGTGAGGCCCTCTATCGCTTGATATCCGAGGGGGTCCTACAGGGTGAAGTGAACAGGTCCGCGGTTGTCCCCCTTTTGATGCCCGAGCAAATCGCCGAACTTAAGGATATCCGTCTGCACATTGAGTGCTTTGCGCAGAGCGCGCTGCACTTAAGGGCACGCCAGAGATTGCAGACGCGTTACGCAAGACGTCGGAAAAACTGAAAACGGCTCGCGCTGCTGGCGATCGGCGTACCGACATTGCGCTGGTCTATAAATTTCAGTTTGAGCTCTATGCTGCGTGCAGCATGCCCGACCTTATCCGGATCATCAATTCCCTTTGGCTGAAAGACGGGACCATATCTGAAATTTGCTGTACCCCCACTATATTGCCTCGATATCAGCCGGCGCGGCGACTGGCGGGAAAGGATCGCGAGCGGGGTCGAGAAAAGAGATGCCGCAGCCGTTGCCGAAGAGATACGGCTGGATATCGACCAGGCGCTGACCTACATCTCCAGTATCATCACGGCTGCGGCATTGTTGAATCAGACACGCGGCTAGCGTTGTAATTCACTCGGGGAGTAGCTGCCGCGGGTCCAGGTTACTCAACGTTCAATCCTCATTTGGTCCCGTAGGTTCCAATGAGGGAAACGATCAAAGGATTTTTCGCCCGCGTTGAGCTGAGCAATAACGTCCCGAAGGTCCGTTAAATAGGCCTCCACCACTTCCCCAAAGCGAGACTGAGAATACCCAAATTGATCGCGGGTGGATTGAGAGACGGTGCACAGTATGCCAGCCTTGCAGCGAGACCTGCCGCAATATCGGCCGCGTCCAGCGACTTTGAACCGTAACTCATCACCGTAAGTTCGGGATCACCGTAAACAAACAAGTCCTCGATTGTCGGGATCTCGCGCATAAGCGTTTCACGTATCGTCCAGATTTGTTTCTGCGATTTTGCAATAGCCTTCATTACCAAGAACCGCATCACGGCCCAGGAAGCAGCAATGTTGGCGCCAGAACGGGTGCCGGCGAATGTGGATGTCACGTACCTTCCACGCGACCAGTTGTTGAAGTCAAAACACCTGGTACTGCTGATACTCGCATCTGAAAAGGCGACAATCGAAGCCCCCTTTGGAGCAAAGCCATATTTGTGCAAATCTGCAGAAATCGACCTTTACGCCCTTTACTCGAAAGTCCCAAAGCGGGATCTGGTGTCCATTCTGCTCGGCGAATGGAGACAAAAAGCCGCCGACACAAGCGTCAGTGTGAAACCAGATATTTCGCTCCGATGCGAGGGCAGCAAGTTCCTCAATCTGATCGAAAACTCCCATGGTAAACTGCGGCGCCGATCCTGCATTATGATCGTTTGTTCATCTTAGAGCTGCCTTCAGCGCGGCGATGTCCGTTTTGAAGTCGTCACGCGGCATATTCTCACGACTTCCCAGGCCAGGTACTTTGCTGCCTTGTCGAAGGCCGGGTGCGCACTGTGGGAAATGAGCATTTTCGGCTTGGTGACCTCGGGGCGAGTAACCTTGGCCCACTCCGCGCAGTCTTCATAGCGATGAAAATACTTTCGGTTCCCCCGACGTGATGCTCGCCACACCGCCACCCCGTGAAAAAGGGAGAGGCCCATTCGGCAACTTCCGACTCGAATTTCTTGATCGATGGAAATGCGCTGAGTCCAACGCGTTTGTCGCGTGGAATTTTTCCAGAGCGATTTTACCGATGCGATCAACATCATCATTGGCGAAATGAACGTAAAAGCCCGGCAAACGTCCCGCTCTCCAGTCCACGTCGCCCTGCCTCGCGCACTCCATCGCCTGCCAAATTGCCGCTTCTTCCAGGCCTTTTTGCGGGAAAGTCATCTTTTTCGTCATCAGCTCCGTCTCCAGTGGTATGCCAAAGCTATAATAACGATATTACAACTTCAATGAAAATATATATCTTTTCTCGCTGGGACAAACGCACACGCAGCACGCTTGAGGGCAAACCTGGTCACCTGGCGACAGGGCTATAAGTGGTGGCGGCGGTAGCGGTTATATGTGAACCGGAGCTCCCTGCGCCAATTTACAGGCTTCTCGGCGGCAAAAGGCGCATCGGCGCCAAAGATGGGAAGCGCACAGGACAGCGAGAAAGCCAGTCCACGCGCCGGCGGCGCATCTCCATAGCGTGAATGCTGTGACCTGTTTCGAGATCGGCTAGTCAATTGTTCGGGCAGGCATTGCCGTTTGACATGCTTCGAAACGAGGAATATTGTATCTCATAAGAACAAGTTTGTGATCACAGAAGGCGGGGAGCAGCGATCGAGCGGATCTTGGAAGGCGCTATCGTCACGAGTCGAATATGGTTGAGCGCTTGCGACCTGTCGGCCACGGCTGAGCTGGGTTTGCGCTTCACCTTCGACCGGGTGCCGTCCTTTGTCCGAACACGAGACCTGACAAAGCCTGGAGGTATCAAAGCCATGATCAGCACCGCGGCGCGCGACATCTCTCGTGCCGCGGAGATGGCTGAAAGTGGTATCTGCGCGAGAGGCCTGCGAAATGCGTACACGAGACAACTTTAGGGAAAGTACTTCATGACTTCACGAACGACACGGTCTCTCGGAATTCTAACCTCGAACGAGGGGTACCGCCGGGGGGCAAGCCGCCGACGCCCGCGCCCGGCTCGATACTCAATCCGTCTTCGTTTGAATTCCCAGCGATCCAGGAGATCGTAGCGGGAGCTTGGGTTGAAAATGTCGTTTCTGGTGATCCGGCACTCGAGCCAGCCTATATAGCGGCCGCCAACCGCTTGGTCGAACGAGGTGCTGTCGCGATAAGCTCAACTTGCGGCTTCTCAATCCGACCATCAATCGGCGGGTGGCGGCCGCTGTCAAAGTGCCTGTTGTTATGTCAAGCCTGATCCTGTTGCCAGCACTGCTACGCAAGTGCCGTCGCCGGGCAAAATCGCTGTCTTGACCTATGACTCGAAGCATCTGAGCGAAGACTTGCTTGGGGTTGCTGACCAGCCGAGCGGGCGCGGGTCGTGATTGGAGGCATTGAAGGCGGTAAGTATTGGCATGACGAGCTAAAGCGTCCAGCGCCACCAATGGACATCAAAGCGATCGAGTCAGATGTTGCGACTGCATCGCACGGCTCCGGGGCGCGCATCCCGAGATAGCAGTTATTCTGTTCGAATGCGCGGGATTTCCGACGGTCGCGTCCGCGATCCGGCGAACCGCGAACCTGCCCGTTTACGACATCACCGATCTTTGCCGGATGACAATGGCATCCATAGCCTGAGTTGCGCAGAAAAAGGTCGGGCTGGGTTTCCGAAATCAGTTCACAATGACGCAGTGAGAGCTTGTGCGTTCAACTGCAATAAGAAAGGAAGTTACCTCATGACAATGCCAAAAGGACCGCAAGCGTTTCCACGGGCCGAGTATCTGCGAAGGCTGGCCCTTGTTAAGGCTAAAATGGAACAACGCGAGGTCACTTCGTTACTGATCACCTCCCCTGCAGACATCACTTATCTATGTGGTTACACAGCCAAGTCGGCGTACATTCCACAAGGCCTCGTCATCTCCTTGAAAGATGAAGAGCCAACTTTCTTGACGCGTCGTATGGATGCGCCGGCGGCGGTGCATCAAACGTTTATGGAAAGGGACCGGGTAATTGGTTACCCCGAAGCTCTGATCGCTGACCCTGACAAGGACGGCTTCGACGCTCTAATTAATTTCCTGCGAGACGACGGCCTCGGTGGTGGGAGATTAGCGCTTGAAAACAACTTACTCTCGGCGAAGTTGATCGACAGGTTCCAGGCCGGGGCTCCGGGGACAAAATTAGCAGACTTCAGCAACGAAGTGCCCTGGATCCGACTGGTCAAGTCAGATCTTGAAATCGAGATGATGCTAGAAGCCGCCGCGATTACGGACGCAGGAATGCTGACAGGGAAAGAAGTAATGCGTCCGGGCGTAAGAGAGGCGGATGCTGCTGCAGAAATCATCGCGACGCTGGTTCGCGGCGTCAATGGCAAAGTCGGCACAGATTTGAGGCGAGTTTTCATTTGTGCCTCGCCGCGTTCGGGCACTGCGCACATTATCTGGACCGAAGATGTTTTCCGCCAGGGATCGCAAATTAACCTTGAGAGGGCGGTGTACGTCACGGTTATGTCTCGGCCCTGATGCGGACCTACTCGATCGGTAAGCCGTCAGATCGCCTTCGCCGGGTCCACGACGCCGAGGTTGCTGGCATGGAGGCCGCACTTTCTGCCGTCAAACCGGGCGCCACCTGTGGCGATGTCGCCGTCGCTTTCAACACCACGCTAAAGAAGCATGGACTAGAGAAAGAATCGCGATGCGGCTATGCGATCGGGATTGACTGGACCGAACCTACGGCCAGCCTGAGGGAGGATGACCATACGGTGCTTCAGCCGAACATGACGTCCACCTGATGCTAGGGAATTGGATTGACGAAGACTTCGGCTACGTGATCAGCGAAACATTTCGTGTTACCGAAAGCGGTGCCGAGACCTTCTCCGCACTTCCGCGGGAGATTTTCGAAATCTAGACCGCTTCCATTTTCAGCTGAATCGGTAGGAATTTCGATTTTTAGCTATCTGTGATTCAAGATGCTGGCTAGAGTGGAAGCCAGCATCCTATGACTCGACTTCATTTCAAATGATCTTCATAATCGTGTTGTTGATGCAACTGAAGCCGGCGAAATCTGCCGGTCGGTGGTGGCGCGGTTCGGTATTGCGGTGTCTTCAGCGATGAAGTGACTTAACGTTACCGTCCCAGGGGATCTGTCGCGCCTGGGAAGATGGGCGGTCACCGCAAGCGTGTTCCTGAGTCGTACCGGGCGTTTATCGCCGAAGGTATCCCACGACACCGTATGGCAATTCCCGCGGCGCGAGGGGCTGCGGTTAAGAGGCTGCCCCAAAAAGATTTGAGTGATTTCAGCCAGTTGTGATTCCTTCGGATTTGCGAAGATTCGATGGAATGCACAATGGCCTGGACTGAAACCACCCGACAGGAATATGTCCGTCGGACGAGCCGATATGCAAGCGATGTTACCGATCGCGAATGGGAATTTATTGCGCCGTTCATGCCCGCGCCACGACGTCTGGGCCGGCCACGCAAGACCGATCTGCGCGAGGTTTTAAACGTAAGCGCGTAGGCCACCCCACGTATCTTTCGGACTGCTGATCGGCGATTTTCTGCGTGAGTCATGCGGAGAGTCCTATGAGTGATAGTGTGAATCAGCCTCGAACCTTTGAGGTTTTGACGGCAGAACCCGTCCGGCGTCGCCGCAAGCCGCGTGACTGGTCGGATGACGAAAAAGCGCGGATCGTCGCCGCGACGCTGCAGCCTGGGGCCAATGTCTCGGCGGTTGCCCGGTCTGAAGGCCTGGATCCGTCGCAGCTTTATGGATGGCGTCGCAAGGCACTGGCATCGGGCGTTGTTGCGCCCCTGACGGCGGGAACGGGCAAGCAGATCAAGTTCGCGCGGGTTGAAACGGTAAGCAACGGTTCGGTCGATATTGTCATTGCGGATATGGTCGTGCGCGTCGGCGGCGATTTTGACCCCGATCACCTGGTGAAGGTTCTGCGGGCGGTTCGCAAGGCATGATCGCTTCGGGTGTGGTGGTCTATGTGTCGTGCCAGCCGGTCGACTTCCGCAAGGGAGCCGCCTCTTTGATGGCGCTGGTGCGGGATGGCGGTCTCGATCCCTTCAATGGCGCGCTTTACGTCTTCCGGTCGAAACGGGCCGATCGTATTCGCATTGTCTGGTGGGATGGCAGTGGGGTCTGCCTCTATTCGAAAACCCTGGAAGAATCAGGGCTTCTGCTGGCCGGGCATATCGGCGGCACGGATCCGTCTGGACCATTCTCAGCTGATGGCGTTGCTGGCCGGAATGGATTGGAAAAAGATCCGCCCGACCAAGGTCAGGCGCCCCTTGTTGACGGGCTGACAGCGCCTGCGGCAAGAATGAATCATGCCGCTGTAATGGTTGGGAAAACGGCTGTTTTTGTGCTCTACTTATTGCCATGGATTTGCCCCCTCACGACCTGCCGGACGACGTTGACGCACTGAAGGCGATGGTCCTCGCGATGGCGCGCGAGCAGGCTGCGAAAGAAGCCCGACTGAAGGCCGCTGAAGCTGAGATCGCCCGGCTGGAGGCGGTGGAGAAGAGCGCCAACGAGCGGATTGCCAACCTCACATCGATCTTGAAGGTTCTGCAGCGCACCCAACATGGCACCCGTTCCGAGCGACTGCGCCTTGGCGTCAACGACGAACAGGTGTCCTTTGCCTTCGAGGAAGTCGAGACCGGCCTTTCGGCAATCCAGAGCGAGCTTGATCACGCGGCCAAGGACAAGCCGAAACGGGCAGCACGTCCGCGCAAGGGTTTTGCCGCTCATCTCGAACGCATCGAGGAAGTGATCGAGCCGGAGATCCCTGCTGAATACGTGGGCTTGGAAAAGGTCCTGATCGGTGAGGATCGCTCCGAACGGCTGGATGTCGTGCCGCCGAAGTTCCGGGTCATCGTGACGCGCCGCCCCAAATACACCTTCCGCGGCCACGATGGCGTGCTCCAGGCTTTGGCACCGGCGCACATCATCGAAAGCGGCCTGCCGACGGAGCGGCTGCTCGCCTATATCGCCGTCTCCAAATACGCCGACGGCCTTCCGCTTTACCGGCAGGAGGCAATCTATCTACGCGACGGTGTCGAGATCAGCCGATCGTTGATGGCCCAGTGGATGGGGCATCTGGGCTTCGAACTTCAGATTTGCGCCGATTACATCCTTGAGCGCGTCAAGGAGGGTGAAAGGATCTTCGCCGACGAAACGACCTTACCCACTCTTGCGCCCGGCTCGGGGAAAACGACGAAGGCCTGGCTTTGGGCTTATGCTCGCGATGATAGACCCTATGGTGGAACCAGCCCGCCGATGGTGGCCTATCGGTTTGAGGACAGTAGGGGCGCTGACTGCGTGGTGCGTCATCTCGCCGGATTCAGCGGCATCCTGCAAGTTGACGGCTACTCGGCCTATACCAGTCTCGCCAAGACGCGTGCCAAAGACGGCAGCAATGAAACGATCCGGCTCGCAGGATGCTGGGCGCATCTTCGCCGCAAGTTTTACGACCTTCACATCAGTGGTGTCTCAAAGGCTGCAACGGACACGATCATCGCGATGACCGAGCTGTGGCGCATCGAGGATGAGGTCCGCGGTCGGGATGCCGACAGCCGTTCCATGCTGCGTCAGGAAAAATCTGCAACCATCGTCTCCGAACTCTTTGATCTTTGGGAGAAGGAGCTGGGCAAGGTCTCTGGCAAGTCCAAGACCGCCGAAGCAATCCGTTACGCGCTCACCCGGCGCGAAGCACTGGAGCGCTTCCTGACGGACGGCCGGATCGAAATTGACTCCAATATCGTCGAGCGCGCGATCAGGCCCCAAACAATTACGAGAAAGAACAGTCTATTCGCCGGCAGCGAGGGTGGTGGACGCACATGGGCGACCGTCGCCACCCTCTTGCAGACAGCCAAGATGAACAACGTCGATCCGCTCGACTGGCTCTCCCAGACATTGACCCGCATCGCTCAAGGCTGGCCGGTATCCGAGCTCGAGGCGCTTATGCCGTGGAACTTCAGGCCTGACGCCATCAGCTAACCGCTTACTTTTAAACGCCCTTCTCTATATCGCTTCGACAGGCTGCCAGTGGCGGATGCTGCCCAAGGACTTCCGCCCTGTCCAACGGTGCAGCGGTATTTCTATGAATGGGGGCAATGGGTCTTTGGCCACGGATCAACCATCACCTCGTCATGGAGGCGCGGGAGCTGGATGGGAAAGAAGCTTCACCGACGGCTGGTGCCATTGACAGCCAAAGCGTCAAGACTACTGAAAGCGGCGGTATTCGGGGCTTTGATGCGGGCAAGACCGCGACAAACTGCGTTTGCGCTGAGATTAATGGCCGCAAGCGTCATATCATCGTGGATACGCTCGGGCTGATGGTTGGTCTCATGGTGCACAGCGCTGATATCCAGGACCGCGACGGGGCTCCCGATCTTCTGAAGTCCATCCGCAACCGATGGCCGTGGCTCCTTCATGTCTTCGCCGATGGCGGCTATGCAGGCGACAAGCTGAAAAAGCGGCTGCAGAAAATAGGAAAGTGGACACTCGAAATCATCAAGCGTACCGACAAGGCCAAGGGTTTCGAAATCCTGCCGCGTCGCTGGGTCGTCGAACGGACGTTTGCGTGGTTGGGTCGATGCCGCAGGCTGGCCAAGGACTTCGAGACATCCATCGCTTCAGCAGAAGCCTGGATAACCATCGCTCACATCCGAATGCTCACCAGGCGGCTGGCAAGATACGGATATCGTTGAAACCTTTTCGAGTCCACTCTTAGTCCTTCCACGCTCTTTTAGACGAGGTGAAATCGCTCGCAAGTGGGGCTCAATGCCGACAAAGTGGGGCATGCTCACTTGGTTTGTCATAGCTCAGCACTGCTTCATCTTCGGAAAAACATGCGAGGGCTCAGTGATGCAACAATCAGATTAAACTTTGATCGGCAGAGCAAAACTCGCTTTTACGCGATCCATGACAACCATCGTCTTAAAACCCTTGATATCATGATTCTCGTAAAAGAAACGACGGGTGAATTGTTCATACTCTTC